>NZ_JBISEP010000019.1:0-55653 GCF_044383835.1 Paraliobacillus sp. JSM ZJ581
AGTTCGCTCACTCATTACTTGACTAGCATGTTACTTCTTAACATATTGGTTGTTTTGTTCAGTTTTCAAAGATCAAAATCATTATCGCAACATCTTCGCGACAATATCTTTAATGATAACACATACTCGCAACGCTGTCAATGATTTTTCAATTATCGAATCAACAAATCAAAGCAGCAAATTTTATAATACAGGACACAAATAATAAAGTCAATAGATACTTTCTTTTAATTTTTTCAGCACATGAAACAATTATATATACAAATGATCCAACATCAGTTTAAAGAATCGTTAAGTTAATTAACCCTGTATAACATTAGCAGTTAATCGGATTTTGAATTAATAACTATCTAAAACCTTGCAAAACCAGAATAATAAGAAGCAGAATTTCCAATTATATTGTCATAATCGTAAGTTCTGCTTCACAGCAAGTCGTCCTTATTTAACTACTTAAAAACAGCAATCGGTCACCTACCAATTAATTAGCTACAATATTAACAAGTTTTCCAGGGACTGCAATCACTTTTCTAACTGTCTTACCTTCTAATCTTTCTTTAATTGCTTCATTGTCTAATGCTTTTGCCTCTAACTCTTCTTTAGAAGCATCTTTGTCTACCATCATTTTCGCTCGGACTTTTCCCATTACTTGAATAACTATTTCCACTTCGTTTTCCACAAGTTTTGCTTCATCAAATGCTGGCCAAGACTGGTAAGCAATTGTTTCGTCATGCCCGAGTATGCTCCATAGTTCCTCTGATAAGTGAGGTACAACTGGTGATAATAGTTTAACAAATCCTTCTGCATAATCTTTAGCAATTTGATCTGCTTTATATGCCTCATTTACAAAAACCATCATTTGAGAAATCCCTGTATTAAAACGAAGCTCTTCAAAGTTTTCGGTTACTTTCTTTACTGTTTCGTGGTATACCTTTTCTAAGGTATTATTCGTTACACTATCAACTATTTTTGGTGACAATTCATTTGTTTCCTCTATGACAAACAGACGCCATATACGATCCAGGAAGCGACGTGAACCGTCTAACCCTGTGGTTGACCAAGCGATCGATGCATCCAACGGTCCCATGAACATTTCATATAAACGCAATGTGTCTGCACCATGTGTTTCTATAATTTCATCCGGATTAACAACATTACCTTTTGATTTACTCATTTTCTCATTGTTTTCACCAAGAATCATTCCTTGGTTATACAATTTCATAAATGGCTCTTTCGTCGGCACAACACCAATATCATATAAAAATTTGTGCCAGAAACGAGCATAAAGCAAGTGTAAAACGGCGTGTTCTGCTCCACCTATATAAATATCAACTGGTAACCATTTTTCTAAGTCCTCAAAATCAGCTAATTTTTCCGTGTTATCCGGATCAATGAATCTTAAGAAATACCAGCAGCTACCTGCCCATTGTGGCATCGTGTTTGTTTCTCGACGACCTTTCATTCCAGTATCAGGGTCCACCACGTTTACCCAGTCGCTAATATTTGCTAACGGAGATTCTCCAGTACCAGAAGGCTTAATTTCTGTCGTTTTAGGAAGTACTAATGGTAGCTCATCTTCCTTCACACCTGTAGTCGTTCCATCTTCCCAATGAATAATTGGAATTGGCTCACCCCAATAGCGTTGACGACTAAATAGCCAATCTCGTAATCGATAAGTAATTTTCTTTTCACCTTTATTATTTGTTTCTAACCATTCAATTGCTTTACTAATTGCATCTTCTTTATTTAAACCATTTAAAAAGTCTGAATTAATATGTTTACCATCACCTAAAAATGCTTCTTTCGTTACGTCGCCACCTTCAAGTACTGGGACAATATTTAGATCAAATTTTTTTGCAAATTCATAATCACGTTCATCATGGGCAGGTACAGCCATAATCGCTCCAGAACCGTAACTCATTAGTACATAATCAGCGATCCATATAGGTAGTTTTTCACCATTGATTGGATTCACCGCATATGCACCAGTAAATACACCTGTTTTATCTTTTGCTAAATCTGTTCGTTCTAAATCACTTTTTAATTTGACTTCATTCAAATAGTTTTGAACATGTTCTTGTTGTTCGGGTGTGGCCACTTTGGTAACTAACGGATGTTCCGGGGCTAATACTGCATAAGTTGCACCAAACAAAGTGTCTGGTCGTGTAGTAAATACAGTAAAGCTTTCATCTATTTGATCTATGCCAAAAACAACTTCCGCTCCTTCCGAACGCCCAATCCAATTACGTTGCATGTCTTTAATGCTTTCTGGCCAGTCTAGTTCTTCAAGATCCTCTAACAACCGATCAGCATAAGCGGTAATTCTAAGCATCCATTGTTTCATCGGCTTACGTTCAACCGGATGATCTCCTCGCTCACTCTTGCCATCGATTACTTCTTCATTAGCTAGTACAGTACCTAGCGCTGGACACCAATTTACTGCTACTTCGTCTACATATGCTAGACCTTTTTCGTATAATTTCAAGAAAATCCATTGTGTCCATTTATAATAATTCGGATCTGTTGTATTGAGTTCACGATCCCAATCATAAGAAAAACCTAATTCTTGAATTTGTCTGCGGAATGTATCTACATTCTTTTTAGTAAATGCTGCAGGGTCGTTCCCTGTATCCAACGCGTACTGCTCAGCGGGTAGACCGAATGCATCCCATCCCATCGGGTGTAAAACTTCATACCCTTGCATACGCTTCATTCGGGAAACAATATCTGTCGCCGTATAACCTTCTGGATGTCCTACATGTAAACCTGAACCTGACGGATATGGAAACATATCTAATGCATAAAACTTCTCTTTGTTTGTTTTCGTGTTCGTTTTAAACGTTTTGTTTTCCAGCCAGTAGTTACGCCACTTTCCTTCAATTTTTTTATGATTAAATGACATTTGTTACATCCTCCTTCGAATAATTACCAAAAGAACATTAGTTCTGTATATATAAAAAAAGACACTCATCCCCTAAACTGGGACGAGAGCCTTCCCGCGGTACCACCCAAGATTAACGTCTTTTAAAATAGACAATCACTTTGTTTCTTTAACGCAGAATATACGGTAATAGCTACTACAATTCACTATCACAACATAAAAGGCGAGTTCATAAAGTACAAGGACAACTTTCACCAACCGTTGTCTCTCTAAATTACTTGTAACTCTTTACTACTATTCCTCATCATTGTCGTTGCTTATTATTGTATACGTATTTTAAGAAAAAGGCTACGATTTGTCAAGTTCACACTAGACCATTTCAACTTAATGATGTATGATTCATTCACCCTTTTTGCACTAAAAAAATCTCCCTCATTAGGGAGACTATTTAATCATGTAATTGATTAGCATCTAAGATCATGTCATTTAAATAACGGTTAGCTTGTAAATGTAGACGATGAAGCTGTTCTTTTTGCTGATGATTTGCACTATCCATTAACTTCTTAATCTCCGCTTCCAAATTGCTTAGTTCAACTTGCGCTTGGTCATAAGATGCATTTACCTCATAACCATTTCTATTTGCTTGATCCAGTTGATACTTCGCTTCTGTAATGACTTTTTCTGTTTTAACGATCATTGCATCCATTGATTCTCTTGTAGCCATATTATCACCTCATTTTTTAGTTTTAACAAAACGAAAGAAATCATACACACGAGTGATTTTCATCAATAGTTCATGCTACAATAAACCATATGCTAAAAAAGCAAATCGTTTATTATTAAAAAGGAGTTTTTTCGTTGCAAAATCCATTTCCATATTCATTTGACCAAAAGCGATACCATTCATGGAATTATCATTTAAAAAACACATTTGGTGAAAAAATATTTAAAGTAGCACTAGATGGAGGATTTGATTGCCCAAACCGAGACGGAACCGTCGCTCATGGCGGTTGTACATTTTGTTCTGCTGCTGGTAGTGGCGACTTTGCTGGTGATCGAGTCGATGACTTAGCAACACAATTTAATAAAGTCAAAAACAGTATGCATCATAAATGGAAAAATGCTAAATACATGGGTTACTTCCAAGCTTATACTAACACCCATGCTCCTGTTAGTGAGCTACGGGAAAAATTCGAAACAATTTTAAAGCAAGATGGCGTCGTTGGTCTGTCAATTGCAACACGACCAGATTGCTTACCGGATGATGTGGTCGACTATTTAGCAGAACTAAATAAACGCACTTACTTATGGGTTGAATTAGGATTACAGACGATGCATCAGCAAACATCTGACTTAATTAACCGAGCACACGACATGTCCTGTTATTTGGAAGGTGTGAACAAATTACGTAACCATAACATCCGTATCTGTACACATATTATTAACGGGCTACCTGGTGAAGATTATCAAATGATGCTTAATACAGCTAAAGCTGTTAGTGAAATGGATGTACAAGGGATAAAAATTCATTTGATGCATTTATTAAAAGGGACGCCAATGGTAAAGCAATATGAAAAAGGGATGCTACGATTCATGTCTAAAGAGGATTATATCAAACTCGTTGTAGATCAGTTAGAAATACTACCAGAAGAAATGATCATTCATCGCATTACAGGAGACGGCCCTCCAGAATTATTAATTGGACCAATGTGGAGTATGAACAAATGGGAAGTGTTAAATGCGATTGATGCAGAACTTTTACGTCGTGATAGCTGGCAAGGAAAATATTACAATACGACAACTAAGGTGCTATCATGTTAAAACCAATCTTACCCTTTGCACATGAGCTGATTCAAGCAGCAATCGAACCTGGCGACTTCGCTATTGATGCAACATGTGGAAATGGAAATGATACGGTCATTCTTAGTCAAGCAGTTGGTAGCAATGGAAAAGTATTAGCTTTCGATGTTCAAAAACAAGCGATTGAAGCAACAAAAAAACGCCTATTTCAGTACCAACTCACAAATGTAGAACTTATTTTAGACGGACATCAACACGTAGAACAGTATATTCCTGAAGAGCGGAAGCAAAAATTAGCTGGAGCTATATTTAATCTTGGCTACCTCCCTAGAAGTGATAAGCAAGTGATTACTAAACCATTTACAACGATCACAGCAATCGATGCCATAGCTGCTAATTTAAAATGCGGTGGAACGATTGTGTGTGTCGTTTATTATGGTCACCCTGGTGGAGAACAAGAGAAGCAAGCATTATTAAATCATTTAGCCACTTTTGATCAGGATCATTTCCGGGTACTACATTATGGTTTTATTAACCAAAAGAACAATCCTCCTTTTATATTAGCAATCGAAAAGAAAAGCCAAAGAAATTAAACTTCTTCGGCTTTTCCTTTAAAATGGTTATACAATTTGATGTTAAGATGGAAAAAAGTAGAGTGAATACCGCTTGTTTGCAACAGCATTTTCGTAACTTCTTTCCCGTTTTCCAGTTGCTTCACTTTTGGATCTGCCAAATACAAGCCTACCAAACCTTTATGTATCATTTCATGAAAACGCTTATCCGGTAACAATTGTATACTTTTGTTCGTTTGTTTTATAAAAAACAATAATCGTTCTTTCAAATGGTGCTCATCGCGATAATAATGACAGAAATTCAAATCATCTTCCGCTAGGTCTTCTTGCTGATCAATATAATAATCTAACAAAATATGCAGCCCTTGCATAAATGGAAAATAACTATCAAATATTTTTCTCGCTAATTGTTCATCAGCTTTCCCTGCCATGCCATAAGCAACCATACAAAAGATACCAAGGGTCGATCCACTGGAAGCGGAAAATTCATACCAACTTAATGATGGCCATTTAACCCGGTAGGTTTGATACCAATTTTCTAAACGCGGAACTCTTTCTTCTTTTTTCACATGCTTATGTACTTGTAAATCACTATACAATTGCTCTAATTGTAAGCAGTAATGTTGTATATATTCATATGATGGGATAGTAAATAATGCTTGCTGACACGTTTGAACAAGCTCAGATAAATAACCACCATCCTCTTGATCTGAACGATATGCGTAGTAATTTTTTGTCGGCGCACCTGGTGACAATGCATCTTCCATTGACTGGTGTAACATGCGAAAATCTTCAGGATCTAGAGAAGTACTTCGATCACACAAGTTGTCTAAATAATCGCTTATTGTTTGATAGGCAACGATAAATTCAATAAAATCAATCCACCTATCTTCAGCTAACAAGCTATACACACTACCACCTTGACAATGAAATTTCTTAGTTTTGATACTTGCTAAAGCCTGTTCTCTTAATTCTTGATTTGGTATTAATTCTGCTTTAGCTTTCCAATAGTCCAATTGTTTTGAGACTTCTGGAAATACTTTTTTAAAAACGGATCGCATGAGCAATGGAGCAAAACGTGTAACTTGATGGCGCACAGTCGATACCTCTTTTCTTTTAGAAACATTGGAAAATTTCGTCTCAATCTAGTATACCATCTATTTAATTTTAATGTTTTACAGAAAAATGTAAGTCTTATATAAATCAATTATTCCATTTCAAAATGTCATTACAACCTTAAAATAGAATAAAAAACGTACTCTATATTTATACACCGC
The DNA here is from genome assembly GCF_044383835.1 of Paraliobacillus sp. JSM ZJ581. NCBI lineage: Bacteria > Bacillati > Bacillota > Bacilli > Caryophanales > Bacillaceae > Paraliobacillus > Paraliobacillus sp. JSM ZJ581. The sequence continues at coordinate 6,528 of NZ_JBISEP010000019.1, forward strand.
TAACATAATATAGTAAAGCACCCGCTGCCGATTATAAACGGACAGGGGTGCATAGGTAACCAAGGAACTAGAGTGTGTCGGTCATCAACTTGCTACCCTCTATTTCTGTTACAAATTCTTTTTCAATATATAGCTTATGCCAAATCATAAACATCAATACCGTCCATATTTTTCTACTATAATCGCTTTTACCTTGGCAATGGCTCTCCAATAATTCCAATATATAAGCTTTTTTTATTAAATGATCTGTTTGGCTTTCTTGAATTAATTGCTTTGCCCAATCATATAATTCATTTTTTAACCAATGCCTAATCGGGACAGGAAAACCAAGTTTCTTCCGGTCAAGCACATGATCAGGTACAATCCCTCTAGCTGCTTCCCTTAAAATAAATTTAGTCGTTCCATTCGCGATTTTTTGATCAACCGGTAGCTCACTAGCCACACGAAATACTTCTTTATCTAAGAATGGTACTCGTAATTCTAAGGAATGCGCCATTGTCATTCGATCAGCTTTCAATAAAATATCTCCTCGAAGCCATGTATGAATATCAATAAACTGCATTTGGTGAACAGCGTGTTCGCTTGTTACCGCTGCGTAAAGAGGATCGGTAACTTGTTGATAAACTTGATCAGGGTAATAATGCTGTAAAATATTTTTTTTCTCACTATTTTCAAACATTTTAGCATTCCCAATGTATCTTTCTGATAAAGGAGTTGTCCCACGTTCCAAAAAGCTTTTTCCCCTCATTCCTTCAGGCAACACTTTAGCTAGTTGGTTCAACAATTTGTTTAACACCTTTGGTAATTTATTGAAAATTCTTAAATCGTGCGGTTCACGATAAATATTGTAGCCGCCAAACAATTCATCTGCTCCCTCGCCCGAAAGCACTACTTTCACTTGTTTTCTCGCTTCTCTTGCTACGAAATATAATGGCACACTAGCTGGATCTGCTAACGGATCGTCCATATGCCAAATAATTTTAGGTAACTCTTTTATAAATTCTTCTGGAGTGATTGTGTACGCATAGTTGTCTACATTCAACTTTTCAGCTGTCTCTTTTGCAACATCTACTTCAGAATACCCCTCTTGTTCAAAACCAACAGAAAATGTTTTTATATTCGGATTGAACGATTTAGCCATTGAAACGATAATAGATGAATCAATTCCACCTGACAAAAAAGAACCTACAGGTACATCACTACGCATGTGAACGTTAACTGAATCGTATAACGCATGTTGGATACGGTCGATCCATTCTTTTGTTTCTCTCTTTACAGGATGAAAAGCCGGCTTCCAGTAAGTATGGAATGTAATGGTTTCGTTTCTATGCTTAACAAAATAATGACCAGGCTCTACCTTATAAATATCTTTGGACATGGATAATGGTTCAGGTACATATTGAAAGCTATGATAATGTTGTAGCGCTTCTAAATTAACTTCCTCATTATCTAAGTACGTTAAACTTTTTTTCTCTGATGCAAATCGTATATCTTGATTTGTTTTTTTATAATATAGTGGCTTAATACCAAACGGATCACGAGCACCATATAGTATCTCTTCTTGTTTATCCCATATCAAAATGGAAAACATCCCGCGCAATTGTTTAAAAGCTTCTTCTCGATAATGATGAAACATGGAGATGATTACTTCTGTATCCGAATCGGTCTCAAACTTATAACCATATTGAATCAATCCATCCCTTAATTCAATGTAGTTATAAATTTCTCCATTAAACACCATCCAATATCGCTCGTTCTGATATGAGAATGGTTGATGTCCGTTATCTATGTCAATAATACTCAATCTTCTAAAAGAAAAAGAAGCATATTCATCTTCATAATAGCCCTCGTCATCTGGGCCACGGTGAGTAATAAGTGTATTTTGACGATATAATTCATTTTCTTCGTTTAATATTTTGGGTTCATTTCTTAAAATACCAATAAATCCACACATTACTTTTATCTCTCCTTTTACCGAAACTCTATTCATGCTTTACAAATATTTTAGACATTTATTGTTTAGGTTTCGTTTCATTTATTAGTATTCTTTTCTGTTTTCACAAGTATACAACTAGTTAAAAAGCACTAGGTTTTAACCTAGCACTTTATTTAAATAAATTGCGCGCGCCTATTGTACAAACGTTTGTAACGCATCTACTTTATCCGTACTTTCCCACGGAAATAAAACATCTGTTCTCCCAAAATGACCATAAGCAGCTGTTTGACGATAAATTGGTTTACGCAAATCAAGCATCTTAATAATTCCAGCTGGACGTAAATCAAAGATCGTTCGTACTGCTTCGACTAACTGTTCTTCGTTTACTTTGCCACTACCAAAAGTATTAATTGAAATCGAAACCGGTTCTGCTACACCGATTGCATATGCGAGTTGCACTTCACAAGCTGTTGCTAGTTCAGCAGCAACAATATTTTTAGCAACATATCTTGCTGCATAAGCTGCGGAACGATCTACTTTTGTAGCATCTTTACCACTAAATGCTCCACCACCGTGACGAGCATATCCACCATACGTATCAACAATAATTTTTCTTCCTGTTAAACCAGCATCACCTTGAGGCCCCCCAATAACAAATCGACCTGTTGGGTTGATAAAATACTTTGTTTGTTCATCTAATAAATACCCAGGAACAATCGGTCTAATGACATGTTCTTTTAAATCCGATTGAATCTTCTCTAATGGAATATCTGGATGATGTTGTGTAGAAATAACAACCGTATCTATTCGAATTGGCTTGTTTGTTTCATCATATTCTACTGTAACCTGTGTTTTTCCATCTGGTCTTAAATAGCCCAATGTTTTATCTTTTCTCACATCTGCAAGTTGTTTTGCCAATTTATGTGCTAAAGCAATCGGTAATGGCATTAATTCTTTTGTTTCATTATTTGCATAACCAAACATTAATCCTTGATCTCCGGCACCAATCGCTTCAATTTCACTATCTGTCATATTTCCTTCACGTGATTCCAATGCTTGATTCACACCATCAGCAATATCAGGTGATTGTTCATCAATTGCTGTCAACACGGCACACGTCTGGGCATCAAAGCCAAACTTTGCTCTTGTATAACCAATTTCTTCAATCGTTTTTCTAACTATTTGCGGGATGTCTACATACGTAGATGTAGTAATTTCTCCAGAAACTAATACTAACCCTGTCGTTACAGTAGTCTCACATGCAACCCGAGCATTTGGGTCATTTTTTAAAATTTCATCAAGAATCGCATCAGAAATTTGGTCACTCATTTTATCTGGGTGCCCCTCTGTTACTGATTCTGAGGTAAATAATCGACGATTTGCAGTCATTCTGCTAAATCTCCCTTCTCACACTTCTAACGACTATAAACATTTGCTGAATACATCTATTTTACGCCTTCCTTACTTATTCTGCAATAATAATGTCTAGTATCTTTTATCGTTAATAATACACTCGAATGTTATCGTAACGGAAGCATTTATTGTTGTCAATATAAATGAGACTGATTATTAATGAATTCGACAAGTCCCTTTTTTACATTTATTTTTAAAGAATCGGTAGCGATTTCGAGCGATAAATCGATAAAGCGGATTGCCGATTCGATCTGTATACGGTAAATAAGCGAGTAAGCCTAACCAGCTTGTAAGCACGCAACGAAGTAAAATATATCTAACCGCATAGAAACCTTTTAATAGTTTTCCATCTGGACGTTTTACATGGATCTCTCCTTCTAATGCTTTCTTATCCTTTTCTGCCAGATTGACTCTTTTCTGATAATCTTGCAATGACTCCCATTTAAAAACACGAAACCAATCGATCCATTTTATTATTTTTTTACTTTGTTTACAAAGATAGCAGTTTTGATCATATAAAATAAGTGTTTTCATTAAATAACGCCTCCTAACACAAGTATTCCACTCCTGTTCTCTGATTAATCTTGAATCTGTTTTCAAAGCTAGATAGGCAAGCACACATCGTAATATATTGCATAAAGTATAACAAACCCCTGGATTAAGGAGCCATATTGATGAAAAAACACTGCTTTTTATTTATGTTTCTTTGGTTACTATTGTTCGTTACTGCTTGTACCAATTCGAATGATCTAACAAAAGTGAAGGTTGCTGAAGTAACTAGAAGTATTTTTTATGCACCACAATACGTTGCATTAGCGGAAGGCTATTTTGAAGAAGAAGGTTTAGATGTTGAGCTACAAACAATTGCCGGCGGGGATAAAGTAATGACTTCACTTTTATCTGGAAGATCAAACATTGGCTTAGTTGGACCAGAAACATCCATTTATGTAGAAGCCCAAGGAGCAGAAGATTCGATCGTTAACTTCGCACAATTAACTCAAACAGATGGTACCTTTCTTATCGCTAGAAAGCCAATCGATAATTTTTCATATGAAGATTTAGTGGGACGGGAATTCTTAGGTCAACGTAAAGGTGGCATGCCACAAATGGTTGGAGAATATGTACTAAAGGAGAATGGCATTGACCCACACAAAGATTTGAACTTAATTCAGAATATCGATTTCGCAAACATCGCTAGTTCTTTTTTATCTGGAATTGGTGATTATGTACAATTATTTGAGCCGACTGCTAGTCAATTCGTGAATGACGGAAATGGTACGATCGTTGCTTCTTTTGGTGAGGATTCTGGTAATATACCTTACACAGCATTCATGGCAAAGCAAAGCTTCTTAGAAGAAAATCGCGATACAGCCAAGCGCTTTACCCGTGCGTTATATAAAGCGCAACAGTTCATACAAAAAAACGATTCCGAAACAATCGCTCGTATTGTTCAACCTTATTTTGAAGAAACAGCATTACAATTATTGAGCGCTTCTGTCGAACGTTATAAATCACAAGGCTCTTATGCAGAAAATCCAGTTATTGATCAAGAAGAATGGAATAATTTAAAAGCGATTATCGATGAAGCAGGTGAACTACGTGCTGATATTAAACATGACGTTATCGTCAATACAGAGATCGCCAAAGAGATTATGAATGAATAAGGAGGTAATATTTCTTGGGTTTTTTACAATTGAAACAAATTACTCATTATTATTTTAACTCATCGAGCTATACGAAGGCTTTAAATAACCTTTCGATCTCTGTAGATGAAGGTACATTCATTTCACTATTAGGACCTAGCGGTTGTGGAAAAACAACGTTACTGTCCATTATGGCAGGAATCATCAAACCGACATTTGGCAGTGTTTCGATAAATAATAAACCATTAGAAAAGAACCAAAGAGAAATTGGTTATATGCTGCAACAAGATTATTTATTCCCTTGGAAAAATATTATTGACAACGTGTTGATTGGTCCGAAAATAGTAGGAAGCCAGTATAATGAAATGATTGAAAAAGCAAAACAATTATTAATAGATATGGGACTAAAAGATGTAATAAAAGCATATCCGACTAGTCTTTCAGGCGGAATGCGTCAACGCGTGGCACTTGCTAGGACATTGATTACTAACCCTTCTTTACTTTTGCTAGATGAGCCTTTTTCTGCACTTGATTTTCAAACAAAATTAAAGCTCGAGGATTTTGTTTCAGCATTATTAAAACAATATCATAAAACATCCATACTAGTTACCCATGACATTGGAGAAGCGATCGCAATGAGTGACCAAATTTATTTAATGAGTGCCAATCCCGGAGAAATTCATCAACAGTTTGAAGTTCCAATCGAAATACGTGATTTGTCTCCTTTTGAAGCACGAAAACATATCAAGTATCAACATCTATTTGATCGGATTTGGGAGGAGTTGAACCGTCTTGAAACAAAATCAGCAATCTGATAAACAGCTGTTTGATCATTATGTTAAAAAAATCAAAGCAGATCGACGCCATACAAGATACATGCAATTACTTCTCTTTTTTTCATTTTTTTCACTTTGGGAGCTTTCTAGTCAATTATATTGGATTGATCCGTTAATTTTTAGCTCCCCATCAAAAATATTTTCATTATTATATGAAAATACATTAAACGGGAATCTATGGCACCACATGCGTGTGACCGTATTAGAGACCATTGCTGGTTTTTTTATTGGTACAGTCGGAGGCATTATCATTGCCTTTTTACTATGGAATTCACGGAAATTATACGATGTACTTGATCCTTATTTAGTTGTTTTGAATGCTTTACCGAAAGTAGCTTTAGGACCAATTATTATTGTTGCACTGGGGCCTGGTTATTTTTCCATTATTATGATGGGTGCAATTATTTCCATCATTGTTACTAGCCTGGTCGTCTACAGTGCTTTCCGTGAAGTAGATAAGAATTATATAACAGTCCTACAGAGCTTTGGAGCAACCAAATGGCAATGCTTTAAAGAAGCTGTATTTCCCGCTTCACTTCCTTCTATTATTTCTACTTTTAAAGTAAACGTTGGGTTATCATGGGTAGGAGTTATTGTAGGAGAGTTTTTAGTAGCTGCAAAAGGGTTAGGTTATTTAATTGTGTATGGATTTCAAGTATTTAATTTTACGCTTGTATTGTATAGTTTACTTGTTATTGCCTTGATCGCAGCGATCATGTACCAAGCAGTCAATCAATTTGAAGCATGGTTAATTAAAAAAATATAATATTGTAGACTGACATAGCGATTTGAGACAATAATAAAACATCTTCTTAGGCTGCGATTCCTCTAAATTCAAATAGAGATTGGTAGCCTATTTTTTCTTGAATTCGTTCTTTATTATAGTGCTTCATAAATTTATCTACACGATTGCTAATTCCCCGAGCTGATACGCCAAAAGTTTCTACGCAACAATTTCATTATTATATAAATCCATCATAGTTGATAAATATAATGTATTTAGACCGTACTGGATACAAGTAACCCACTTCTCGTTTGGCTTGGATACAATGAATTTTATTTCAAGTAAATGAGGTGCAATTATAACCGTCTCAACTTATGATTCCCGTCTTCTTTTTTGTAAATTTTACCAATAACATTTAAATTTGTTATTTTTTATAATTTTATTGCTAAATAATGCAGGATTATTATATTAAAAGAAGAAGTATGTATGTGAGAGGCCTCTCAATAAAACAAAAAATGAATTCATTCGTAAACAAAAATAATAGTAATGGCATTTTAAACATTATTGATCCTAATCAAAACCAATCGGACGCTATAAGCACCTTTGCTTTTAAAGTAGGTAAAACCGCTGTTAATACTTATTGGTGGGTATTAGAGTATATATTAGTAAGTACACACTGAATGCTATCGGAGCTGGGGTGGCTATTGGTGGTATTTAGATACTAGAACCACTTATGTCTAAGATTTTAGCGACAGCCGGAGTAATAATTGGTTTAGCCTGAATGGATACAGTTTAATATCCATTGACCCCAAGGTGCAATAATTTCTAACCCGATGATTCCTATTCGCAAAAAGTATAGTAATCTAAGATTTCAATAATTTTTAAGTAGTGGTGATAAGTTAATGATTCATTTTATAAAACATAACCTTTTGCAGCTTGTTACAACAGTTGTATTGTTGTTTTTATTTTCCTTATCTGCATGGAGTAGCTTATCGAATTATTTAGTGATGGTATTAGTGATAGTTACTCTATTAGTATTTTTCACTTTGCAGAATTTTTTAGACAAAAGAGGATAAAACATATCATAAAATAAAGAATAGAAGCTTATTAAACACAGCTTCTATTCTTTATTGATCTCCAATACTTTATTGATTTGTTTTAAGCTACACGGTAATACTTGATCTTTCATAATAAAGCTGAACATCTGATTAGTTGCGATTTGTTCTGGGAGTGTTTCTAATAACACTGGACCCTCCGTTTCAAAATAGTTGGATTGTTTCGTTAACAAACTTATTTCGGCAAAATAAATGTTTTTTGCTACATGCTCTGTCTTACCTTTTACATAATATTGCCCAACATAAGTTAATGTTTTGATCAATCCGCCAGTTTCCTCTTTTACTTCACGAATAGCGGCTTCTTCTGGGGTCTCCCCCTCTTCTACCTTTCCACCTGGGAACTCTAATCCTCGATTCTTATGCTTTGTTAAGAGCCATTGATTTTCCCACCTACAAATGACCCATACATGTTTTGGATGCTTTTCAAATGGATGATCGTCAAATGATAGCTTTACCTCATTTGCATAGTAATCTTTAAAAACTTCCATATATGTCCCTCTTTATACTGCTTGTTTTGCCTCTATTGTAACATCTTTTTGGTGGTTGTGGTTAATTTTAGTAATTTTCCACTCCCCTTGATTATAAGTCATCTCTATTTTAATCACATATGCTCCATGTAAATCACTTTGGTTATGTTGTGTAATATGGTAAATATTATCCGCTACTGCTTCTTTTTGATATGCTTTACCTTCCACAAACCATGGTGGTGTTTCTGTAGGCAAAATATATAATCCATCTGCTTCTTCTTGATAGTAATATTCTACATATGGTTTAGCTATCTCTCTTGTAGTGATATATTCAAATGCTTGGTACAGTTCTTCTTTTGCATTCATATGTTTCACTTTATATGCTGTATCGATATCTTGGACTAGAGTATCCATAAATTGTTTCATTTTTTCAATTATCTTTTGATGAGTAAGTATGATTTGTTCCTCTTGAGAAGCACGGACAACAGACTCATCTTTGACTTCATTTGTTCCAGCCACTTCCTTTTCCTGTATAACACTTATGTCATTGGAACGAGTTGATGTATCTGCTTCTTGATATGAAAATATAATTAATGGAATAATTGCTAGTAAACTAATAAATATTTTCACTTTCTGTTTTTTCATTTCGTCCACCCCTTATATTCTTTATATACCTGTTATTTTGAATCATTAAACATTTTCCATGGAACTTTTCATTATTTTGTTCCGTATATATTTAGAACGGATAAACGAGCAGAAAAGTTTTTCTGTTTTTTATTTTTAAAAAAAGAGGAGTGTTATTGATGCAAAAAATATTCTTTTCAATGGCGACTAGCTTATTATTACTGACTGCATGCAGTACAGAGGAGCAGGCAGATGATCTGTTTAATAAAGCCGTAGAAGCTAATGAAAAAATTGAAAACCTAGAAGTAGATATGGTTATTAATCAACAAGTTAGTGGTGATAACATACCGAGTGATGTATCAGAAGAGAATTCCAAATCATTAGATGGAGTTTTTCCTACAACTACAACCTCGACTACAAAACTACAAATTGAACCACTTGTATTACATCAAACAATACAAGTAATGGGAACACCAATCGAAATGTATTACAGTGAACAAGGATTATTTACGCAAAAAATGAATGAGGATACGTGGTATAAGATAGACAGTGATGAATTAGGTTTACTATCACAACGAATGGATGAAATAAGGAGTCAAACACCCGATAAGCAATTAGATAATTTTAAGGAATACTTGGATGAGTTTTCATACGAGGAGCATGAAGATCGTTATGTTTTACATTTGAACGCAAGCGATTTAAATATTGAGAAATTATTGAGAGAGCAGTTAGGAACTTCTATGTTAGAAGAATTGTTTACAGATGAAATGATGGAAGCTATTGCAATTAATCAATTAAACTATGAAATAACCTTGGATAAATCTACTTATTATGTCTCTTCCATTTCTACAGAGTTGGATATGACTATAACGGACAATGGAGAAGAAACATCGATTAGTCAGAAAATAGACCGTACTTACACGAAGTATAATGAACTAGAGGATCTTAAGGTACCAGAAGAGATTATCACCGATGCAGAACCTTTCTAATCATCATTCAAAAAGGATTCCGAGCTCTTCTTGAGACGGAATCCTTTTGATCGAGTAAGCTTGCATCTGTCTTATGCATTAGATCTATCACACTCCACACACACTGTCTTTTCTACCTAGACAATGAATCCATATTAGTAGATCCTACTGTACTCTGAACAGCTTCTTCATCCAATCGATCATTGCTTGCTGTAATCCTTTTAAATGCTTCTAGTTAGTATAATACGATACGTCAATCGTTTTTGAAAACCTTTATTCTCTCCCTTTTTCTCCAGTTATGAAATAGTCACACTTAGCACATCATAAAAAGAAATCCAATCTTCTTTTTCATTATTTACTATTTTTATTGTATCTTGTTGAGTGTTCACTTTCTCTATTTTACCTGTATAATATATAAATTGTTGAGGGTGATACGTTACTATTTTCACTTCATGTTGCTTATAAAAAGCGAATGAAATATCTTCTGAAAGTTGAGCAAGCTCCTGTTCATCAAATTTAGGTTTTTCATATTTCTTTTGTTTGTTTTGATGTCTTTTTAAAATTGCTTTATGTTCAGGAAGGATCATCCGGCTAGACTCCCACATCATATTATATCCTTGTGTTAATTTATTTGGTTTCACAGCATTCACTCCTATTTATAGTGTCCTCCAATTTTATTTGCGCGTACATGTACTTGACCTGCCGTCATTAAAGAGGATGCCTGAACAATGGCAGTTGGTCCATACTTTTCATACATGCGGTCTATTGCTTTGCTCAATTTTTCTTTTTCTTCCGTTCGATCAAATAAAGAAAGCTGGTAACTATCTGCTTTTTCCAATTGTCCTAAAGTAATTCCGATCGATCGAACAGGTAATCCATCCCAAAACTTTTCAAATAAATGAACAGCTACATGATAGATATCCGCTCCAAAATATGTTTCCGTAACTAGCTTCTGTTGACGATGAAAGCCAGTCGGAAAATCAAAATCACTTCCTCTTATAGTAACAGCTACGCTTCTTCCTAAATAATTTTGCTTCCTTGCACGGCGAGCAACTTTTTCACTCAACTCCAATAAAATCACTTTTATATCATTCAAACGATAGTAATCCTGCGGCAGTGTCATTTGATGTCCAATTGCTTTCTGTTGTTGATGGGTTTTCGTAGTAACAGGGCTATAATCAATTCCGTTAGCCGTTCTCCATAGCACCTCGCCATTAATTCCCCACCTTTTTTTGAGCCAATGAAGTGGATGATTTGCAACATTTCCAATCGTATGCAAGCCCATTCTCATTAAATGCTTCTCCATCTTTGATCCAACGCCAAATAAATCACCAACTGGAAGCCCCCATAAATGACTTTCTAATTTCGAATGATCTAATTGAAAAATGCCTTTTTTATTTTTTTTAGCATAAACATCACACGCCATTTTTGCTAATACTTTATTCGGACCAATTCCTATCCTTGCTTGAATACCTATATTTTCTACTATCGCACGTTGAATTTTTTCAGCAATTTGAATTGGTGTACCAAACAGACGTTGACTTGCTGTAATATCAATAAACTGCTCATCAATCGAATATACTTCAATTTCATTAGAAAATTGCTCTAAAATTTTTGTTATTTGATAAGAAACATCAATATATAATTGCATACGAGGGCGAACGACTACAACTTCAGGACATTTTTTCTGCGCTTCCCATAATGTTTCTGCTGTTTTCACACCATGTTGTTTTGCAATTGGACAGGCGGCTAAAATAATCCCGCTTCGATGTTTCGGATTACCGGATACAACTACTGACTTAGCAAATAAAGCTGGATTAGCAGCTTTTTCAATCGAAGCATAAAATGACTGCATGTCTACTAAAAAAATAACTTTATCCAAACAATCCTCCCCTTCCTAAATAAAAAAGAACAAACGTTCGTATATAGTATATACAAACCCTTGTTCTTTTAACAGTGGTAATTATTGCATGAATTTAAAGTTGCTTTACTAATTTATGCCGTAATAATTTTTTTGAAGTAGTTCTCGGTAACGTATCTACAACATAAAATGCTTTAGGCACTTTATATTTTGCCAAAGCTTTAGTACACTCCTCTTTTGCTATATTCAAATCAAACGCTTGATTAACAACAACAAATGCGACTGGTACTTTCCCCCATTGTGCGTCTTCTTTACCTACTACACCAGCTTCGACAATTCCTTCTATACGCAACAAAACATTTTCCACTTCAGCAGGATAAATGTTCTCCCCTCCTGAAATAATTAAATCATTTCGACGATCAACCACATATAAAAAACCTTCCTCATCTAAATAACCTAAATCTCCAGTTGGAAGCCAACCCTCTTGTTTCACTAGCTCCTGTTTATAATAACCTTGTGTAACCATTGGACCTTTAACAAAAATTTCACCAACAACTAACGGGGGGACTGTTTGTTTGTCATTCACAATTTTCACCTCAGCAGAAAAAAGTGCTTTTCCCGCAGAACCTGTTTTTTTACATGCATCACTTGGACTTAACGTAGCAATTTGTGATGCTGTTTCAGTCATCCCATAAGTTTGAAAAACAGGAATATGATAGCTTGCCGCTTTTTTCAAAAGCCGTTCTGATGCAGGTCCTCCACCTAAGAGCATACAACGGAACGATTCTGGATAGCGATCAGCTTCTAATTGTTCGATTAGACGATCAAGTATTACAGATACAACGGAGACAATCGTAACACCTTTATTCATGATCGCATAATTCATTTGCTTTGGCTCAAATTGATCCAATAAATAAATAGGCATGCCATAAATAATATTTTTTATTAACAAAGAAAAACCACCAACATGAAATAAGGGCAAGGTAGCAAGCCACTTGTCTTGTTTGTCTAAACCTAAATTAAGCATAGAGGAGATAGCGCTCCACCAATGATTCCCATATGTATGAACAACCCCTTTGGGATTCCCGGTTGTACCAGATGTATAAATGATCGTATAAACATCATTTAAATTTATTTGTTTTCGAAGCGAAAAATTGGCTTTAGGTAATTGATGAATCTCTGAAAAGGAAAAAAAGTTTCGTTTATCTGATACAGATAAATCGTTAACTAACGATCGTTTTTCTTCTTCAAATAATACAAACGATACATCTGCATCTTTTAATTGAAATTGAATTTCTTGTTGTGTCAAACGAGTATTAAGCAAAACCGCAACTGCATTGATGTAACTTAATGCATGAATAGCTACGATAAAATCTAAACGACTGTCTGTATAAATAGCAACATGTTTCCCTTCTTGAATACCAATGGATCGCAGCTTTTTTGCGAAAGTTTTGGTTTTATTTCTTAACTCACGAAAGGATATCTTGCCAAATGAAGGTGATTCAATAGCAAGACCGTCACTGTTCAATTCAACTTGTTTCTCAAGCCAATGAGGCATTTGTTCACCCATAATCATAGATAACTCCTATCTTAAAATATTAATCAAACTGTATACTATATTCTCGATTAAAAAAAAGACGAACAACATGGCTCGTCTTCCTTACGTGTTTAAGGGAATCTTGGAAATTGTTTAAAGTCTGGCTTTCTTTTCTCTTTAAAGGCATCTCTACCTTCTTTTGCTTCATCCGTTGTATAGTATAACAGCGTTGCATCGCCACCCATCTGTTGTAAACCAGCTAGGCCATCTGTATCTGCATTAAATGATGCTTTTAAGAAACGAAGTGCAGTAGGTGATTTTTCTAACATTTCTTCACACCACTGTACCGTTTCCGCTTCTAACTGATCCAATGGAACAACTGTATTTACTAAACCCATATCCAATGCTTCTTGTGCATTGTATTGACGACACAGATACCAAATTTCACGTGCTTTCTTGTGACCAACAATACGTGCCAAATAACCGGCACCATAACCAGCATCAAAGCTTCCAACTTTCGGTCCTGTTTGGCCAAAAATGGCATTATCTGCAGCAATCGTTAGATCACAAACAACATGCAATACGTGTCCGCCACCAATTGCATAGCCAGATACCATGGCAACGACTGGTTTTGGAATGACTCGAATTAAGCGTTGCAAATCAAGCACGTTCAATCGCGGAACTTGATCTTCTCCTACATAACCACCATGGCCTCTCACTTTCTGATCTCCACCAGAACAGAATGCATCATCCCCTACACCGGCTAGAACGATCACACCAATATCTGAATCATCACGAGCATAAGAAAATGCATCAATTAGCTCTTGAACTGTGTGGGGACGAAATGCATTTCTAACTTCCGGACGATTAATTGATATCTTTGCTATTCCATTGTATGTTTCATAAAGAATATCACTGTATTCTCTTTCAGTTTTCCATTCTATTTTCATGCTTGTTCCTCCATTCGTAAAATAAAATCCTTCACTATTGTATCAAATTTTTCTTTTTGTTCCACATGAACTGCATGTCCTGCATCAGAAACTATTACTAATTCAGCGTTTTTACACTGCTGTTTCATTTCATCTGCAATCATAACAAACTTTTCGTCTAATTCACCAACGATTAAAAGCATTGGCTTAGTAATCGTTGCTAACTTATCCCACCATGAAGGTTGCACGCCAGTTCCCATTCCCCGTAATGAGGCAGCTAAACCGCTTAATGATTGAGAAAGACGTTCATTTTTTATACGACTTTGTTCGGTCGCTAGTAACTTTTTTTGCGTAGAGAACAAAGGTAATTGTTCCCAATAAGCAACGAATGCAGGGATACCTTCTGTTTCTATCCGCTCAGCTAATGCCTCATCTTTTGTTTGGCGTGCTAATTGCTCATCAATAGTATTCAGACCAGGAGAGGCGCTTTCTATGGTTAGTGATTGCACACGATTTGGATGAAGCATCGTAAATGAAAGTGCTGCACGCCCTCCCATTGAATAGCCAACAAGATGTACGCTGTCTATCTGTAACTGATCAACTATACTTACCAAATCATCACAAAATGTCTCCATTTTCAACGGTCTATCTATCTCTGTCTTACCATGACCAGGTAAATCAAGAGAAATACACCAATGATTTTTTGCGATTGTAGTGATTGTTCGCTCCCATGTTTTATTTGTACTAGTAAAACCATGTAAAAAAACAATCGGAATTCCACTTTGTTCTCCGTGCATTTCTATCCAATAATTACAATTGGTCGTTTTTATATACATTAATCTCATCCTCTATAAGCGATGCAATTTCTCTCCACTTGTTTTCATGCCAAGCCGCATTTTCTTCACGCATTGTCTTTAATTCAATAACGGAAAGCCCTGGACGCTGATAACTCGCTTCCAACGCTTGTCTGTACTGACTCCAATCAATCGGATTCGTGTAATACCCTTGATATAACTGAACCGTATGCGCTAAATCAATGTCTAAAGGTGTACCAAACAATTCTTCAAAGTGTGGCGCTTGTTGTTTCGCTTGTGGTAAAAAGGAAAAAATCCCACCACCATTATTGTTTATTAAAACAATTGTAATATCTAATTGATAGTGTCTTGTCATTAACAGGCCATTTTGATCATGAAAAAACGATAAGTCGCCTATAAATAATGTCACTCTTTTGCTTGACGTAGCAGCACCTAATGCACTTGAAACCACACCATCTATGCCATTGGCACCTCGATTGCATAACATTCGAATAGACTTATTTGTTGAAAACCAAAAAGTATCTACGTCACGAATAGCCATACTATTTCCAATGTACAGTGTGCTTTCATTAGGTATTTGCTTAGCTAATTCAACAACCGCATGTCCTTCAGTTAGGATTTGTGTCTTTCGCTTTTTTAACATTTCAATTGTATGGTGATTCCACTGTTTCCAGTGCGCCAACCATCTTTTATCAAATTGCAAAGCTGAGAAATCAAGCAATGATGTACAAAGCGAACCAGGATCTGCATAAAGTACTGTTGCACCATGGCCTACCGGCTCTCGAACTCCTTCCGCTTCTTCTACTATATATTGAGCAATTTCACTATGTTGTTTTAACCATAGCATATACGACTTAGAAACAGGCATCGCACCAAAACGAATAATAAAATCTGGTTGAATATTTTTACGGATATTTGAATCCTTTAAAATGGCATCATAACTTTCAATTACTATATCTTTACCTTCTTCTCCTTGACGTAATTGGGAAAGCGGGTCAGCAAAAATAGGGACTTGCCATGTCTCCGCAAGAGCGATTATTTCAGCTTGTGCTTGTTGATTTTCCATTGGCCCACATACAATAATACCTTTTTTATACTGTTGTAACTGATTGTATAATTGCTGTAATTGGTTAACCGAAAGTTTTTTATACCCTTGTTCCACAGTCAATTGTCCAATTTTATTTTTTTTATCCCATAAACCAGAAAGAGAAAAATCAGGAACAAGTGGTTCACGAAAAGGGAAGTTCAAATGTACGACACCTTGATTGGTTGCATTGGCTACATGAAATGCTCTAGCAGCTATCGAACGAATGTAAGAAAGGCCTAGTGATGTCGCATCAGGTAACAAAATTTCTTGGAACCACTTCACATACTCGCCAAAAAGCCGGAGTTGATTAATCGATTGTGGCGCACCAACGTCACGTAATTCATGTGGTCGATCAGCGGTCAGTACAAGTAATGGAACACGACTATAATATGCCTCAATAATTGCAGGATAGTAGTTCGCAGCTGCAGTGCCCGATGTACAAACCAGTGCAACCGGACAATTGGTCTGTTTAGCCAATCCAAGTGCAAAAAAACTAGCAGAACGCTCGTCCATATTTACCCATGTTTCAATAGTAGAATGTTGTGCGAACGTCATAGCTAATGGTGTCGAGCGTGATCCTGGTGAAATAATTACATGAGCTAACCCATTTGCAGCTAGTTCATCAACAAATTGTGCCACATATCTTGAAAGTTGTTCGGTATGATTCATTCGTTATCCACCTCTAACGCATCCAACATAGGAGTAAATTTGATCAATGTTTCCTCATACTCTGCAACAGGATCAGATTCTTTTACTATTCCACACCCCGCAAATAAGGTTGCTTGTTTATTTCGAATTAATCCGGATCTTATCGCAACTGCAAATTCACCGTTTTGATAGGTGTCAAACCAGCCAATCGGTGCCCCATACCAGCCACGTTCGATTGGTTCAAACGACCGAATAAATGCCATCGAAGCCTCTCGCGGTAATCCACCTAGTGCTGGAGTAGGATGTAAATATTTCACAACATCTAGAATCGTATAATTGCTTTTCAGTTTTGCAGTCACTGGTGTATATAAATGCTGTAAATTCTTCAATGAATAGATAATTGGATTATCTGGTATATCGACAGCTGTACAGGAATTAGAAACAGCTTCCTTTATCATTTGTACGACATAATCATGTTCTTCTCTGTTTTTATGATCATGTAATAACGCATTGGCAATACGTTGATCTTCTGACTCCGTTTTACCTCTAGGGGCAGTGCCAGCTATACAAGCCGAAAATAACTGTTCCTGCTCGACTCGAACAAGACGTTCTGGTGTTGCACCAACAAAACAAGCTCCTCCTTGTTCATAAGCAAAAATAAAACTAGATGTTTGTGTAGCAGCTAATTGTTGTAGAGCCAAAGTAATAATAGGATTGGATTGAAAATAAATATTCATTTCTCTTGCTAAAACAACTTTAGCTACTTCTCCTTGCTTTATTTTTTTCATCGCTTTTTCTACTAGTTCAATCCATTGAGAAGGATTTCCTTCTTCTCTTTTATCGACTAATGCTTGTGTTTGATCTAAATGTAAAACCGATAGTAATTCATCTATTTGTTTCTCTACTTTCTCATGCAGTTCATCTATTTGATCAGTAGGTTCAATCATTACGTTAATCGTTAAATAATAGGACGCTTTGTTACGAACAACCAAATAGGTAGGAATGCTAAATTGGCTGCCAGTAAAGTCTTTCCAAGCTCCTTTTAATTGCTCTTTCTGATCAAAAGGAAAACCTCCAAAAGCAACAGGTCCTGTTCCACCCTGTCGATCATCATTATAAATAATAGATTGCTCTATTAGTTCCGTCCATTGTTTTTCAATTTGATTATACACATCTTCTGTAGCTTGGAATGATTTCGTTTCGCCAACGCCAACTAAATAAAATTCCTCAGCAACACTGGACCAAAAAAAGCGATTATTCGCTATATGTTTAGCATGCTCAAATACGCTAAATGGATCTACAGCATCTATGCGTTCTGTAATACTAACGAGGCGTGCTGTCGTTCCTTCCCTTATTGTTTGATAAGCTTCATTCAATAAAGGTTTTAATGTTTTTTCTTTTACTTCAATCATCATCAACCCTCCGAAACTGATAGGGGTTTTTTAACAAAAATATATATTGTTTTTATTTACTATTTATATTAACTAAAACTTTTCCCCAACTATATTCTATTCTCTTTTTACACGTTTCTCAACAATCATGATTATAGCTAGTATTGTAAATTTAGTTCTTATGTGTTTATTTTTAACTAATTTAAGGATATGTTATGCAAATAGTCTTTCATTTAACAAGGGAAGGAATATATTACCTTTTAAAAATGTGTCAATTTGTTGACACGCTAACGTTCGTTCTCTAAACTTATTATGATATCAGCACAAGCGATCTTTTCTTTCATGTTACACTGAATGCGAATGTATTACATTATTTCTATAAATAAAGGTTTTTATACGATAGTTAGGAGAGAGCACGACAATGCAATCATTAGAAGATAAAACAATTCAAGCTACATTAAACGAAAGACCCGGCTTACATATTTGGTGGCGTCTTTTACGACCTCATACACTAACTGCTTCCTTTGTACCAGTGTTTATTGGTACAATGCTGGCTATATTAGATGGTTCGATTCATTTTTTGCTATTTATCGTAATGCTTGTTGCCTCCATGCTTATTCAAGCAGCAACAAATATGTATAATGAATATTATGATTATGTCCGAGGATTGGACAATGAAAACTCTGTTGGCATCGGTGGAACGATTGTGCGAGATGGCATTCCTGCTAAAAAAGTTTTACATTTAGCTAATACCTTTTTCTTATTGGCAATGTCATTAGGGGTTTACATTTGTTTACAGTCTAATTGGTGGGTAATGGTAGTTGGTCTAATTTCTATGTTAGTTGGATACTTATATACAGGTGGTCCATACCCGATTGCATCTACCCCTTTCGGCGAATTAGTATCTGGTTTTTTTATGGGTACGATGTTAATTGGAATTAGCTATTACGTGCAAACAATGACTATTTCCACTGATATGGTACTTATCTCCATCCCGGTTGCCATTTTTATCGGAATGATTTTGTTAGCTAATAACATACGTGATTTAGATAATGATAAAGAAAATGGCAGGAAGACCATTGCTGTTTTGTTCGGTCAAAATAAAGCTATAACATTTTTAGCGACCTGTTTTATCGTTAGTTATGGATTAACGATCGTATTTATTGGATTTGGTATTTTACCGATTTGGTCCATTATTGCATTATTAAGTGGAAAAAAAGCCAAACAAGCGATCAATCAATTTAGTGGTAAAAAAACAAATGTTGAAAAAATTCCTGCAATGATTGCTACAGCACAAACAAATACGCTATACGGTGTTTTACTTGGGATTTCACTACTGTTACAAATTTTCATTCCTTTTTCACTGTAAAACATTAAAAATATGTGGTATATTGCACAGCAAGAGCAAATATTGTTCTTGCTCTTATTATTAGGAGGAAAAAAACAAATGAACTTCAATGATACATTAATGGGGCATTTAGAGATGAAGCTAATCACAAACCAGGCTAATTTGGTTGAAATAAAGATGCCTGTGAATAACAAAACAAAACAACCAATGGGATTTCTGCATGGTGGAGCCAATGTTGCATTAGCTGAAACTGCCGCAAGTGTTGGTGCATTAGCTAATATTGATCAAGCAACACAAC
This sequence comes from Paraliobacillus sp. JSM ZJ581, assembly GCF_044383835.1. Lineage (NCBI taxonomy): Bacteria > Bacillati > Bacillota > Bacilli > Caryophanales > Bacillaceae > Paraliobacillus > Paraliobacillus sp. JSM ZJ581. Next base: position 26,168 of record NZ_JBISEP010000019.1, read on the forward strand.
TTGTATTCGGAATGGAGATAAATGCAAATCATATAAAAAGCAAACGTGATGGATGGGTAATCGCTCAGGCGACACCTAAACATATTGGAAAAACAACAATGGTCTGGCAAATAGATATTGTTGATGAAGCTGAAAAACTCATTTCTACTGCTAGATGTACAATTGGAGTGAAGAAGAAGATCGCATTCTAATTCTTAAAGCTATATTATTTGTGCTAAATAAATTCGTCAAACATTTTTTAATCTATATACATTTTAAATGAGAGGAAGATACAAAATGAAGATTGATACTCCTAACATTCACACCGAATTAAAGGCTAAAAATTTTCATGATATTCTTTATGAGGAAGATCCAACATTTAACTCGTGTATCATAAGCAACAGTCTATTTGAAAATGAAATATTAGATGGTGTGCAGCTAGCAAATGTAGTAATAAAAAATAGCAAGTTTTCAAACACAGATTTTGGTAGGATCGACATGCTTGATGTACGCTTTGAAAATTGCGATTTATCTAATGTTAATTTTGGGAATGCTTCCATTCATAGAGTAGCATTTGTAAACAGCAAATTAGTTGGTACTAGTATTGCAGAATCAAGTTTAGGAAATGTTACATTTGAAAATTGTGTATTAAGCTTAGCTATCATAGCAAATTCAAAATTAAAAAATGTTATCTTTAAAGAAAATGCACTCCAAGATACAGATTTTTATGACTGCAAACTAAAAAATGTAGCATTTGACGTATGTAACCTTAATGGCACAAAGTTCAACCATACATCACTAAAAGGAATTGATATAAGTACTTCTACGTTTAGTCAACTAGTCGTTTCTATCGAAGACTTAAAAGGGTGTAAAGTATCAACCTATCAGGCAATCCAGTTTTCAAGCTTACTAGGATTACAAATCACAGACTAAAACAGCATTTCATCCCCCCCTGCCACCCCATAACAATTATTATACTTAATATAAGACAAACAAAAAGAGAAAGGACGTTGTGTTTGAAATGCCCTTTCTCTTATTACTCAATCATCAAATTAGTGAAACGTAATTCTTTTTTGATCAATCCACGGTTTTAGCTTAACAAATAACGGTATAAATAAAGCAGTCAAAATAACTCCTTTAATAAAATTGAATGGTAGCGTCCCGCCTAAAACAGTAGCTAACTTCACTCCGTTACTCATTGTCTCCCACCCCATTAGCCAACTATAAGCGGGCAAAATGATAAGATAATTCAAAACACTCATTCCAAGAGCCATTACAACGGTACCAGTGACGAGACCGGTAACAATACTTCTCTTACCTTTTAATTTATGGTATAGAAGCGCTACTGGGTAAATAAACAAAGTTCCAGCAATGAAATTGGCTACAGCTCCTACAGGATCACTTGCACCTGTATAAAGCAAATAAAGTGCGTTCTTTATAGCTTCTACTAAGATTCCCACCACCGGTGTGAATAGCAATCCTGCAATTAAAGCTGGCACTTCACTAAAATCAATTTTCAAGTATGGTGGTAAAAATGGTATCGGGAAATTGATAAAGAGTAAAACCATTGATATGGTACCTAATAATGCAATAATAATTAACTTTAACAAATGTGATGATTGCATCACGATCTTCCTCCTTCATCTTTATCGATTCCATGCTTACTATTGATGAAGGGAGAGCAACTATCTTCCCTAACAAAATAAAAACTCTAAAACCACTCGTGGGGGGCTTTAGAGTTCAAATGTATTAGGAAATAAAGGCATAGTAATTATACCTTCTTGCTCCGTATCTTCTCCCATCCAGACTTTAACTGTCGGCTCTGGACTCTCACCAGATCCACCGCAAAATGCGGGTCACGGACTTCAAGCTAATCGCTTGTTACCGTCGGTCGGGAATTACACCCTGCCCCGAAGATAGAATCGATATTTAATTACATACATTATACAACGAACTGTAATCTTTGTGAAGTGCTTTGCATGTATATTTTTTCACAATTTAGTGACATAGCACATTTTACTAGTTTTCAAGTGGATTTAAACTTTCTTTTCCAGTCATCGCAGCAATCATTTCTACTAATAAATCAATTTCTTCGTCTATATCCTTTATGCTCGCAGTTTCGACTGGGGAATGCATGTAGCGCAATGGCAATGAGACGAGACTGACGGGGACACCTTTTCCTGTTAAGCGCATCTTATCTGCATCTGTCCCAGTCATTCTTGGTGTCAATTCATATTGTACCTTCATGTTTAAACGTTTCGCTGTATCTTCTAATAGTTTATTTATTTTTCGGTTAATTGGTGCACCTTTTGCTAAGACTGGTCCCCCATCTAACTTTATATCACCGTGCTTATTCTTGTTAACATTTGGATAGTCAGTAGCAAAAGTTACGTCACATGCGATTGCCATGGTCGGTTCAATACTAGCAGCAGCAAAATAAGCGCCACCCATATTCGTCTCTTCATTCACAGTACTAGCAGCGTAGACACCCACATTGATTTCTTTCTTGGAAAGCCTTCGAAGTACTTCAGCAACAATAAATGCACCAGTTCGATTATCCAATCCACGTCCAGACACATAACGATCCATCAATATTTCTGGTTCTCGTTTGTAAACGGCTAAATCACCAATTTGTACAAATTTCTCTATTTCTTCTTTTGATTTTGCACCACAATCGATAAATATATCTTCTAAGTCAAAATCGCCTGTTATTCCACCATGATGTTGTGCATTCACTCCGATAACTCCTGTAATTGTTTTGCCATAACCAAGAATAGTCACTTTCATTCCTATTGCTGCTTTTGGATTGATTCCACCCATTTTTTCTACAAATAAATAACCTTGTTCATCTATTCGATTAACAATAAGTCCGATTTCATCACAATGTCCTGCTAATAAAATTTTAAATGGTGCCTCTTTATTTAAAACTCCTATTGCGTTACCTGCATGGTCGGTAATAATTTCGTCAGCAAACGGTTTGACCTCTTCTATCCATTTTTTCTGAATCTCCATCTCAAAACTAGATGGAGAAGGCGTTTGTAATAGTTCCAATAAAAATGCTTGTCGTTCTTTTTCCATTATGTAAGACCTCCTAAATAATCTACTAACATCATATCAAATTTTCAGGCAATACTACATGTAACAACAACTATATAAGGATGCGCTAGGAAAATAAATTTGCAAAGAGGTTGAGCAGTTCGTTTTATGTTGCTTTTTGTATCAAGCACATAATAGAATATCCAAACTGATATGCATGATTAATGCTACAAAGAAAGGACGAAGAAATGTACTTATATAAATTTATGACGTATTACTTCCGATTACCTGTTTTAATTCGATTACTCTTAACAGTAATCACCTTAATGTTCCTATTCGGATTCAGTATTCATTTAATAGAACCTGTTCATTTTCCAACTGTTTTTGAAGGTATCTGGTGGGCATTTGTCACTGGATCGACCGTTGGTTATGGTGATTTTGTTCCTTTAAGTACGTTCGGTAAAGTAATTGGCATTTTGTTAATTTTAGCAGGTGGGGGACTCGTCACGTTTTATATGGCAACCATCTCCGCTGCTACAATTAGAAGAGAAGAAGAAATAGCGAAAGGAAATACAACGTTTAAGGGAGAAAATCACATCATCTTTATTGGGTGGAACGAGCGAACACGACAATTATTAAAAATGATGCAAACATATCAAAAAAAAGAGCCCTTTGTATTAATTGATCACTCTTTAAAACAATTTCCACATAAAGAACATGCCTGTCATTTTGTTAGAGGCAATCCAACTTCTGATGAGGTATTACAAAAAGCAAATATTAAAAGTGCGGCTTATGCAATTATTACTGCTGATCCCGCAAAAAAAGAACAAGAGGCGGATCAAACAAGTATTTTAACAACAGTTGCAATAAAAGGAAACAATCCCGATATCCATGTGGTCACAGAAATTTTAACAAAAGAACAAGTTTCAAATGCAAAAAGAGCAGGAGCTACAACAGTTATTCGATCCAACGATTTCATGGGGACACTGTTTTTTCAAGAAATTTTCCATGTATCCACCGTACAACCCTTTGATTTATTCATCCAAATCCTTGCAACACAACAATTCTCTTCTATACACATTCCTACAAATTTAATAGGGCAAACATTTTTAGAAGCCTCAACTAATTTTGTTTCGGAAGAGCGATTATTGATTGGAGTAATAAGGGAAGACAAGATGTGGGTGAACCCTCCTTTTCATACAGCTTTACACAAAAATGATCAATTACTTTTATTGACACCGATGACTTAAGGTCCTCTGTCAAATGTGGTGGTGTGATTTTCACTCCACCATCTCTTTTATTAAACTTATATTATAAATAATGTGTAACAGACATTTTCACTAGTTTTACTTTCAAGAGTGTTCATTAAATCCATTGTATCGAACACTTGAACGAATATTCTGGTCTCAAACGATCAATAAACTCGATTTATCAAACACATCACACGATTTTCTGGTCTCAAACGATCAATAAACTCGATTTATCAAACACATCACACGATTTTCTGGTCTCAAACGATCGATAAACTCGATTTATCGAACACTCCTGCTCTATTTTTCGCTACGAACGATTGAAAACCCAATTTAATAGACACTCTTACACCATTATTTTACCAAGTGTATCTTCGGCTCGTGCTGTTCCCACAGGACAAAGAACGCTTCGGAAGTAATAGAAAATCACACTTCACTTTCGAGGAATCTCGCATATTTCGTCAGCTAAGACGTTTTTATAATAAAACTTTTCTAATCTCTTGTCCCACAATATTTTCTTTTTCAAACGTTCAAAATTTTTAATGCCATAAGACATCCCTTTTGTCACTTTTATCATGTTGTTCACATCATCAATGTATCCGTTAGTAAAGGGATACATGAAGGACTGAAGAATTTCTTGTTTCCAACGTTTAAATGTCTTCACCACCTTATGAAAAGCGTCAATAGTTGACGTTTTCATTGCTGACAGGCATATCTCTAATCCTTCTTTGACAGTCTTTTGATTACTTTCTTTAAACTATTTATCCAGCTTGTTTTTCAAGTAGTATACCTCATCTAATCGGACATCTATTTTGAGTAATTGTTTTACTGTTTCTCGTTTTTCTTCTGTCAATTTACAGGTGGACATCCAAGGTGATTTTTTCCTTCGTTTCATACGAATGCGAGCCTTCTTATCTAACGTTCGTTGCATTTCACGTCTCACTTCATCTAGCACCCAATACACCTGGCGCATACAGTGAAAACAGTTGACGATAATTCATGCTTCTCCTAATTCATGACGGACTGCGTGTTTAAATGATTTGGATAAGTACATGACTACGATTTGAACAAGACTCGTATCACAACACACGATTGTAAGTACCTATTTGGTGAACATGTCTGTTTCTTCACCGCTGTAATTAAACTCTACATAAAAGGCATCTAATTCACTACGCATATTCCAAATATCCATATGCTTGTCTGTAATCCCTAGCATTGCTATGGTAAAATTGTTTTTGCACGCTTTTCCTCTCCTTTTCCTTTTTGTCTACAACTTTAGGGTAACAAAAGAGAGAGAATTGCGTGTATTTTTTTGCTTCTATATGAAGGTTTGATAGATCAAGGACACCACCACATTTAGTATATAGCATGACTTAATGAAGCACGATGGAGCAAGCAAATTAAAAAGGGACAGAAAGTCTAGCTCCTCTGTCCCATTCCTTGTTTTATAATCGTTTTTCTAGTTCTTCTTTTTCTTTTTCAAATCCTGGTTTACCAAGTAGTGCAAACATATTTTTCTTATATGCCTCTACTCCTGGTTGATCAAATGGATTAACACCTAGTAAGTATCCGCTTATTGCACATGCTTTTTCAAAGAAATACGAAACATATCCAAATGTATACGCATCTAACTTAGGCAAATGTACGATCAAGTTAGGAACTTGACCATCTGTATGAGCGAGCATTGTACCTTGATAAGCTTTTTCATTAACAAAGTCAACCGTTTCACCCGCAAGGTAGTTTAATCCATCAAGGTCTTGCCCATCTTCTTCAATCGTAATATCATACTTTGGCGTTTCCACATGAAGAACAGTTTCAAAAATATCTCTACGCCCTTCTTGTACATACTGACCTAATGAATGCAAATCAGTGGAGAAGTTTGCCGAAGAAGGATAGATGCCTTTGAAATCTTTCCCTTCACTTTCTCCAAATAATTGTTTCCACCATTCAGAAAAATACTGCAACGCTGGCTCATAATTAATTAGCATTTCAATTGTCTTTCCTTTGTTATACAAAACATTACGAACTGCAGCATATTGATATGCAGGGTTTTTCGTAAGGTCTGATTCACTTAATTCTACTTGTGCTTTCTGTGCACCTTCCATCATTGCATCAATATCTATGCCACTTGCAGCAATTGGAAGTAATCCAACAGCAGTTAAAACAGAATAACGTCCACCAACATCATCAGGAATAACAAACGATTCATATCCTTCTTCTGTTGCTGATGTTTTCAATGCACCTTTCGCTTTATCTGTTGTTGCATAAATACGACCTTTTGCTTCTTCTACACCATATTTGTCTTCTAAGAACTTACGATAAATACGGAAAGCCAATGCTGGCTCCGTTGTTGTTCCACTTTTAGAAATCACGTTAATAGATACATCTTTATCTTTCAATACATCAAATAGCTCTTTCATATAAGTAGAACTAATACTATTTCCTACAAAGATAACTTGTGGTGTATCTCGTTGATCTTTAGGTAAAATATTATAAAAAGAATGATTAAGCATTTCTAACGCAGCTTTTGCACCTAAATAAGAGCCACCAATACCAATCACTAGTAAAACATCTGAATCGGATTTAATTTTTTCTGCAGCCTTTTTAATTCGTGCAAATTCTTCCTTATCATAGTTGGTAGGTAAATCAACCCAACCTAAGAAATCACTTCCTGCACCAGTCTTGTTATGTATCATATCATGTGCTAATTTAACAGGCTCTTTTAGATAAGCTAATTCATGCTCTCCAAAGAAAGTTAGAGCTTTTTCATATTCAAAACGTACATGTGTCATTTTATACCCTCCATTTTTATTTAAGCGAGTGTTATTAATAATGTACCTAAACATGTAATGTAAATCAAGTCACAAAAACTAAAATCACAACCATTTCTTAAAATTTTTAAATATAAATACATAATTTTTCGGACTATAGTTAAGCTATAACTAAAGAAAAAAGGAGGTTAAGAAATTGAACGCAATACAAAGAATTACTTTATTGTTAGTGATAGTTGGCGCCATTAATTGGGGGCTTATTGGGTTATTTCAATTTGATTTAGTAGCAGCTATATTTGGTGGTGGAGAACAAAGTGGTGCATTCGCTAGAATTATCTATACACTAGTGGGCATTAGTGGATTAGTTTGTATCTCTTTACTGTTCAAACCATCAGAAGAAATAGCTTCATCCAGAACACCACAGCCTGAGAAATAACAGTAACTTTCATACATTTTGAATCATTGTCTATATCAATCATTTATGTAAAGAAAGAAGCCTTCTAGCTCAATAAAATCGCTAAAAGGCTTCTTTCTTTTTATTATTTATGAAAAGATTTAGAACGTTCTTCAGATTGTTCAATCCATTCATTTAATTTGTCTTTTAACGTGTTAAAACCCGCCTCTTCTTTTTGTGTGTTAACTTGTTGTTTAGGCTTAGCTTTAGCTTGTTGTTTTGGCGCCTCTTCTGTCGCTCGAATAGATAGAGCGTATTTATTATTCGCATCATCTACTGATAAAATTTTCACCTTTACTTCGTCTCCAACAGACAAAAATTCGTTAATATCTTTAACAAACCCATGTGTAACTTCTGAAATATGCACTAAACCTTGTATTTCGTTATCTAGTGCTACAAATGCACCATATGATTGAACTCCAGTTACTTTTCCTTCTACGACTTGTCCTTCAATATACTTCTCTGACATACTAACATCTCCTACTATTTTGATTCAGAATCGATTTAGATATTCTTAATTGTAATATCTACTTAATACACAATTATTTATTTTAACATATTTTTTAAATGTAGCATAATTTTTTAAAAAAGAGGTTTAGAAAATGGATAAATAGTTAATACTATTACTGTAATAAGTAAAACTTTCTCGTATTCCCCCTGTATAAGCAAAGCATTCATCGCTTTGCTTATTTTTTTGTCTTTCTTGACCTTCATACGTGACATGTTTTAGAAACGATAAATGTTTAACGAGCCAAATTAAAATTGAATATCCATCGAAGTCTGCAAGAAAACATGTTATAATGCTGAGATATATATAAAAGTCAAAAGATGATTAGGAGGAAACAAATCAATGGTATCACTTTTTGAAGATTTTCCTAATAGAAAAAATACACGTTCTGCGAAATGGGATATGGTGAAAACACTATACGGAGCAGATGATGTCCAACCAATGTGGGTTGCAGATATGGATTTAACGATTGCAGATGGGATTAAACAATCGCTAAAAAGCCGAGTAGATCATGGGATTTTTGGCTATACCGTAACAGATAACGAAATAAATGAACAGGTCAAACAGTGGATACTCACGCAACATCAATGGGAAATTGATAAGGATTGGATTGTATATAGTCCTGGTGTTATCCCAACGCTACATATGGCCATTTTAACTCAGACCAATCCGGGAGACAAAATTGTCGTCCAAACACCTGTCTATCCTCCATTTTTTGATATTATTAAAGCACATGATCGAGAATTGGTGAAAAATCCATTAATTTATCAGGAAAACTACTACACAATTGATTTCATCGATTTGGAGCATTCCTTCAAACAAGGAGTAAGTGCATTCATTCTTTGCAATCCGCATAATCCAGTTGGAAGAGTTTGGACGAAAGCAGAACTAGAACAACTTGCAAAATTATGCTTACAATATGATGTAACCATTCTGTCTGATGAAATACATGCTGACTTAATATATCCAAATAATAAGCATATTCCAATTAGCTCACTATCAGAAGAGGTCAATCAACAAACCATCACTTGTTTATCACCTACAAAGACATTTAATATAGCTGGCTTACATGTATCATACGCTATTATTCCGAATGAGAAGCAGCGCACAGCTATAAACAAAGCATTTAAAAAATATGGCATGAACCACATAAACACACTTGGTATTAGTGCACTAGAGGCTGCGTATACAGAAGGAAAACAATGGTTAGATCAATTACTGCAACTGTTAGAACGAAATAGAGATCTCGTAGTTGAGGCGTTTGCAGATCGTGATGAAATCACCGCCATTCAGCCTGAAGGAACGTATTTAATCTGGTTAGACTGCACAAACATGAAACTTGAACAAGCAGCATTGAAAAAATTCATGCAGGAAAAGGCCAAGGTTGGACTTAATGATGGCGTCTCCTTTGGTGAAGAAGGACATGGATTTATGCGTATTAACATTGCTAGTCCAACTGCTTATGTCCAAGAAGGTCTAAACAAAATAATTACTGCATTAGATCATTTAAAATAATAGCTAAATAACCAGCGGAGAGGTTTACTTACCTCCGACTGGTTATTTATATAAAAAGATATTTGGGTTAACTTATTGCGCTTCTTCTTTCTTTTCTGTTTCTGTAGGATCTGTAGGTGGCATATCCTCTTTTGCTTCATCCAATGTGATTTTGCCACAAACTACTCGCTCTCCAGCATTCCCTGATGGTTGACTAACCCCATCATCCTGGTTTTCATGAATAATAATAGAAGTACCATCTTCTTGAAGCAAGGAATATTGTCCTTCAGATAATGTTGCTTCAGCAAGCTCGAATTCAGCCTCAGCAGTTCCATCCGAACCAGCTTCTATGTTTGGCATATCACCAAGATGCGCGCCATCTGGATGCATTAATCCATGTTTTTTCCCTGTTGGATTATAATGACTTCCAGCAGATTTAAAATCTGGTGCAGCACATTTTGCATATTCATGGATGTGTATACCGTGCAAACCTGGTGTTAAGCCTTCTACTGAAACCTTTACTGCTACGCCGTTTGCTTCTTCAGTAAAGGTAGCGGTTCCTACCGGATCATTTGCTTGATTGTATAACGATACTTTTAATGGCGAATAGTCATTTTGTTGACAAGCAACTAAAAACAAAGCACTAATTATCACTATGATAACTCTCATACGTCTACCCCTTTATTCATTTATGTTCTATCTTCAAGCATATCCAAAATTTTTAGCGCTAATCATAGTTAGTCAAAAATAACTTTAATCAGATGTGAATTTTAAGCTTTTTCATTACCAATATTTGTGTATACTTAAAGATATAGAAAATAAAAGCACCTTACTAATTGGAGGGGGATTATGAAAAAGTTACTGTGGATACTCATAGTCTTGATCTCAGTTATCACTTTCACAGGTTGTCAAGGGAACAATACAAAACTAGTATATGAACCACTTTCGGATGATGAGGCGTATCTATTTCTTCTTACAGGAAACACAATCCGCATGCATGAGTTAAAAAATCTTCCAAGCGATAAAGAATTTGAAATTTCACTCACCTTTGAACAATATGAAGGAAAAGAAAAAGTAAAAGAAGATATATTTTATGGTATAAGAGATGATGAGATAGGTAAAAAAGAGGAAGATCGTTTGCTTAGTTTAAATTATCAAGACAATAAAATACGTCTTCTTTCTAACGGAACGTCTTCTAGTTATGATGTAGAAGAAGATTTAAGAGAATATTCACGTGCAATGCTTTCAAAAGACGTTAATCTTGAGCTTGGAAAGTCATATTATATGTATTATGCCTCTACACATAATGAATTTAATGGATCTGGCTCTGTAGTAGGTACTCCTGTTACAAAAGACCTGACAAACAAATTGTTAAAAGATGATGCTTCTACTATTTTTGTTAAACTATCCTTCAATGAACTATAATTAACACCTTTCACACAAAAAAGGAAACAGGATGTCTAAATGGGTATCCTGATTTTTTTATTGTGAAAGATATTAATTATTGTTATCTGGTTCATTTGATGCGGTAGGAACACGGAGATTTTTCTTTTTCACTGGTGGCTTTCCATACACTTTATTTGTTATTTTTGGAGCATATTCAAACAACACCATACCTAAAAAAGCTGCGGCTACAATGTAAATTCCACTTAGGATTTGTGTCACACCTGTTGCTACATTCGCTATAACTACTGAAAATTCTCCTCTAGCACATAAAGATAAACCTGCACGGAGGGATACCCTTTTTGACAAACCATACCATCTCCCCCCAATCACTCCTACAAGTATTTTAGCAATCATCGACCACACGAGTAGTAATAGTAAAAGTAGCGGCATTGGAAAGCCTTCTCCTAATTCAATTGACGTCCCAAACGATAAGAAGAAAGTTGGTAGCAATAGATTACGAACAGGTACAACTGCATGCTCTACGCGCTCAATTTTCCCCATCTCTGCAAGCATCATACCAGCTAAAAACGCACCCAAAACTTCGGATAAACCTAGTAAAAGTGCTAAACCACCAAAAGTAATCGCAATTCCTACTAATAATGTAATTTTAAAATCTTCATCATCAATTTTAGCTAATAATTTTTCGAATTTCTTAAATACAGTCTTTCCAAGTAATATCGCTAATCCAATTAATCCTACTACCTTCAATAAAATCCACATTAAATCGGTGGGTACGAATGAACCACCACCTGCTTGCAAGCCAATCAATACCGCAATAATAATTGGAGCGACTAAATCCTCGAAAATTAAAATAGCTAGTATAAACTCAGTTTCTGCATTCGCCATTCTGTTTTTATCATCCAATAATTTAGCTGTAATAGATGAACTTGTTGCATACGCAACCCCACCTACAAGAAAGGATTCAAATAAGCCCATGCCAAATCCAATTGCAATTAACGTTGCAACACCCATTGATAATCCAACATCTAATAAACCTGTCGACCATATTTTTTTTGCAATATTCCCTAATCGATTTAAGCTAAACTCCAGACCTAAAAGAAAGAATAACAGAACAATTCCAATTTCACTTGTGAAATGTAATAATTCATTGTGTGTTAAGAAATCTGCTAACAAAACGCCAAATAAAATATACAGGATAACACTTGGGAAATTTATTTTTATACTAAGAAAACCCAAATAAAAAATACCAAGTAAAATGATTCCGGCTACTAATAAAGAAGGTAAATCATGTAGCAATGTTTACACATCCTCTCCTTTACACACCGCTTCTAGCATAGCAATCTGATCTTTTTTTCCAATTGCCATTAATACATCACCAGGTTCTAAAATTCGATCAGCTTCTGGAATAGCTACCATTTCATCTCCTTGGACAATACCGATGATCGTTGTACCTGTTTTATTTCTAACTTCAGAATCTTCAATGGTTTGATAAGCGATTGAGGATTTGCTTGTTAATGTGATGTAATCAATTACGATTTGCTTTTTAAACATTTTTAATTGATTTGCATTTACAGGCTGATAGGTTGCTCCCAACAACTGTGCTCCTAGTTCTCTTGTTTCATCAGCAGTTAGATCCATTGCGAAATCAGCTTCATCGCTATCTACATCATTAAAAAAATAAAGTTCTCGTTTACCTGTATGATGAACAATGACAACTAACATACTATCTTCTGCAGTTTGTAACATTATTTTTTGGCCTATCCCTGGTAATTGTGAAACAGAAACATTCATAGTAGCCACCCCTACTTCCTTTCTTATTCATTCACAAACTAGTCTAGCCTAATCTTGCGCTACTTCAATATATGCATGACTGGACTTTGAGTAAAATAAAAAAGCTAGATAAATCTAGCTTCTTTTATTTATTCACCTAAATGTTCTCTAATTGTGTCTGCAATACCTGCAAGTGCTTGTTCTTCATCAGAACCATCCACAGTAATGGTAATTTCAGCACCTTTAGGAACACCTAAGGACATTACACCCATAATAGATTTTAAATTAACCGCTTTGCCATTATAGTGTAGTTCTACATGAGATTCAAACTGCCCAGCTTTATTTACTAATAATGTAGCTGGTCTTGCATGAATACCTGTATCATCTGTGATTGTAAATTTTTGTTCTTTCACTTCTCTTCCTCCATTCATTTAAATATGTATGCTATTTCACATCCATTTAGTATACTTCTATTATCGTTAGTTGTGAAATGACTAACTAAAGATATTATATACGAAAGTGCAAGAAGAATAAAGGAAAACAACTAAACTTTTAAAACGATTTCATTTTATTTCAAAAACAATAATTAATAACATTTGTATTCAAAAAGTGATTATGATACGTTATTATTAAGTTGTTCTACCTCACCAAGTATTGGCTTATTTATTCAGCATATATACATAATACTTGTAATCAAGAACACCATTTCAAACTAGTAGGAGGATACAAAATGAGTGTACATATTGGAGCAAAAAAAGGTGAAATTGCTGATAAAATCTTATTACCAGGTGACCCATTGCGTGCAAAGTACATTGCAGAAACATTTTTAGAAAATGTAACTTGTTATAATGAAGTTAGAGGTATGTATGGTTATACGGGTACATATAAAGGTGAAAGAGTATCTGTACAAGGCACTGGTATGGGTGTTCCTTCTATTTCTATCTATGTTAATGAATTAATTCAAAGTTATGATGTGCAGAAATTAATCCGTGTTGGTACTTGTGGTGCAATTCAAAGGGATGTAGAAGTTCGTGACGTCATTTTAGCATCTTCCGCTACAACTGACTCACAAATGAATCGTGTGACTTTTGGAAACATTGATTATGCGCCTACTGCGAATTTTGAACTGTTAAAAAATGCTTATGATATTGGTAGTGAAAAAGGGTTAAACCTTCGTGTCGGTAATGTATTTACAAGTGATTCATTCTATCGTGACAATGCTCCAGAATTACATGCTCTATTAGCGAAATACAATGTGTTGGCAATTGAAATGGAAGCAAGTGCTTTATACACGTTAGCCGCTAAATATGATCGTCAAGCGTTAGCCGTGCTAACCGTATCTGATCACATTCTTACTGGAGAAGAAACAACTGCTGAAGAAAGACAAACAACATTTAATGACATGATTGTTGTTGCACTTGATGCGGCAATTAAATAACATTTGACAATAAGCCTTTTAGATTAAAGGCTTATTGTCACCCCTTAATATCCGCCTTATATTTTTAAGGCGGATATTAAGGGGTGGGTTCTTTTATTATTCCTTTTTAATAAAAGACGTTATTCTAGCTATTTTTGCAGCTATGTTACTTGCTAAAGTAATTCATCGATTACCTAATGCTATGTTTCTGAAAAATAGTAACATGTATAAATAACCAGACTTAATTGAATGTGATGATGTCGAGCGAACCTTTTTCTCTTCTTATTACAGCTATGTTATAATGATAAAAAATGTTTTTAGGTTTTAATTATTTTTTGGAGAAAGAGAAAGGATGAACGTCGCTTGAGCTTGTTTGAAAACTTTCCACTATGGGCAGGACTTATTTCTATCGTATTTGCACAATTTATAAAAATACCAATTCATCTTATTGCAATGAAAGAATTTAAACCAGGACTTGCATTTAGTACAGGTGGTATGCCTAGTAGTCATTCTGCAGCTGTAGCTGCTGTAACAACTGGTGTTGGTATTGAACACGGCGTGGGCTCTGGGCTGTTTGCTGTATCATTTGTATTCAGTATTATTATCATGTTTGATGCTACTGGTATTAGACGACAAGCTGGCGAACAAGCGATTATCTTAAATATGCTTGTAAAAGATTTTAGCTATTTTATTGAAGAAGCAAAAGCGTGGTCTAAAAAAGAAGAATATCAAAAGAAAGAAGAGTTAAAAGAATTGCTCGGGCATCAGCCGATTGAAGTTTTTTTTGGTGGATTAACAGGCATTATCCTTGCAATGACAATATATCCTTATTTTTAATAAAACTTAACTACTTTTAGTTATTGAAAAAGCTAACATCAATGGATGTTAGCTTTCTTTTATTTGATCTCTAAATACTTGCAATGCTTTTGTCTCATTTAATTCTGCCAATGCTTCTTCTGTTAATTTCCCGTCTCCTTTTTTAATGACATACACCAACGTCTCTTTTTTGCCCCATTTTCCATACACATCAGAAACGGTAGGATAATATAAATCAATTTTGTTTCCTTTGATTGCTCCACCTTTATCTGCAACGACACCATAACCATAATCAGGGATAAATAAAATCGTTCCAATCGGAAAGATAGATAAATCTGCTGCAATCGTTGAATATAAATCTCTTGTAACTTTTACTCCAGAATAGGTTATCCCATACCCTGGGTGATCCGATGTTTTCCCAGTTGACTCTATCCCTGCCGTATAGCCCGTTGCCATTACTGTATGTGTTGGATAAGATGTTAAATCAATTAGATCCTCCAAACGTTCAGGAGCTTCCGTTTGTGCACTATAGCTAATATTTGTCTTCACTTGCTTTTTTTCTAACTGTATTGGTTTACTAGGTTGTATGTCTACTTTAACTTCTTTTGCATGATTCAATTCAGCTACTATCTCTTTAATCGACATATTTGTCACTACAACAATGGTCGAATAACAAGCGGTCAAAAAAAGAATAGTCATACAAAATCGTTTTAACCATACCATGTTCACTTACACCTCTTTCTGGGTGTAAGCTTTTCCTATCTCATAAAAAATATACATTCTTTTTCTTAATCGCTATTTTTTCCGTTTCCACAATAATGGTATACCACCAATTTGATGTAATACTCGATTTTCATTTATCCGCTTTAAAAAAACAGCCTCTTTCCCAAAAACTTTTTTATTATTAAATAAGACACCAATTGCATCATTTTTCCCTAAAGATGCAATTAAGCCGTGTTCTCTATACATAAAAGGAATTAATTCATTCGACTTTCCTTTAATTAATTTTTCTATATTTTTCGCACATGTTTTTGCTTGTTGTATCGCCAATTGTGCTGTGGGTGAAACAATTTGATTGCTGTCTGATAAACGAACTGTCGTGCAATCGCCAACAACAAACACCTTATCATTGCTCGGTGCCAGTAAATCATCTGTCACTTCAACACTACCATTCCTATGTTGTATATCTGACTGCTCAATTAATTGGTTTGCTCTAACTCCTGCTGTCCAGATAAAAATGGATGTTGAAATCTCTTCGGTTAGTCCATTCTTTTCAACAACAATATAATCTGCATGAACACTTTTCACCGCCGCTCCCAAATAAAACGATACCCCTTTATTTTCTAACATTTGCATCGCATATTCCCCTAGTTCTAAATCAAAGCCTGGCATAACCGATTGTTCCTGTTCAATAACAAGTAGCTTTACATCGTGCTCATTTAATTTATATTTTTCAAGCAATGATGGTAATTGATCAGTCAATTCACCCAAATATTCTACTCCAGTAAATCCACCGCCACCAACCACAATAGTAAAAGGTTGGTTAACTTCTTTTTTGTTATAAGAAGAAAGCCTGTCTTCCATTTCTCGTCTTAAAACGTCTGCTTTATCCACACTATTTATCACATATGCAAAATCGTTTATCCCAGGTATATCAAATGTCGCTGTTTCAAACCCCAAGGCTACAACTAGATAATCATAGATTATATTACCGTTTTTTTTCAAAGACACCTGATGCTCTTCCGTTTTTAGATTTGTTACTGTATCTACAATAAAATGAATTCTGTCCGTATCAATAATGGATTCTATCGGAATTTTCATCTGATGATCTGATAAAGTACCAACAGCATATTCATGTAGCCAAGTTGTTTGATAATGGTATGCATGCTTATTAATTAATGTAATCGTTGCGTCTAATTTATCGAGCTTTTTCTGCAACATCATAGCTGTTGTTATACCAGCATAGCCTGCACCTAATATTAGTATTGTTGGTTTCCCCACACTATCACTTCCATCCTTTGAATTGTGAAGTTCATCCATTCACAAAAACGGTCACAAAATTGTACGATTTATCTCTAAATCAATCTTAGGTGGTTTTTTATTATTTTTCAAGTAATCTTTTGTATACAAACTACAACAGTACTACTTTTAGTAAAAAATATGTTAAAATGTTGGTTATCTACTTATCTAAACGTCAATATAGGAGGAAATGAAAATGAGCGAACAGAACGTTTATGATATAACCATCATTGGCGCTGGACCAACCGGATTATTTACGGCTTTTTACGGTGGTCTACGGCAAGCTAGTGTTAAAATAATCGAAAGTTTACCACATATTGGAGGACAGTTAAGCGCCTTGTATCCTGAAAAATACATTTATGATGTCGCAGGATTTCCAAAAGTTAGAGCGCAGGATCTCGTAAACAATTTAAAGGAACAATTGGATATGTTTGATCCTACTATTACATTAAATCAAGAAATACAAGAAGTGGAACGCCTAGAAGACGGTACATTTCAATTAACAACAAATACCGACGTACACTATACAAAGACGGTTATTATTACAGCGGGGAATGGCGCATTTCAGCCACGTAAATTAGCTTTAAAGGAAGCGGAGGCATATGAAAGTCGCAACTTACATTATTTTGTTGATAATATGATGCAATTCAAAGATAAACGTGTTGTATTATTTGGTGGTGGGGACTCTGCAGTTGATTGGGCATTAATGCTAGAACCAATCGCAAAAGAAGTAACGCTTGTACACCGTCGTGACAAGTTCCGCGCTCATGAGCATAGTGTAGAAAAATTAATGAACTCTAACGTTCGAATATTAACGCCTTATGTGCCAGAAGCTTTTGTTGGTGCAGATCAGATTGAACAAGTAAAGTTGAGCGAAGTAAAAGGGGAGAATGTTGTTACCATTGATGTTGATGACGTCATTGTAAATTACGGCTTTATTTCCTCTTTAGGTCCGATTAAAGGCTGGGGATTAGAAATTGAGAAAAATAGTATCGTTGTCAATACGAAAATGGAAACATCTATCGAAGGAATCTATGCTGCGGGAGATATTTGCACCTATCCTGGAAAAGTCAATTTAATTGCCACTGGATTTGGAGAAGGGCCTACCGCAATCAATAATGCAAAGGCATATATCGAACCAAATGCACGCGTGCAACCGAAGCACTCAACCAGTATTTTTGAGTAGATTCATTTGTTTTTTGTGTGAAAGTATACATAAGAGAAGTCGCTAATTATTTGGTGACTTCTTTTTTTGCTTTCAATGATAAGAGGCAATTAAGTAATTCCATTTATATTTTTATCTTGTATTTCTTTTTTAATGATGTCAGTAATCGCATTATTATATCCTAAGCAGTTTATATAATTTATAAATTGATTGTTTGACTCAGACACAGACATTTTAAATACTTGAGAAAAACACTTATTGAAATCTTCATCTACAGAACAATAAAATGCTTTAAATCTGTCTACCCCAAATTTCATAATAAGATATTCTACAAATGCACCAGCAATTGGATAAGTCAATAAATCACTATAATTATAAAATTTTTCATTTATAACTAAGTCTTCTACTTTTACATATAAACCTTGATCAATAAAATACTTAACCCACATATACTGAGGTATTCCTAAAGAAACTTTGTCAAAAAACATTGCCAGCCCTTCTCTTAAAAACGTTTGAGTTGGCACGGATAGTTTGTATGAAATCAAATGAGCATCTTCATGAAATCCGATACATTTCACCTCTATGTTGTAGACGGCGAATACTTCATTTGGCTCCTTCGCACAACCATTGCAAGGTTCGTTATCACCAAATAATTCACCCACTTCTGTAGCGGTCTCACACAGGAAGTAATTTATTTTCTATTCCATCTCCACATTTAAACAACTACAAATAAACTCATAGCAGTTCTCTTGTATGTTTATTATCTCGTCTATGTCTTTTTCTGCAAGTGATCCAATGTGATAATGAAAAATATAATGGTTACTTTCCTTTTTTGTCCACTCCATCATATATCCCTTCCTGCCCTTTTTAATTTTAGTTCTCTGATCGTTAATACAATAACATAATTTTTTTACTTAGAAAGTATTTGTTAGGAACTTTCTTAAGTTGTTTAATGGAAACTCTTTATTCCAATGGACATAATGCCCGGTATTTATTTCGTAATAAGTTATTGGTAAACTAAATTTTTTTAATTTTTGTATGTAATAAGTAGTGTTTTTATGCTCTATATCATTTATATTCTGGAACGTGCCATAGATTAAATAGGTAGGAACCCTTATAGACTTTAACAATTTAGGAAGATTAAGATTATAGTATCCAAACATCAGATGAAGACCATCCAATGAGAAATCGACTTGAGTTTTTAGAGCTAACCGAATATACTCATTTTCTTCAATACCTACACGCTTACAAAATTGTTTCAGATTTGCTTCGAAGTCTTCTTCTTTATCATTATCTTGATTAAAGAAAGGCGCTAATACGCTTAGAGTAGGCTTTCCAAATATTTTTACACCTATATTCAGTAATGGGAAAGAATACGCAAAAGGACCGAATTCTGACTTTGGGATTCTTGGAAAGGGTTTATGTCCTTGGTCTAATAAAATTAATTTATTTACTTTATCAGGGTAATGAACAGCAAACGCTAATAATACAGCCCCTCCTAAAGAATGTCCTATTAGGTTAGCCTTTTCTATACACTGTTGGTCCATATATTCTTTTACCCAGTTAGCTAAGCATTTAGATGTAATTCTTTTATCAATACTTTTGCTTTTACCTAAACCCGGCAAATCAAGCATATGAGTCTCAAAATTCAATTCGAATTTATTAATTTTTGGCGCTGTTCCAACTCATTTTTAAAGTTTTCAAGCCAATCCATATTAATTGGGCCATTTAAAACTTTGTAATAGTCACTTGAATGATAATGTAAACGTTCTTGCTGAATAGTAAAGGATACTGAATCCCCATTCTTTTTAGATATAATAAAAGTAAACCCCTTTGTTGCTGAATACTCTCTTTCCCAAACTTTACTTCTGATTTTCTGCACTCTATATTGGCTTATAAATTCTATTAACTTTTCTGCATATATTTTTTCATTAGTATGTACCTCCATGTCAATATCCAAATAATTCAGATCTGATGGATTAAAATTTACAACATCACCTAAATTTTTCTCTTTATAATCGTTAATTAGCTCTACTGAAAAAAAGAGCACGGCTGCAATAAATCCAATTGTTATATATTTTTTGTTTTTCATTAGTTCCACTTCCTAATTCAATTAAATTTATCCAAATAAAGTTTTCTTGTTTAACATTCCGACCTGTTAGTGGAATAACAATTCGATTACTTATTGAAGAAAAACTTTCATTGGTTTAAAAAAGGCGAAAAAATTTATTCGCCGCCTTCCCAAAAACGTATCATTTCCTTAATATTTTCTCCGCCCATTGTGTAGGTAACACCATATGTTTCGCCTTCCCCGTTATGATTGAACGCAACATCAAGGTCGTGAAAAAGTTTCTTCATGTATTCGTTCGCTTGCTTCATTTGTGGTTGGACTTCCCTCCATTGGTCTGCGAGTTCAACCGATTCAATTGCTTGCCCTTCCGTTCCAAGATGTGAAGTCCGGGAAAATTGCAAATGGTTTATTAACGATTGCAACATAAATACATTGTTCAAATCCTTTTCAAATGCTGTTTCTTCTTCAAGATATTCTTTCGGAATTTCTTCCTTCACAGTTTCGGGAATCCAAATTTTGTACTTATTCCTTAACTCCTTTATTTCATTTGCTTTTAAGTAACATTCGAAGCCCTCGTCATTGTTCGCCGTTTCAAGTTTTGGATCGTTCAAATCTGATTCAAGAATTTCGAGTGACTCCGCAATCCATTTACTGATGTCCCCTTCAATGTAGCTATCCTTCTCCGAAATATGCGGAACAAATTTTTGTGTTTCTTCTTGTGAAGCAACTTGTTCCGTTGTTGCCGTATTACTTTCTAATTCTTCCTTTGTTTCAGTTGTTTTCGAATTACTACAACCTACCAACACGCTAGCCATTACAATAATCAACATACTTGTTTTCAAAAACTTATTCAGTATTGAACCCCATTTCCCCTCGTTATATTTCTGAATTCTTTCAACCAAACTCCTTTCTAATTTTAAAATACATTGTTAGTAAGCTTATTTGTTATGCCTACTTTTAGATACCGCCACTTTCAAAGAATCACTAAAACTATTTCATTCTTCCCTTGACTTTTTATAGCTGGTCTTTTTAAATTTATTTGTAAAACCATTTAGCTTGTTAATTTATTGTGCAACTACAGCTTTGTAAGTAATAGGAGCTACGATATCATTATCTCTTTGTTCAACTAAAGCGTTTGTTGAATAGGAACTGCATTTCAGTCGAAAAACTCCATATGTTTTTTCTCTTGTCTATAGTAATCCAACCTATTCTGTAATGTTCCTGTATGAAATTCAAATTTGTGACCGTCTGGATCTGTAAAATAAATAGACTTCTTATCTCTTTCATCTCTTGGACGACTCGATAATATGTTTACGTTCAAACTTTTTAGTTTATCGTACATTTTATCAATATCCTCTTCTTCAACTGAAAAAGCAATATGTGTGTATGACTGTGTTATTTCATTACGAGGTATATCTTTCTCTACATTGAGAGCGAGCCACATACCCTCTAAATCGAAGTAGGCAGTGCTTCTACCTTTAACTAACAATTTAGCATCAAATACATTTTTATAAAACTCTATAGAATTTTTTAAATTAGAAACTGAAAACAAAAGATGATTAAGTCCTTTAATAGACATTTTTTCACCTCAATAAATGATTATTTTTTCAACATTATAGCTGCCCAATAGTTTAATAAGTTTTTGTTAACTTATCAATCACTTCCTTTAACAATTCTTTTGTATCTGATAATTCTCTTATATCTTCGGCTAATACTGAATTCACGTTGTAGAAATCAGAAAAAGGTTGGTTTTTATATCGTGGAACAACATGCATATGATAATGAATTAGCTCATTAAAAATACCACCATTTTGTGTAAAAGTAATTCCATCTGGTTTGTATAACTTCTTCAATGCTTTTGATAGTAGAATAGAGGCACTCATTATTGCACTTGCTGTTTCTTTATCCAGTTCATCAACATCTACAAAATGTTGTTTAGGTAAAATTAATGTATGCCCTTCATTAAATGAAGCGTAGTCTAAAAAACAAGTTACATAATTATTTTCATATACGATATTTGTTGGTTGGACCTTATTTGCTAATCTGCACCCTAAACATTTCATTCCCGTTTCCATAGTTCGGCCCCTTTTTTATAACAATCTTCTTGCGGAAGTCTTATTCTTTAGTGAGAGTGATATTTTTTAATCGATAATAGCTGTAAGTAAGAAAACAAAAGAAGCAGACCACAGGACAAATAATATAGCGGCTGAATGCTTAACAAGTCCATATTGATGATGCGTATCATCTCCACGAATCGCCTCTATCAGTTTTAAAACAAAAAAATAACCAAAAATCAAAGGTAGTATATATTAGCATTTCAAATCCTCTTTCCTTGTTAAATATTCCTAGTCTTTAGTGAATCAAGTTTACTTATTTTCAATAGCCCAGTAAATTTCATTGTCTTTTTTGTTAATCTGTTTGAACCCTGCTTTTTCTAATACACGTTTGGAGGCCTGATTTTCATTTGAACAACTCGCTGTTATTCTTTTAACATGTGGTTGATTCAATCCCCACTGAACCATTGCAACAGCCATTTCAGTAGCAAACCCATTACCTTGATACTTTGGCAGAATACTATAACCTAAGTCCATTTCTCCATTTTCGTCTGGGTCACCTTTAAAGCCCATATCACCAATAATGACATTATCTGCCTTATGAACGATAATACCCTCCCACTCATCCTCTTCAGGATATTGACTGAATCTTTCTATTTTATATGGAAGTAATTCTTTATAAACTTCCATAGGATACTCAGAAGGAACGTTATGTGTTGTTATCTTTTCTAATTTTTTATTACTGAGTAACGCTGCTCGCATCATCTCAATTGTAAAAGTAACTAGCTTTAATCTATCTGTTGTGACATAGGGCATATTTTCACACTTTTACTATTTTAATTCTAATGCGATCTGTTTGATTGATAACTTATAACTATCAAAATAAGGTTTGTACTGGTTTACAACGTCATATCCTCTGGCGTCATAAAAATTTTCTCCAACTACGTTACCTTAAGTACATCATTTCACAGTCCTGCATTAACCACCTTGCCTATCAATTACTTCTCCAGTATTAGATAAACCTCTCACAATTGTTTCTCTACCTATTGGAAGGTAATACTGTCTACCTTGATTCATAATAATATCTGCTTGTTCAAATGCTTTATCTTGCTTAGTTTTTGTCTCCACTTTTTCAATTTCAGCATTATTTAACTCACCAAAAACCACATATAATTCACGAAGTACATTACCTTTATTATCATGTTCACGAAATGATTCAGTATAAACAGTCATATTATCATTCTCGTAATGAACCCAATCAGGATGACCAATGTTTTCCCATCCCTTATCGTCATTACCTTTAAAGAATGCAACTGCAAGCGCTTCATAATTTGCCTAAGAGATTTCATCTTTATGTGCATACCTTCTAAAGACGGTGAAATTAGACCAAACTTTTGGTAATTAAATTATAGTATTTACTTTCTTTTTTCACCCACTCATGGTTATCTGTTCATTCATTTTTAATTTGTATTGATACTTAAAATATTCTGCCCGTTAACTAAACAACAATAGGGTTGCTTACTAAAGTAGACTCCCCATAACGGAACAACACCTTCAATGAACATTTGAACGCTGTTGTTCTCATTTTCTTTTATTGTACTTCGTTAGTCATTATTCACTTCTAGCTTTAACTATACGTTCCACGCATAATCCAACTATTAAGCCGATAGCAAATGGAAGTATTGCAATATCCGCCTCAAAAGTCAACCCATTTTCTAATGGTTCATTTAATAGGAATGAAAACTTAAAAAGAGAGAAATTAAAAATATTTCCAATCCAATATAATAGAGACATTGTCCCAACTGATGATAATAATGGAATCCATATTTTTCTCATATGAACCCTCCTTTTCATATTTGTTATTGAATAAATCTTTCCAATTAGTTCAATAAACAATAAAAGCTGTGACATCAACAGCTTCTTGTACGATTAAAGCGCCTGTTTGCTTAAATGCAATCTTTCATAAAAATGAATTACTTCGTCTTAACTCCATTTTACATAAAAACAGAAAAAGACCGTATAATTAAAAACATACTTATCAGTCCCCATACTATTACTCCTGCTACCCACAAGATAACGGGTTTATTTGAAATCTGTTTACTCTCCATACTTTCCTCGTTTTCTATTATTAAAGCCACCTTCCTTTCCATACTTTTTTTCATAGAAACAAGAACAACAAATGCGGTTACGATAAAACCAACAGCTATCCAAAGTAACAAATCCATTTTTATACCCCACCTTTATAAGTTACTTGCATAACCAGCTACATAGTTAAAATACAATCAAACAAAATATCTATATACTTTTTTAACATAGGTTTCCAATTACCTTTGAAGAAAGTCTTCAGCAATATATTCCTATTGTGAAATTGACGCATTCCTAATTACACAATCGCACCCGTTTGCGAAAATAAAGTAGCTCACATATTTTCAACAGTCCAGTAAATTTCATTGTCTTTTTTGTCAGTCTATTTTAACCTCACCTTTTCTAATACACATATGGAAGCGTAATTTTTAAATAACTAAAATTACTTAAAGTTTATCAAAATCACCATCGTGCTCTAGCTGTTCTTTTAATTCTTTTTTAAATTTTTCTACTCTATTTACCTTTTGTAAAGTCAGCAATGAGAAAAGACTGACAACAATATACTTCATTGTTATCTCGTCGTTATTTCGCTTCATAATTCTTTCCATTAAAATGCTCCTTTTTATTATGAATATTTCTTCTTGACAATAGATCATATTTTTCATTTAATGTTAAGCGTATTCAGAAGTCCCATCAGATTTGTTAATCTCTCTTAATACAATAATACTTCTCAAATTAGGTGATTCACTCGTTTTAAACGTAAAAGACCCAAGTTAAATTTCTAATTCTCCTAATTCAAAAGGTAGAAATTTTTTAGCATTAAATTTTATTACTTTTCAAAATTGCTCTTTATCGTAGATGATATTGGTAGCCTCATCATTGTTTTGCTAATAAACTGCAATATTTGATTTCTAAAGTGTTTTACCATCATTATCAACACTTCAATCAATATGTTTACAATTATACTTAATTGTAATCTTGGTTGGGCCAAAAAAATGGCTCTCCCTTTTCAACAACTTCGATTATATTTGTTTCGCTTGAGGAACGGCTAATGACAAAAGTTTTCTCGTGAAAAATGTTTAATGGAAAATACACCAATGAAAATAATAATTGATCTGAATAATAATATGGCCATCCAAGTAAGGCAACTGTATTTTTCTTGTTTCTTGGTATGTTCAATATTCTTTTGCAGATCATTATCTCTATCCATCATTACACCATCTTTTGATTAAAAATATTTTAATTACTGCGTCTCTTTTTAACACTAAACTGCTTCGCTCACTCAATAGAGCTATAGGAACTATAACATTAGAGACCCCTTGTTTCGCTAAATCACACTTTAGTACAAAAAAAACGAGGTTCTATAAGCTTGTCTGTTGAATAACAAAAGTAAATCGTTATTTTTTCAAAACCCAAAATATGACTATCCCTAATCCAAGTAAAGTGACCACGATATATACATACCAATAATCAATAAGAAACTCCCATTTAAGTTTTTGTATTTCTTTAAACCTTTCAATAAATTCCGTCAAGGTTATCCCCTCCACCATAAGTCCCTTTAAGATAGGTAATTTTTTTAAACTATACTGAACGTCAGCAACGTAACAACAGTGACAGCTTCTTTTCCTTTAATAAAGATAATCTGCTATTCTTCTTCAATTAATGTTACTCCTAAGATATGGTCGGAAAATAATATGAATTTATTCAGATAAATGGGATTACTTTGTTATGAGAGTTGGTTCTATATTATCAATTTTCATTATTCTAATTCGACTCAACTGCCCGTTAGTTTAAGAAAAATCATTCACATTCTTTACATCTATTTTAACATGAATATCCAATTGTTTTATTAAAAGTAATTATATTTTACAACTTATTTTAGAAGAGAATGTATTATTGACCTAACACAACCATACCCTCCTTATCTCTTCTAAATAAATTTGCTGTTATATCTATATCCTACTTAGACTAAAAACTAATTAAAAATCATCATTTAAATAAAAATAAGCACCTACAAAAGTAAGTGCTTATATCTAAAATTATTTATAGTATGTTGTTTATCCTCTGTTATACTTGGAACATAGGATTTATCAGTTACATCTGAATTTAAGCTCCGCTCCTCATTTGCTTAGCAATCCCCTGGTGTACCTTCACGTTCCTTTGCTTTAAACGATGAACCGCAACCACAGGATACAATCGCGTTTGGATTATCAATCGTAAATCCGCCACCCATCATATTCTGTTTAAAATCGATCGTTGTGCCTTTGATAATTGGAATGTCCTGTTTAAAGATCGTAACTGGAATTCCATTAATTTCTTTTTTTGCATCTAGTTCTTCATTCACATCATAATCAAACCCTAGCGAATAAGACAATCCGCTACAGCCACCACCTTTTACACCAAAGCGTAGACGTACGGTTTCTTGATCTTCTTCTTTCATCATTTCTTCTATTTGAGCGCGAGCATTATCAGTAATTATTAAAGCCATTAAAATTCCTCCTTCACATACCATTTCCAGTTTCAGTATACAAGGATTTCTTTTGCGCTTCAACTTTACGGATTGTAATGTGTGTTAAGTTTGCCTTGATGATGTAGAATCCCCAATAGATAATGCGTTTATTTTTTGTACAACCACACTCTATAGCTAGCTTTTAGTATTCGCTTTATTCGCCACAAGTAGCTATAAATCAATCACACCAAATACTGCGTATACAGTGTTTATCATACTTAGTAGCTTGCAAACCTTGATATTACGGAAATTTATTATAAAACACGAAAACCAGGAGGCAATATATGGTATAATAGAGCTTAGGTACTCATTCGACAACTAAACCAATAGGATAGGGTGGTTGGTGTTATCCCCAAAGGGGGTGATGCCATGACGACGTTCGAGGCTTTGACACTTATGATCTCGTTTGCTACGATGATCATCACGCTGATTGCTGTCGTTGTTGCTCTTTTGAACGCAAAAAAATAGCCCCCTATTCTGCACAAATGGGTAAGGGCTATTTTCTGGTAAAGCACTAGATAACGCCAATCCCCTATTCAAAGAATGGGTATCTAGGAACCGTAGTTAGCGCTACGGTCTTTTTACTATACTTTTCTTATTACTTATTATACCACATTTTCACGAAAAATTAACCAGTTATTTTACACATACGATTCTCATGCACGTATGACTACAAGCAATTAGAGTAAAATGTACCTTCAATAGTCTTTTCTGCCGGCCCTCTCATCCAAACACGATTATCTTCTGACCAACAGATGAATAAATCGCCACCGCTTAAATGAACAGTAACTTCTTGTCCTTTTGTTACGTAGTTGTTTTTAATTGCTGCTACGGTTGCCGCACATGCTCCAGTTCCGCATGCCTGAGTCACACCTGATCCTCTTTCCCACACGCGGAAATGCATTTCAGTTGGACTTATAATTTCAACAAATTCTACATTTACACCTTCTGGGAAACGATGATCAACGGTAATAACTGGTCCTAAATCATATAATGGTGCTTTATCAATATCATCGACAAAAAATACAGCATGTGGATTTCCCATTGATACTGCTGTTAATTGCATGGGGTGATGACTGACATCGAACGCCTCAGCAACCACCTCATTATCATCGCCACCATCCATTGGTATTGCTTGACGATTAAATCGGGGTGCACCCATATCAACCGTTACTTCATTAACTTGTTCTTTCGTACCATGGACTTCAGCTATTACATTGCCTGCTTTTGTTTCAATCGTAAATCTTTTTTCTTGTACTAGCTCATTCTCATAGGCATATTTTGCAACACAACGGAGCCCATTACCGCATGTTTTTCCTTCTGATCCATCTTTATTAAAAATACGCATGCCTACAGTTGCAACCTCACTTGGTTGAATTAAAATTAACCCATCTGAACCGATTCCTGTATTAGGATTTGCTACTTCTATTGCCAACGAAGATAACTTGCCTTCCTCAATCGTTAACTCGAACAAATTAAGATAAATATAGCTATTGCCTAAACCATGCATTTTTGTAAAAGGTATGTTCATATTAGCCTCCGAATTATTGGTTTCTTTTAAATTAGTATTGGGTACTGACATTTCCTAGTACTATATTGTTTGATCAAGTCGTTCTTGAATCGCTTTGTACACTTTTTTGATTCGAATAACTCCTTCATCTACTAACGTGTCGTCTACTACGACCGCGGGATAAAATAATTCATCACGCTTGATTTGTTCAATCCAACGCTTATGCTTCTCCACATTATTTTCACTAAGAATATCGATATACATATAAACAATTTGATTCGTGTCATCAAATTTTCTATCTACAGCAGCTTGTAACCAATCGAACGTTTCCTTTGAGCTAGGTGCTTGCACACAACTTGCACATAATTGCTCTGCACCATAAACGGTTAACTGAATCAATTGTATCCCCCCACTCAAATTCAGTAATCTGATCCCCTTATTAATTCTATTTTACAAAACTTTTAGGGAAAGTTAAAATAATTCTTAAAAATGACGTAATCATACGCATAGATTTTTTTCAAAAAAATGATATACTAATAAAAGAAGAAAGAAAGGGGAAGATGGATGATGCAAGAGCAAGTGCAAGAGGTATTAAATAAATTACGTCCATTCTTACTGCGTGATGGCGGCGATGTTGAGCTAGTAGATGTTGATGAAGGCATTGTACGTCTTCGTTTAATGGGAGCATGCGGAAACTGCCCAAGTTCAACGATTACACTTAAAGCAGGAATTGAACGCGCGCTTATGGCTGAAGTCCCAGGCGTTACTGAAATTGAACAAGTATTTTAAATGATATAAATGCATATGTAAAAGCGACACGTTTTTTAATCGTGTCGCTTTTTTTAATCGTAAAGTAATGGTGTTAGAGCGTTTGTTAAATTGGATTTTTCAATCCTTGAGTACGAAAACAGAGCATAAGTGTTCGTTAAATCGAGTTTAGCGTTCATTCGTGGCAAGAAAATCGGGTGATTTGTTCGATAAATAGGGTTTATCGTTCACTCGTGGTCAGAAAATTAGGCGATGTGTTCGATAAATCGGGTTTATCGTTCACTCGTGGTCAGAAAATTGGGCGATGTGTTCGATAAATCGGGTTTATCGTTCACTCGTGGTCAGAAAATTGGGCGATGTGTTCGATAAATCGGGTTTATCGTTCACTCGTGGTCAGAAAATT
>NZ_JBISEP010000001.1:0-329142 GCF_044383835.1 Paraliobacillus sp. JSM ZJ581
ACATTATTCCTCGTCTTTGATAGATATTCAAATAAAAACTATATCATCACTTAGAACATGAATTTAAAAATGACGTTTGTGAGTTTTTTTACTCACAAACGTCATTTATTGTACAACCGTTTTTTCATTAAATCATTTATTAAAATTGAAGTATGAAAAAAAGTTAGATATGATAGAAATATTATATTAATTAGTGGAATGTATCTGGAAAGGATGTTTGAGTAGATGGAAGAAATATCTGTTGCTGTTACATTGATGGAACAAAAGAAAACAGAAGAAGCAATTGCCGTATTAGAGAATTACTTACCACTTGCTAACGAAGAAGAAAAGTATACAATTGCAGCATTATATCAACAATGGGGAATGTTAGAAGAAGCAAAAATGATACTGTTAGGATTGGTACAGCAATATCCAGAAGAATCAGAATTAAAATTAATGCTTGCTGATATCCATATTGATTTAGAAGAAGATCAAGAAGCGATTGAATTATTAAATCGTTTTAATTCCACGGATGAAGATTATTTAGCGGTACTTGTTCAACTTGCTGACTTATATCAAACACAGGGATTATTTGAAGTAGCAGAACAGAAATTATTAGAAGCCAAGCAATTAGATCCATCTGAAGTATTAATTGATTTTGCTTTAGGTGAATTGTCTTTATCAAACGGTGAATATCAAAAAGCTATACCGTATTATGAAAAAGTCTACCTACAACAAGAAGTGTATGCAGATGTTGAAATTCCTGTTCGGTTAGGTGAATGCTTAGCGGCAGTTGGTGAATTTGAACAAGCATTAGCATACTATGAAAAAGTTGAAACAGACAATGTGGAAGTATTGTTCCGCTATGGATTTATAGCTAAAAAAGCTGACCGCTCTGATATTGCAATTCAATCATGGGAACGAGTAATCGACATTGATCCCGATTATCAATCCGTTTACTTCTATTTAGCTGAAACATATAATGAAGAAGGAAGATTAAAGCAAGCTTATGAAACAGCTAAAAACGGTTTAGTAGTCGACGAACTAAATAAAGAATTGTTTTTGTTAGCTGGTTCATTAGCTAGAAAAGTTGGTCATACA
The DNA here is from genome assembly GCF_044383835.1 of Paraliobacillus sp. JSM ZJ581. NCBI lineage: Bacteria > Bacillati > Bacillota > Bacilli > Caryophanales > Bacillaceae > Paraliobacillus > Paraliobacillus sp. JSM ZJ581. The sequence goes on from NZ_JBISEP010000001.1 coordinate 1,081, forward strand.
GAAGAAGGCTATCAATTAGCCAAAGAAGCAGTTAGTATCGATCCGGGTTATAAAGAAGCAGTTCTATTCTTAGTTGAAAATTACAAACAAGATCAAAAATTTGAGTCAATAATTGATTTGCTAACACATATTATAGAACTAGGTGAGGAAGATGGTTATTACCGTTGGGAACTAGCTAAAGCGTATGAAGAAGAAGAATCATATGAACAAGCATTAGCATCTTATCAAGAAGCATATACTACATTTAAAGACGATCAAGACTTTTTGAAAGCGTATGGTTATTTCCTTGTAGAAGAAGGGAGGCAACGTGAAGCAATTGATGTATTAGATAGATATCTAATGATAGACCCTAGTGATATTGAATTAGAAGAATATGTTGGACGATTAAAAGAAACTGTCGACGATAAAATTATTTAGTGGAATACATTTATCGTGGGTTTACATGCTACCTCTTGTGTATTGCTTTCCTGTCGTTCGTTTAGGAGGGAACAATTTGAATACGTCTGTTTCGGTGCAAGATAAAAAAACATTTATTAAATGGTTTTTGCAACATTATCAATTAAAAAAGAGAGAAAGTGTTTGGATTTTAAATTATTTAACGAATCATGAAGCACTACTTGCTCAAGTTCATTTCATTCGTGAGGCTAGATATTGCCCACGAGGCATTGTCATATCTACACATTGCTCTAATGATGTTCCTTTTCGCTTTTATAAAAATCATATCGTCACAACCGACGCAGAAAAGTCTTTTCATGATATACGATTAAATCGAAGTGACCCAATCTATATTCAATTATGTTTTGAAAATGCACACCAAAACGTAAATTATGTCGCCGTTTTAGAAGATAATCCATATTTACCAGATGATTTTTTTATTACAAAGCAAGAAAAAAAATTAGCAAAAGATGTCTTGGAATACACTTTGTATGAAGCACAAAAAAAGTATTTGCGTAAAAAAATCAATCAGGCTTTAGACATGAAGGATGAGGATTTATTTAAGCAATATGCTCACCAATTAGAGAAACTAACATATCCTACAGAGGATTAAATACAGGCGATAGAGGATCCCTGCGATGTCAATATAGGGGATCCTTATTGTGAGTGGAGAGAATGAAATGATTGTAAACATTAAACAACTACTGCAAGATAGAACTTTTTTAATTTTATTATTTATTGTGAATTTGGCTGGAACGATATATGGTTATATATGGTACGAAAGTCAATTATCTGTTACACCGACCAAGTTTTTACTTTTTGTTCCCGATAGTCCTACCGCTAGCTTGTTTTTTACTGTTTTTTTAGCTTTCTATATTTTTGGTCGTCATGTCCCATATATTGAGTCACTCGCAATGGTAACGTTGTTTAAATATGGGACATGGGCAGTAGTGATGAACGTTTTACTATGGTTAATTGATGGAACGCTTTCTTGGCAGGGGTATATGTTGATTGCTTCACATGGAGCGATGGCGATTCAAGGCTTATTGTACGCTCCTTTTTATCGAATTAAAATGAGACACTTAGTTATAGCTTCTATTTGGACGTTACATAATGATGTAATTGATTATGTGTTTGAGATGATGCCGCATTATGGATCATTAAACATGTATATGGATCAGATTGGTTATTTCACTTTTTGGTTAAGCATCACTGCAATAGGTCTGACCTATTTTTTAAGTGTAAGAAAAAACACTTCTTTAAATTACTAGTTATAAGCTTGTCCTCTTTCTCATACATTTATTAGAGAACTGATGAGAGAAGGGGAGCTCTATGGATAGGAACGTAATTAGTAAACTGTATCATTTAATTATTATTACCATAATTATTGTGATTGGATTTGGATTTGTTCATTTTAATGTATTAAATGCAGTGGAGAGTTCTTCAGTTTCTTATTCCTATGAACGATATGTATCTGAAAAAAGATATGATCATGCAAAGCGTCGGTTGCAAAACCATGCTAGTGAGATACAAGAGCTTATGCAATCAATGGATTCAGAGAAACAGACAGCATTAAACGAATTGATTCGCCATAATTTGGAAATTGTAAGTCGTGATGATATTACACATCAATATAAATTAAATCATGCAAGATCATTAGTTATTGCTGTAGACGCAATAAAGCAGTCTGAACAACCACTATGGTTAAAAAGTAAACAAGCTTTAGACAAAAGCCTTGAAGCTGTTTTAGAATCAGGTGATTTTTCACAACAAAAGATAAATCATTTACTTACACATTGGGAGATGATAAGACCAGCTCTTCAGATTAGTTTAGATACTAATGATTTTTTGGAGCTAGATCGTTTATTTTCAAACTTAGGTAAAGAAACATTAAATATAAAAGAAGATACGGAAAGTGTATTTAAGTATTCACAATTAATTGGTATTGATTCTCCAACTGTGCAAAGCGACCCCCTCTCCTTTTATTGGATAATTTTGATGGTAGGTGGAATAATAATTGTTACATTGTCATACGTTGCTTGGAAAAAATATAAAGGGGAAAAAAAACGTAAGCAAAAACAACCATATTAGTTGACGAAAGCGTTGTTTTTGACTAAAATTGACCTTAAGTAAAGAAAGTAAGTTATTTATGGAGGTATGGAGATGGGGTTAGGTTCTTACCTAATTTATATTGCGTTATTAATGATTATTCCATTATGGGCGCAATCTAAAGTGAAAAGCACGTATAAAAAGTTTGCAAAAAAAGCAACATCATCATTGATGACTGGTGCACAAGTTGCTAGACAAATTTTAGATGATAATGGGTTATATCACGTAACAATTGAAGAAACTAGAGGGACATTGTCTGACCATTATGATCCTCGTAAGAAAGTGGTTCGACTTTCTCGTGATAATTACTATGGTCATTCAATGGCAGCATCAGCAATTGCAGCACACGAAGTTGGACATGCTATTCAAGATGAACAGGCCTATTCATTTTTGCGTTTTCGACACGCTTTGTTTCCAGTTGCAAGCTTAGGAGATAAAATGTCAATTTTCTTGATCATAGCTGGATTTATTCTTGATCAAAGTGGTTTAATTTTGGGAGGTATCGCATTTATGGGATTTGCAGTGTTATTCCAATTAGTTACCTTACCTGTAGAATTCGATGCTTCTAACCGAGCTATGGCGCAATTAGTATCATCTGGTGTGATTAAAAACAATGAAGAACGTGATACGAAGAAAGTTCTAAATGCAGCAGCACTAACTTATGTGGCAGCAGCAATGGTAGCTGTAGCTGAATTAATTCGATTTATTTTGATGTTTGTTCTAAGCGATGATTAATTACCTTACTACGGAGCTCACTCTAAATGAGCTCCGTTTCTAATTGCTTTAGCTAGCTTAAATGATGCTTCTTTAAGTGAGAACTAAAATTTACTGCATTTAGATCTAACGACTAACGATTAGTACGATTTTCTTTCTTTATATATGATACAACCTTTACTCTTTTTGGCCTTTTGTTTCCTTCATTTCCTCTGGTTCTCGTTCAACTGGTGCCTTGGGTTTTTGTTCTTTAATCAGAATAAGGTTTTTTATTTTCATCTAATGTAAAGCCTTCGCCAAGTACGTCATGCACTGCTGTTACAGCTACAAATGCATGCGGATCAATTTGATGAATAATCGCTTTCAAGCGAACAATTTCATTTCGCCCTACCACACAAAATAGCACTTCCTTATTCTCTCCAGAAAAACGTCCTTTTCCCTGTAATACGGTAACACCACGATCCATTTCTTTTAAAATTTTCTCAGATATCTCGTGACTTGCGTTTGATATGATTGTTGTCCCTTTTGCGGAATATGCGCCCTCTTGCATAAAATCAATCACACGAGCTGCTAAATATACTGCAACTAATGTGTACATCCCTTCAACTAATTCAAGATACGTTAGTATGGAAGTAGCAATAACAACCGCATCAAATAAAAACATTGTTTTTCCCATACTCCAACCAGCATATTTGAAAACAATACGTGCAATAATATCAACACCGCCAGTTGTGCCACCGTATCGAAAAATTATTCCTAATCCAACGCCAATAGTAACCCCTGCATATAAAGCTACTAATGTCATGTCTGATTCTAAATGTAGTTGATACGGATTTATCTGAAATAAATATAAAAATATCGAAACAGAGACTGTTCCTATAATGGTATAAAGAAATGTATTTCTCCCCAAAAGTTTCCACCCCAAAAGAAAGGTAGGGATGTTCAATATAATATTTAATATTGCTGGATCCCATTCCCATAGGAAATAAAACAGAAGTGTGATTCCAGTAAAACCACCTTCCCCTAAATTGTGTTGCATATTAAAATGAACAATACCGAAAGAAAAAATAGCTGCTCCTAATAAAATAAAAAAAATATTTTTGATTTTAAGTCCAAATACATTCATTGATACTACCACCCTCCAATAAACAAACGTCGATACTATTATAGTCAATCTATTGTTTAGAAACAATGCAATCGGAGGTTAAAAATAGTTCTTAAAAATAAATAGCTTAAAAATTTGTCAAATGCAGTAGTTTTCGCTAACATAAAAGTACGTTAATTATCCATTACTGTTTGATAAAAGGAGTAAATACATGCACGACAATGATAAGAATACGCACAATGATGTACAAGCAATGCAACAAAGAGTAGATAATTATATTTCTCAATTTAAAGAAGGATACTTTAACCCGCTTAGTATGCTTGCTCGGTTTACTGAAGAGATTGGGGAATTAGCTAGAGAAATTAACCATACATACGGTGAGAAACCAAAGAAATCAAATGAAGAAGAGAATACAATTGAAGCAGAGCTTGGAGATTTGTTCTTTGTCATGCTATCTTTCGCAAATTCATTAGACATTGATTTAGCTGAAGCATTTAATCAGTCAATGACAAAAATTGAAACGAGAGATAAAGACAGATGGACAAAAAAAGAACAGGAGTGTGGAAAGAATGACTAATATTAAAGTGATTGTGGCTGGACCAAGAGGGAAGATGGGTAGCGAAGCACTAAGAATGATTGACAAGCATGATGATCTTACATTGGTTGCTTGTTTAGATATGGAGAATGATGGGCTAAAGGTAAATCAGATTCCTGGACTACCTGACTTTGATGCTACAATATATACAGATATTGATACATGCTTTCAAGCAGTTGAAGCAGACGTCTTAATTGATTTAACGACACCAGAAGTTGGCTATCACCATACAAAGGCAGCAATTGAATATGGTATTCGGCCAGTTGTTGGTACAACAGGTTTTACAAAAAAACAATTGAATGAATTGACAGATCTCGCTGAAGAAAAACAGATTGGTGCAGTGATTGCACCGAACTTTGCAATTGGCGCAGTATTGATGATGGAATTTTCGAAATGGGCAGCAAAGTATTTCCCCGATGTCGAGATTATTGAAAAACACCATGATCAAAAGCTTGATGCTCCTTCAGGTACAGCTGTTAAAACAGCAGAATTAATTCAGCAAGAAAGAATTAGTAAAGTACAAGGACATCCAAATGAAAAAGAAACGATTGAAGGGGCAAGAGGCGCAGATATTGATGGCATGCGTATACATAGTGTTCGTTTGCCTGGTTTAGTAGCACACCAGGAAGTGATTTTTGGTGGGCCAGGAGAAAACCTCACAATAAAGCATGATTCATTTCATAGAGAATCATTTATGTCAGGAATTAAGTTCTCCATTGATCATGTAATGAAGTTAGATGTTTTAGTATATGGACTTGAAAATCTGTTAGAATAATATATTTTATCCAAAAATTAGTAGTGGAGGAGGCGAATTGTTTTGAATATCGCACTTATTGCTCATGATAAGAAGAAAGAAGCTATTATCGAATTTGCGTTATCATATAAACATATTTTGAACAAACACCAACTGTTTGCTACAGGAACAACAGGTGAAAAGATAAGTGGCGCAACAGGTTTAGATATTTTTCGATTTCAATCTGGTCCATTAGGTGGAGATCAGCAAATTGGTGCGAAAATTGCTGAGAATAAAATGGATTTAGTTATCTTTTTTAGAGATCCATTAACCGCTCAACCACATGAACCAGATATAAGTGCTTTAATGCGTTTATGTGATGTGTATAAAATTCCATTAGTAACGAATCTAGCAGGTGCCGAAATTTTAATTAGAGGGCTGGATGCAGGATTTTTTGAATGGAGAACGTTAATCAACCGTGATAATAATGAAGGATGTACTTGAAATGAAAAAAATTGGTATTACTTGCTACCCCTCTGTTGGAGGATCAGGTATTGTTGCTACTGAATTGGGTAAATTCTTAGCTAAGCAAGGACATCAAATATATTTCATTACATCAAGTATGCCTTTTCGCTTAAACAGCATCTATCCAAACATCAATTTTCATGAAGTGGAAGTAAATCATTATCCTGTTTTTCAATACCCACCGTATGATTTAGCGCTAGCTAATAAAATGGCTGAAGTAATTGATACAGAAGAATTAGATATCTTACATGTACATTATGCAATCCCACATGCGATTTGTGCTATATTAGCGAAAGAAATGGCCAGTAGAGAAGTGAAGATTGTTACTACATTACATGGTACAGATATAACAGTATTAGGTATCGATAATAGCTTGAAAAAAATGATAAAATACGGGATAGAAAAATCGGATGCAGTAACAGCAGTATCGAATAGTCTTGTTAACCAAACAAATGAAATGTTAGCAGTTGAAAAAGAAATGCATGTTGTCTATAATTTTGTTGATACAGAAGAATACTATCGACGATCAAACCGTGATTTACGAGAGCACTATGGTATTCACCCGAATGAAAAAGTGATTATTCACATTTCTAACTTTAGAAAGGTGAAACGTATTCAAGATGTTATTTATGCCTTTCAGATCATCAATAGCCAAGTTCCTAGTAAGCTCTTGTTAATTGGTGATGGTCCTGAGTATTCGGAAATGTACCAACTCGTTAAAAAACTAGGATTAGAAGATTCGATATTGTTCCTGGGTAAACAAAACAATATTGCAGATTTATTGTCCATTTCAGATTTGAAATTGTTATTATCTGAAAAAGAAAGTTTTGGACTTGTGATGATTGAGGCAATGGCTTGTGGTGTGCCTTGTATTGGTACAAATGTTGGTGGGATACCGGAAGTGATTGAAGATGGAAAGAACGGTTATATTATAGAGATTGGTGAAATAGAAACGCTTGCAAATAAAGCAATATCTCTATTAACTAACGATGAAAAATGGAACAGCTTTTCTAAATATGCTGTAACGTATGTACAGCAACATTTTAGTGCAGAAGAAATTGTCAAACAGTATGAAACCATTTATCAAGAGCTATTGTAGGTGGAAATGAATGTGGGATTCTAAATTTAAAGAAGCACTCCCGATATTAGAAAGAATTGAATCATTTGGCTATCAAGCTTTTTTTGTTGGGGGGGCTGTTCGAAATCAACTATTAGCTATACCAATCACTGATGTTGATATAGCTACATCAGCGCCACCAACGGCTATACAGGAAATCTTTCCTAAAGTAATTCCGGTTGGGATAGAACATGGTACAGTCATTGTTAGACATAACCATGAATCTTTTGAAGTTACTACTTTTCGATTAGAAGGTACGTATTCAGATAAACGTCATCCAGATCGGGTAACATTCATAGCAGATTTAGATCTTGACTTGAGTAGAAGAGATTTTACAATGAATGCATTAGCAATGGATCGATTGGGAAGTGTGTACGACCCTTTTAATGGACAGAATGATATTCGTAACAAGATGATACGAACAGTCGGTAATCCAAATGATCGCTTTATGGAAGATCCATTACGGATCATTCGAGCGTTTCGTTTTGTTAGTCAATTGGGTTTTTTTATTGAAGAAGAGACTTTATCCGCCGTGCTATCATCTATTGAATGGATTGATTCGCTTGCGGTAGAGCGACTAGCAAATGAATTAGAAAAATTATTTAGAGGTGATTATTGTAGGGTTGCAATTCGTTTATGTTCGGAACTAAATTTGTGGAGACGTCTTCCGGTTTTTAATAAAATAGACGATGTTTCTTCGCTTTTAGCAAATATTAATTCTCCATTGGTTGGTTTGTATGAAGTATTTGCATACATAAAACTTAACAATCCTGCTGTCCAAATAAAAGAAATAGTTAGAGAATGGAAGCAGTCAAATCATACGTTTCATACAACAAAACAATTAGTTGAAAGTGTTGAATTATACATGAAAAGTGGGCTTACACCATGGCTTGTTTATCAATTACCGAGCGAACTGTATCATTCCTTTATACGTTTAGTGGAAGTCACTTTAGGTGAACAAATAAACGAGAATCAGCTACAACAAACAGAAAAAGAACTACCAATTAAAAATAAAAAGATGATTGATTTCTCCGGACATGATTTGATTAAGCTGTACCCAAATCGAGTAAAAGGTCCTTGGGTGCAAAGGTATCTAAATGAAATAGAGTCTGCTATTGTGACAAAAAAGTTAACCAATAATTATATTGAAATAAAGGAGTGGGTTCATACATGTCATCCACCCGAGAACGCATAATAGCATTGTTAGCAGCTAACAATGAGTCTTATGTATCAGGACAGGCTATCTCTGATCAGTTAAAGATATCAAGGACGGCCGTTTGGAAGCAAATGAAGGTGCTAAAACAAGACGGGTATCTGATAGAAGCTATACCTAATAAAGGTTATCGTATTATATCTACGCCAAATAAATTGAGTGAAAACACGTTACAGTGGGGTTTACAAACAAAATGGTTAGGGAAATCAATTAATTTTTATGATGAAATTGACTCGACACAGACAAAGGCTAATCACTTAGCTCAACAAGGTTGTAAACATGGCACAGTTGTTATAGCTAATAGTCAACAAGCAGGAAGAGGGCGCATGAACAGGGCTTGGCATTCAAACAATGAGGATGGTATATGGATGAGTATGGTCTTACGTCCTACCATTTTACCTGCACATGCACCACAGTTTACTTTGCTAACTGGCACAGTTTTAGTTGATATTCTTTCTGAAAAAACAGGTATACCTATAAAAATAAAATGGCCAAATGACCTTTTCGTTGGTGACAAAAAAGTAGCTGGCATTTTAACAGAGATGCAAGCGGAGCAAGATCAAATTCATTATCTTGTTATAGGGATTGGAATTAATGTGAATCAGTACACTAAACAATTACCTGCTGAGATCAGGACTAAAGCGACCTCTTTAAGAGAGGCGACTGGGAATTGGTTTTCTAAAATAGAATTAATTCAATCTATCTTGTATGCCTTTGAAACTGCGTATGAACGACATCAAGAGATAGGTTTTTCAGAAATAAAAAGAAACTGGGAAAAACGTGGATATAAAATGAATCAAAACGTTACTTATCACAGTGGAAATATACAAAGTGAAGGAATAATAAAAGGTATTAACGAAAATGGTGCCTTATTGATCGAGAGTAATGACAATGAAATAATTACTTTGTATTCTGCTGAAATCGATTGGTAGCTGGGAGGATATACAAATGAAAAACAGAATAACTTTACAAGAAATGAAAGAAAATAATGACAAAATCACCATGATTACAGCTTATGATTATCCTTCAGCTAAAGCGGCTGAAGAAGCTGACATAGATATGATTTTAGTTGGTGATTCTTTAGGGATGGTTGTACTCGGATATGATTCTACAGTTCAAGTTACGATGGATGATATGATTCATCACGGAAGAGCGGTAACTAGAGGGGCTTCGAATACTTTTGTAGTGGTAGATATGCCTTTTATGTCTTATCATATCTCAATAGAAGAATCGATGAAAAATGCAAGAAATCTTTTTCAATCAACAAACGCACAAGCATTGAAAGTAGAAGGGGCAACTCCAGAAATATTAACATTAATTTCTAAGTTAACTCAGGCTGGAATACCAGTTGTCGGACATATTGGTTTAACGCCTCAATCTGTTAATGTATTAGGTGGATTTCGTGTACAAGGAAAAGACAAGCAAAGTGTTGAGAGGCTAATTAAAGATGCAAAAGCATTAGAAGCTAGTGGAGCAATTAGTGTTGTATTAGAGTGTATACCAGAAGAAGTGGCAAGCCATATTACACATCAATTAAAAATACCGACGATTGGTATTGGTGCTGGATCAATCTGTGATGGGCAAGTACTTGTGTATCATGATATTTTACAATACGGCGTGCAACGTCTACCAAAATTCGTTAAAACATATAACGATTTGAACACTACAATTCCAAAGGCCATTCGTCAATATATCTCAGATGTGAAGCAAGTATCATTTCCTAATGAAACACAAAGCTACTTTCTATCAGAAGATCTGAAGCAATCATTACGGATGGGGGATTTCTAATGAAAGTGATTAGAACCATTCAAGAAATGCAAGAAATAGTTAAACAACTAAAACAGAATCAAAAAAAGGTTGGTTTTGTACCAACGATGGGTTATTTGCATGAAGGACATACAGCATTAATCGATCAAGCTAGAAACAACAATGATATTGTGATTATGAGTATTTTTGTTAATCCATTACAATTTGGTCCAAATGAAGATTTTGACAAGTACCCTAGAGATGAAATGCATGATAAACAAATAGCAGAAGACCATGGTGTTGATTATTTGTTTTTACCAACAGTAGATGAGATGTATCCAGACCAAATGGGGATAAGCATGACGGCAACAGATCGCGTCAATGTACTTTGTGGTAAATCAAGACCAGGACACTTTTCAGGTGTTATCACTGTATTAACTAAGCTATTTCATATTACTCAAGCGGATGATGTTTATTTTGGTAACAAAGATGCCCAACAAGTTGCTGTAGTAGACCAGCTGATTAGTAATTTGAATTTCCCAGTAACGCTACATATGATCCCTACTGTGCGAGAAAGCGATGGGTTAGCTAAGAGTAGTAGAAATGTTTATTTAAATGGAAAAGAGAGAAGTGAAGCAGTTTACCTTTATCACAGTTTATGTTTAGCACAACAGAAAATATTTGACGGTGAAAAAAATCCTGCTATTATAGTGAATGAAGTAAAAAAATACATTCAATCGAATACAAGTGGTACAATAGATTATGTAGAAATCCTTACTTTTCCAACCTTGCAGCCAATAGAAGAAATAAATCAACAATTTATTATTGCAGTTGCTGTTCAGTTTGATAAAGCAAGGTTAATTGATAATTTTATGATGTCTGCTGATGGTAAGATTGATCATATAGCATTATAGGAGGGGTTATTATGTACCGTACCATGATGCATGCAAAAATACATCGTGCCAAGGTAACAGAAGCGAATCTAAATTATGTAGGTAGCATTACAATTGATCAAGATATTATTGATCAAGTAGGTATTTTACCACATGAAAAAGTACAAATTGTGAATAACAATAACGGAGCCAGGTTGGAAACATATGTGATCCCTGGTGAACGGGGTAGTAAGGTAGTGTGCTTAAATGGTGCTGCTGCGAGACTCGTTCAGCTTAATGATATCATTATCATTGTTGCGTATGCTTCGCTATCTGACGAAGAATTAAAAAATTTCAAACCGAAAGTCGCTATTATGAATGAAGATAATGAAGTCGTACAAATGATAGAACAGGAAGCTCCATCAACAGTGATGTGATTGTAAAACTCTTATCAATAATTTATTTGGTAGGAGTTTTATTTATTCCGCACTTACGGATCATGCCCCACTACTTCAAACTGGGGAGTGATCTAATGAATTTAGGGACGGGATAAGCGGATTACAGACTAAGAGCTCCACATCGTGTGGATATAAAATCCGATTCGTTCAACTAACAATTAGTGGGAGAAGAGCAAACCATCTCCATTGCATAGAAGTTTCACTTTATAGGATAGCTAGATATTAAGGATGAGAAGATTGAACAAATATATAATTGTTGATTTAGAAACAACTGGACATAAACCAAGAAATGGTGACAGAATCATTGAAATTGGTATAGCTGTACTAGAGGAAGGAAGCATTGTAAATCAATATACCACGCTAATCAATCCAAACATAGAAATTACACCATTTATTGAGAATTTAACAGGGATCACTAATTCAGATGTCCAACATGCTCCCATATTTGAGGAGGTAGCTTCAGACATTCAAGCTTATTTTCAAGAGGGATATTTCGTAGCACATAATGTTCCTTTTGATTTAGGTTTTTTAAATGATGAGCTTGATCGCGTGGGAATGAATACGATAGAACTTCCCATTTTGGATACAGTAGAATTATCCCGTATTTTATTGCCTCAAGCTTCAAGTTATAAATTAGAGCATTTGGGGAAACAATTAGCCCTTGCACACGACGCACCTCATCGTGCTTTATCTGATGCACTAGTTACTGCACAGTTACTAAATTTCTTATTAGACAAATTAGCTCAAAAGCCCTATGAATTGATTAATCAATTAAAAAAATTAGAACCAAAACTAAAAAGCGATCTATCTTCCATACTTGAACAATTAACCTTTCACTCAGTTATGTCAACAATTGATGAAGAACAAATAGAAATATTTCGTGGATTCGCATTAAAAAAACAATCACGCACCAAGGTAGATCAACAACAAGAACTTCCTTCATTTGGAGACATGATTGATCAATTATTTGACGCTCCATCGGGTTTTGAGAAACGAATCAATCACTATGAAAAACGCGCGGGGCAATATGAAATGGCAACGTTTGTCTATGATGCATTTCAATCAAAACAGCATGCAATGATTGAAGCAGCGACTGGAACAGGTAAAACGTTAGCTTATTTGATCCCAGCAATTTATCAAGCAGTGAAGAATCATGAAAGAGTTGTCATTAGTACACATTTAACACAACTTCAAACACAATTAGTAGAAAAAGAAATCCCATTATTGGAGCAATCGTTGCCTTTTCTATTTCATACTACTGTCATGAAAGGTAAACAACATTATGTAAGTTTAGTTAAATTTGAACAGTCCATGCAATCAAATGATTTAGATAACTATGATATTACATTAACTAAAGCGATTATTTTAGTTTGGCTTACAGAAACAGATACAGGAGATTTTGATGAACTTAGTTTACCTTCAAGTGGAGCACACTTTGCAAAATCAGTTTCTTCTGAAGCTGAAGGCACACTCGATTCAAACTCACCATGGTCTACTCGTTCATTTTTACTAAGAGCGAAGGATAAAGCTAAACGAGCAAATCTAATCATTACTAATCATGCTTTTGTCTGTACGAATTTAGCCAGCGATACAGATTTATTACCAGACTTCAGTAAATTAATTGTTGATGAAGCACATCACTTTGAAGCTATTGCCTCAAAGCAATTCGGTTTTCGATTGAACTATTTATCGATACAACAACTATTAAAAACTGTCGGATCGATTAATGATGGATTTATACATAGCTTGGCTAGTAAACATGATAGGATCAACAATCTACTATCTGACCTACAGTGGGAAGATGCTTGCCAAGCTACAAAAGAAGAATTAGATCTGTTATTTAGAAGCCTATTCCAATATGTTAATACTAAGAAGGTAAATCAAGTTGGAGTAAGCGATATTGGAAGGTATCAATATATACTTAAGGATGAGAGTGGCGAACAGTGGCAAGTTATCTTAAATATCACTGAACGATTACGTTTTTATTTTATAGATTTAATTCATATATTAGTAAAAATAAAAATGTTTCTTTCTCAACAAAATTATCCAATCGACGTAATGGAAACATTACAGCATCACGCTGCACAAATGCAAAAAGTCATCGATCAATTAACTTCATATTTTATACAGCCTGTAAAGAATTCAGAAGTGAAGTGGATAGAGATAGAAAGTAATGGTGCAAGAAATGCGGTCTATTTATATCAAGAACCAATAGATGTTGGAAGCATATTACAATCTAAGCTATTTAGCCATTTAGAAAGTGTTGTATTAACTAGCGCAACAATAACAATGAAAAGCTCTTTTGATATTTTTAAAAAACGTTTAGGATTTGATAGTGATACACTACTGGAAAAACAAATTGAGTCCCCATATGTTTACCAAGATCAAGTTCAATTATTGGTTCCAAATGATTTTCCTATCATGGAATACAACCAAACAGATGACTTTATTTACGCAATGTGTGAAGCAATTTTATCTCTTGCGCAAATAACTAAAGGTAGAATGCTGGTATTATTTACATCCTATGACATGTTGAGAAAATCATATCAATTATTATATGAGTGGATGGATCAAAAAGATTATATCCTTATTGCACAAGGTATTTCTAGTGGTAGTCGTACGCGATTGAAAAAAAACTTTCAATCATTTAGTCAAGCAATCCTGCTAGGCACAAATTCATTTTGGGAAGGGATTGATATTCCCGGAAGTGATCTATCATGTGTTGTAATTGCTCGATTACCATTTCAACCACCAAAACATCCTGCTTATCAAGCAAAGGCATTATTCTCAGAAAAAAAAGGAGATAATTCATTTATGTCTGTAGCATTACCAAATGCAGTACTGCGATTTAAACAAGGGTTCGGCCGATTAATTCGTTCTAGTACTGACCGAGGTATTGTATTTGTTTGCGATGAACGACTGCTTACAGCAAAATACGGAAAATATTTCATTGATTCCATTCCAACAATTGATGTACATTACGCGTCAACGAAAGAATTATTGGAAACCGCCGAAGAATGGTTATGAACAGGACAATCTGACGCATGCTAACATTATGTATTAATGTAAAGTAGGTGTCGTTAAGTGTTGGATAGGATTAAAAAAGCAACTGCTCGTTTTGTTTGTGTTATTTTATTTATCCCAATATTATTAACTCCTGAGAATCATCCATTTGCTTCAGATAAGGAGCAGTTAGTTATTTCATTTTTGAATATACCTGATGGAGAAGCAACATTAATTCAAACGTCTGAAGGAGATAACATCTTAATCAATACAGGATCTACCTATAGTCTAGACAATTTGATAAATCAGTTAAACCAATTACACGTCAAAAAAATTAACAGTATTATTCTTACAAACCAAACAGATGCCTACCAAGGGAATTTAAACCATTTATTAAATAATTATAATGTAGAAACTGTAATCACTGCTGTAAAAACCGAACATTTAATAGACTTAATTGATAAACAGATAGTGAAAGAATGGAAAAAAAGTAATGATTATTCATTATCGAAGCATTTAAATTGTTATGTACATGACACGACTGAGCAAGGTGAAATGACAATTTCAATTATGTACGGAAAGAATAGTATTTTATATATGGGTTTTTCGGAGAATCCAACATTGCAATCCATCATAGAGCAAACAGATCGAAAACCAGATATTATTAAAATCCCTAATTTTGCTCAAGGTGATTCTCCTAGTGAGCAACTCTTAAAAGATATAGATCCACATATCAGTATTATATTTCATATAAAGTCTGGGAAATTAAACCGATCATTAATTGAGAGACTAAATGAGTCATGGATTGATGTGTATCAATTAAAACGAGTAGGTACAACAATTATCCAGATGAACTTACAGGATTATCAGATTATTTCATAATAGTATGTCTATAATAAAAAGCTGTGTACACGTTCGTACACAGCGAAAAATGGGTAAGGATTAAATTTTGTTGAAAAAAATTCAAATGTCCATCAAAATTAATCATAAAAACTGTTATAATGGAAACATATTTGTTTTTCAACTCAATAGTAGTATATATTAATGCAACAAAATTATAATTAGTAATTAATGCAATCTAAAGTAAAAAAACAATTTGTAGGGGTATGAGTAAAATGGAAAATAAAATAGAAACACTTTCTACCGTTCGACTGGCTTATACGAATGATTTATATAAAATTGTAGATAGTTTAAATCGCACATTGAAAGAGGATGATTTAATGTTTGGTTTAGCACTAGATGAGGATGACGATGAAACGGCAATCTTTACTATCTATCGTACCTAGTTGGTTTAAGTGGGCGCTTGCAATTGTTTTCGTATGCTTGGTAGCAGTAGTTGTATATGCGGCTAATGTGTATCAAGATATTCAGGGCAATAAGCGGGAAGGTTTTGTGAAGTCAGAAGAGCGTGTTTTAAGTGAAACAAAGATAGTCGAGGTAGATAAAGTTTCACGTTTCCATGGACAAAAATATTATCATGTAGTAAGTGGAAGGACCAAAACGGATGAACAAATGCTTGCTTATGTTCATCAATCTAATGCAGAAAAAAAAATTGTTTCTTTTTCATTAAAAGACTTTGTTGATAAGGAACAAATTGAAAGCAAGTGGCAATCGGAATGTGGGAATTGTAGACTATTACAATCAAACTATGGCATTAGGGATAATATTCCTTTGTTGGAATTATCTTATTTTGATCATGATGATCGTTTAAGCTATCGCTATTATCGTTTAGATAATGGTGAGTTTGAAAGTGGTGTTTCTTTTTCTAATAATTATAAACAATAGAAAGGTGATTATATGGAGTTAGCAACCCGGGTACAAACATTGACGCCATCATCAACATTAGCAATTACAGCAAAAGCAAAAGCATTAAGAAATTCGGGGCATGATGTAATTGGACTAGGAGCAGGGGAACCTGATTTTAATACTCCGTCATACATATTAGATGCAGCAGCGGACGCAATGCGAGAAGGATTTACCAAATATACACCTTCTGGCGGTATTGTTGAATTAAAAGATGCTATTATTAATAAAATGAAAAAAGATCAAGGCTTAGATTATGAAAGAGAAGAAGTAATCGTTACAACTGGGGCAAAACATGCGCTATACACATTGTTTCAAGTGCTATTAAATCCAGGTGATGAAGTTGTAATTCCTACACCATACTGGGTAAGTTATCCAGAGCAAATAAAACTCGCTAAAGGTCAACCGGTTTTTGTCACAGCAAGTGAAGCGAATCATTTTAAATTAACACCAGAGCAACTGGAAAATAAGATTACTTCAAAAACGAAAGCTGTTATTATTAATTCACCTAGTAATCCAACTGGTATTATGTATTCAAAACAAGAATTACAAGCCTTAGGAGAAGTATGCTTAAAACATAATTTACTTATCATTTCTGATGAGATATACGAGAAGTTAATTTATACAGATGATCAGCATGTATCTATTGCAGAAATTTCACCAGAATTAAAACAACATACGATTATTATTAATGGTGTGTCAAAGTCACATGCGATGACAGGGTGGAGAATTGGATATGCGTTAGGTGATAATAAAATTATTCAAGCAATGACAAACTTAGCGTCTCATTCTACTTCTAACCCAACATCCATTGCACAAGTTGCTGCAATGCATGCATATAGTAAAACAGATGACAAACTAGAAGAAATGAAACAAGCTTTTTCAGAAAGATTAGAAAAAACATATCAATGGTTAATAAAAATACCAGGTGTCACTTGTGTTAAACCTGAAGGTGCATTTTATTTATTTCCTAATGTAAAAAAAGCAGTTGAAATGAATGGTTTTGTTTCAGTTGATGCGTGGGTAGAAGCAATTTTGGAAGAAGAAAAAGTAGCATTAGTTCCGGGCAGTGGTTTTGGTGCTCCAGAAAATGTAAGACTTTCTTATGCAACTAGTTTAGAAAATTTAGAAGAAGCAATGAAAAGACTTCAACGTTTTGTAAAGAATCATCAATGATATTTATAGTTTTTGGAGGAATTTAAATTGAAAACAACAATCGATCAAGTAAAACATTATGTAGGGAAAGAAGTTACAATAGGCAGTTGGTTAGCTAACAAACGTTCAAGTGGAAAAATAGCCTTTTTACAGTTAAGAGACGGTACAGGGTTTATACAAGGTGTTGTTGTAAAAGCTGAAGTAAGTGAAGATACATTTCAATTGGCAAAGAATATGACGCAAGAAACCTCTTTATATGTAACCGGAACAGTTGTTGAGGATAGTCGTTCTCCGTTTGGTTATGAATTACAAGTTTCCTCATTAGAAATTATCCATGAGGCGGTAGATTACCCGATCACACCAAAAGAACACGGAACAGAATTTTTAATGGATCACCGTCATTTATGGTTACGCTCAAAAAAACAACATGCGATCATGAAAATTCGAAATGAAATCATTCGAGCGACATATATGTTTTTTAATGAAAATGGATACATAAAAGTAGATCCACCGATTTTGACTGGATCAGCAGCAGAAGGAACAACAGAATTGTTTCATACACAATACTTTGATGAAGAAGCTTACTTGTCACAAAGTGGTCAATTGTATATGGAAGCAGCTGCAATGGCACTAGGTAAAGTATTTTCTTTTGGTCCCACTTTCCGTGCAGAAAAATCAAAAACAAGAAGACATTTAATTGAATTTTGGATGATTGAACCAGAGATGGCATTTATGGATCATGAAGATAGCCTACAAGTTCAAGAACAATATGTGTCATTCTTAGCCCAATCAGTTATTGATAACTGTTCACTTGAGCTAAAGACGCTTGAACGAGATGTTGCTAAGTTGCAAAAAATACAAGCACCATTTCCACGTATCACTTATGACGATGCAATTGAATTGTTGAAAGAAAAAGGATTCAACGATATAGAATGGGGAGAAGACTTTGGTGCTCCACATGAGACAGCAATAGCTGAAAATTTTGACAAACCAGTATTTATTACCAATTATCCGACTGAAATTAAAGCTTTTTATATGAAAACTGATCCGAATCGTCCTGAAGTAGTGCTTTGTGCGGATTTAATTGCTCCAGAAGGGTATGGAGAAATTATTGGAGGCTCCCAACGAATTGATGATCTAGATGTAATGAAAAAGCGCTATGAAGAGCATGGATTATCCGGTGACGCTTATCAATGGTATTTAGAATTACGCCAATATGGAAGTGTCCCGCATGCAGGATTTGGACTTGGTTTAGAAAGAACGGTTGCATGGCTTGCTGGTGTGGAACATGTAAGAGAAACAATTCCATTCCCGCGTCTCTTGAATCGTCTATATCCGTAATATAAGAAACCTTTGACAAAGCTGTCAAGGGTTTTTCTTACACTACTCGAATAGAGAAGTACGATCAAACAATCTGTGTTTGACAAGTTCAATCAAGTTAATCTATTTGTTTAAATATACGTATTATGTCACAATAAATCTGAGGTGTAACGATGAAGAGAAACTATACGATACAAACTATTTTGCAGGATCAACTAAGCATACCATCAAAATTATTGACTCAGTACCATCGTATTGGTTTAGAAGAAAAAGAACTAATTATTATTTTAAAAATATTTCATTATCAATCTGTTGGTGTGTTTTTTCCTACACCGGAGGAACTTGCGTTGGAAACAACATTTGACCAGCAAGAATGCTCAGGATTATTAAGAAAACTAATTCAAAAAGGTTTACTTTTAATCGAAGAATCTGTTGATGATGGATCACCTAGAAATGAACAATATTCCATCGAACCTTTGTGGGATATGCTATACAATCAAATTAACTACGAAAATGAACAAAAATTAAGCCAAGATCAAATGAACATTTTTGTTTTATTTGAACAAGAATTCGGTAGAGCGTTATCCCCAATTGAAATTGAGACAATAAACATTTGGATTGATGATGACAATCAGCAACCAGCCTTAATTAAAGCAGCATTGAGAGAAGCTGTTTTAATGAGTAAACTTAATTTTAAATATATTGATCGGATATTAAGAGAGTGGAAACGTAAAGGCATTCAATCTGTCGATGAAGCAAGAGCGCATAGTAAAGCATTTCACAGTCAACAGTCACAGCTAACAAGAAAACCACAATCAAACAAACGAGATACATCGCTATATTATAATTGGTTAGAAGAGGACTAACTTAAGAGGAGCGTAACGATGCTTACAAAAAAAGATATTCGATTTATTTTAGATACGATGGCATCTATGTTTCCAGATGCTGCTTGTGAACTAAAACATAAAAATGCATTTGAGCTATTGATTGCTGTTGTTTTATCTGCTCAATGCACAGACGCATTGGTAAATAAAGTGACCAAAGATTTATTTAAGAAATACAAAACACCAGAAGATTATTTAGCGGTACCGATTGAAGAATTACAACAAGATCTTCGATCGATCGGATTGTACAGAAATAAATCAAAGAACATTCAAAAATTGTGTCAATCATTGTTAGATGATTTTGATGGCGAAGTACCACAATCACAAGAGGAATTAGAAACATTAGCAGGCGTGGGGAGGAAGACGGCAAATGTAGTAGCATCCGTTGCATTTTCAGAACCTGCAATTGCAGTAGATACACATGTGGAGCGAGTCTCGAAACGTTTAGGTATTTGTAGATGGAAAGATTCAACACTAGAAGTAGAGAAAACATTAATGAAAAAAATCCCAAGAGAAGAATGGAGCGACACGCATCATCGCATGATTTTTTTTGGAAGATATCATTGTAAAGCAAGAAATCCACAATGTGATTCATGCTCATTATTATCTATTTGTCGAGAAGGACAAAAAAGAATGAAAAAAAGGGAGCGTGAACAAAGTGGAGAAAAGTGATGTAAAGGAATTAATCAATGATTGGAAAGAAAACCAACAAGTTATAGCAGATTTGTTTCATAAGCGGCGTTATCAAAAGGCAAAAAAGCCAATGAATCATTATACAGAACAATTGGTTCAAGCATTGTATGCTTTAAATAATAAAAGCTATCATGAGAGTGAAGGTCTAAATACTGTATTGGCTACTTTTACTTATGCACCATTTAACAGTCAAGAACGTATTCCTTTTATTCTTCAGCAACCAGAACAATATCACTCTTATATCCAATTAAATGAATTATATAAAGAAACAGAGAAGATATGTGCAAAAGCTGAAATCTTAGCACAAAGAAATAGAAGGCAAAATTAATTGCCTTCTTTTTTTTTAGTTTATATTTTTTTACTAATTAGCTGGAAGGTTTTTCGGGTTTCTCTGTTGGACCACCGGTATCATTTCCGTTGTCTCCACCAGTACCTCCTTGATCACTGCCGGAGTTATCATCATCTTCTTCAGTTCCACCTTCTGATCCTTCAGAACCGTCTGGAGGTGTGCCACCTTCATCAGTTTCGCCGTTTTCGCCAGTACCATCCTCAGGATTATTTGGATTTGGTTCTTCTTCTGGCTCTTCTTCCGGCACTTTTACTTTAACAGATTTCGCTTCACTAATATTTCCTTCATTACTTGTATCTACTGCTGTAACGCTAATCGTGTAAGTCTTGCCTTTTTCAACACTTGAAATTTCTATTTCAGTCTTATCTGTAGTAGTGGTATTATCTCCACCAGCATTAACGATGAAGTTTACATCTTGATCACCATCATAATCCCAAGAAACTGAAATGCTATTTGTTTCTTCATCATACTCAGCTTCTAAACCACTGACTGGGTCTAGCTGATCAAATTTTTCAGATGTTTTACTAGGTTCATGCCCTTTTTTGAATAATTCTGTGACAATTTCGCTTTCAGGTGTAAATTTGCTTGGTAGTTTCGCAGGGTTAGATCCTTTTTCGATAGCTACTTCAACAACAGAATTTGGTTTTTTAAAGTCTGGTGTATCCATTCCTTCAGAAATGTGACTCATGAGCTCTTTAAACAATCTTTGTGATATACTCGTGTCTGGAATTGCCTTTTTACTCGTATTGCCATAACCAGTCCATACTGCAATAGAATAATTTGTAGTATATCCAGCAAACCAAGCATCCGGACTACCTTCTCCTCCTTCAATGTTAGTTGTTCCTGTTTTTCCTGCTATTGGTAAGCCTGGTATACTTGCCTTTGTACCTGTTCCACTAGAGATAACATCTTTCAACATGTCAGTAATCATATATGCGGTAGCATCAGACATTGCTGCTTTTGGCTCTGACTTGAATTTCTCTGTTTGTCCATCACTATAAACAATTTCTGTTACGGCATACGGTTCGTTATAAACACCTTCATTACCGAATGCACTATAGGCTCCTGCCATTTCTAGTGAGGTAGCATTAGAACTTCCACCACCAATACCATCAGTAATAATTGGCTTTTCATGTAATGAAATACCTATACCATTAGCGAATTCTTCAGCTTTTGTTAAACCAACTTCTTCAAGTGCTTTTAATGCTGGAACGTTCAAGGATTTTTTTAATGCATAGCGAGCGCTAACCCAACCTTGATATTGATTATTCCAGTTTTTAACTTCTTTTCCGTCAGTTCCTTTTAGTGCATATGGTGCATCATCATTAATTTGATGGTAGGTTGACCAGTTTAAGTGTTCAATTGCTGGTCCGTAATCTAGAATTGGCTTAATTACAGAACCTGCTTGTCTACCATCACCTTGAAAAGCATAATTCCAGCCATTGTTATTTTCTCTATTACGTCCGCCACCGATTGCACGGATCGCTCCAGAAGTCGTGTCCAAAACAGTGACACCTGATTGAATTTCATCATCACTATATTTAATTGGGTTGTCCTCAGCATCAGACAATAGAAATTCAACTTTATCTTGTGCTTTTGGGTCAAGAGTCGTATAAACCTCTAATCCATCCGTGTAAATATTTGCTCCTGTTTTCCTTTCAACTTCTTCTGCTACTTTCTGAATAAATGCCTGATATTTAACATCTTGCTTGGAAGAAGGGTTTAACATATCTTCAATGTTAACTTGTTTCGCTTCTTCTGCTTCTGCTTCTGAAATCTTTTCGTGTCGTACCATTAGTTTTAATACAGTGTTCATTCTCTTTTTAGCTAAATCAGGATTAACCATTGGATCATACGCTGATGGTCGTTGTGGTAAACCTGCTAACAATGCCGATTCAGAAAGCGTTAGCTCATTTAAATCCGTTTTACCAAAGTATGTTTCTGCTGCTGTTGCTACGCCATATGCGCCAGAACCGTAGTAGATTTTATTTAAATACATTTCGAAAATTTCTTCTTTTGAATACTTTCGATCTAATTGAATCGCTAGCCATTGTTCTTGTACTTTTCGTTTAATCGTTTTGTCTGTTGATAAAAAGGAATCTTTTACTACTTGTTGCGTTATTGTACTTGCTCCTTCAGAACCAAAACCATCAGTAAAGTTTGCAATAACCGCACCACCAATACGGCGAAGGTCAATACCAGAATGATCAAAAAAACGAACATCTTCTGTTGCTAATACAGCATTTTTTAATGTTTCTGGTATGTCATTATACGTGATCTTTGTCCTTTTTTCTGTTCCTAAATCTGCATACAGCCCTTTGTTCATATCATACACTTTGGTTGATGCTGGATCTGAGAGTAAAGAGCTATCCAAGTCAGGTGCTGTGATAGCGTAGTATCCAAATAAAGCACCGACACTTATTGAAACAATTAGTAAGATAACGCCAATCGTTAAAAGTATCTTTTTCCATAGTGACCTTTTTTTCTTTTTTGATTGTTTACTTTGTTGTTGTTGTCTTCTAGCAGTACGAGATTGGCTTTCATTTGCCATAACTCATCTTCCTCCGTTCTAAAAATATAACTGATCTATTACTTTTAAATAATCTACTTGTGCAGGGTAATTCATTGGAACTTCTACACTGATTTCTTTAACATCCTGATAAGGAATAGATTTTCTTCCTCCTTTAAATTGACTGTCCCAGTATGAAAAAAGTTTCATTGCTGGGAGAAAAAATGTTTCATTATATGCAGCAAAACGAATTAAAAGAAAACAAATGCCATTGTGTTCTACAATGGAACGCATATGATTAATTTGATGCTCATGCACGTTATTTAAAGGAAAGGATGTTTTGTTTTTTGTTTCTTTTGCTTCAAAGTCTACATATGTTCCACGATAAATGCCATTGTAATCCGTTGTAGACGCTTGTTTAAAATAGCCTTCTGTAATTACTGCAGCACTTCGTTTCGGATAATTAACATTAACAATTTGAACAGGTGTTGGCTTTTTGTGTATAATCGCTACATTCGCAGTTCGGTAGTAAATGTTTGTGTTGTTAATGTCTTCTTCTAATGACATACCTCTGTTACTAAATGTCGTTGTTGGTTTACTAGTCCGAAGTTGTACTTGCGTAGCTGCTTTTTTCCCATTTGGGTAATTCATTATTTTCCCTCCCACTTGATAGTATCATATCAAATAATGGGTAAGTTTGAGAACATGTACATTAATATTCTATGATACATCAATGCAATTAGACGGTTGAACTAAAGTAATACAAATATATGTCATAGTATACGACGAATCATTCACTTTGACAAAAATAAAGTTCTTGAATGATTCGTTCACAATAAAGAAACGATTGCATCGACACATCACCATACATTTGTAAAAATATCGTTCATTTTCACTTTTGTTGTTATATTATTTCTAGTTTTGTCAGACGTGCAGGGAATTAATAACTGGCACAGAATAAAGAAATTAATAATTAATTAGGGAGTGTTACTATGAATAAAAAAGAAGCAATTGCTATGGATCAGATAAATAGAAAATTCGAACAATTATATAGAAAACTTCAAGTAGTGGAACAAAAACTTGCTACAAAAGCTGACGACATCGTATTAACAATGGTATTAAATCAAAGACATGATATGGAAGAATTACAAACAGAAATAAAACAATTAAAATCTGAAATCGGACAATTAAGTGTAGCACATAATTATAAACGTTATACCATAAAACGGACGAAAAATACAAAAAAACCACTAAAACTTCTGCCATTTCTTCAAAAATCATGATACAGTAGAAGAAGCAGGGGGCATGGATAATGACAGTGAAAAATGTAACAATAGAATTGAAAGAACACTTAAAACGATTAAAGCACAATTTTTTTTATCAAGATAAACCCAAAAACAAAAGGGATTTAAATTTTTTTTCTTATGTAAAAGAAGTTACTAACCCTGTATTTCATATAATTGAACAATGGGAACATAACACAGCTAATGCAGTAAAAAATCGAGAGTTAAGTATTCATCCCCAACAAGTTGTTTCTACTAGAGAGAATATCGAATTATTATTGCTTCATAGCTATTATATCGATGTGAAACAAGACAGATATATGAATCTTTATAATTCTGTCTTGTATGTGTTGGATATCATCCTAGAGGAAGCAGACTAAGTTTGATTCAATTTGTTAATAAAAATATCTTATATATAGGACGAACGCCAAAGCAACTTTCTTTTGCTAAACATAGGTTATAGTGTAGCAAGCCAATATGTTTATATAGAAAGGAGAATGTATGATGCGGCCTCGTCGTCATTGTTGTAAACAAGGACCAACGCATACGGTGGTTTGTCCAACGAAATGTAACGAAATGCACACGTGTAGTCAATCTAATATAAATTATATTCATCCATCACATACAAATATGGTAAATCATCACCTTGTTAAAAACACACATTTCTACCCACACACGACATCGTACCAAAACACGGTAGATACAGTGAATGTATATGGGGGTTCACCCCAAGTACCAAATCAGCAACAGCCATTTTTTCGTTAAACACTTACTTCATTAAGTACAGTAAAAAAAGCTGGTGAACACCAGCTTTTTTACATATAAAGGATGATGTTATTGAATGTACTAGCAGTTACGGGATACAAACCACACGAAATGAATATTTCATCAGTAAATGATCAAAGAATTCGATATATAAAAGAAACGATAAAGAGACGATTACTCCATCTGATTAATGAAGGTATTCAGTGGGTACTTGTATCTGGACAAATGGGTGTAGAAATATGGACATGTGAAGTAGTCATCGAATTAAAACGTGTTTATGCAATTAAATTAGCTATTGTCCCTCCTTTTGATGGACAAGAGACTAGGTGGCCAGAATCGATACAGCAACTATATCAAAATATCTTAATGGAAGCTGATTTTGTTCAGCTTTTATATGAGTCAACCTACAAAGGAGCTTATCAATTTAAAGCTAAAAATAAATTTATGGTAGATAAAAGTGATGCTTGCTTATTAATGATTGATGAAGAATTTCCTGGTTCTAATCGATTCTTTTTAGAAGAAGCGATGCATAAGCATAAACATGTAGCGTATCCAATATATTATATGACTCCCCTTGATTTAGAAGATACGATGCAAGCAATGATTGAAGAGGAGCAAATAAATACGGTCAATGATTGACAATTCCTTTTAAATTTGAAAAAATAGTTACAAGTATGTGAAACTTGAGGTGAAAAAAATGAGTGAAGAATTAAATCAATTAAGTGCTAAAGAGATCCTTGATAAAAATTTCAAAACGTCTATGAGAGGATATAATCAAGAAGAAGTTGATGCTTTTTTAGATATAATCATTCAAGATTATGAAAGGTTTATAAACCAAATTGATAAACTAGAACAAGACAACAGTCGTTTAAGAAAACAATCAGAAACAACGAGAACACGACCGACTACATCAAACCATCAGGTCAATTATGATATATTAAAACGTTTATCCAATTTAGAGAAGGCTGTGTTTGGTAAAAAATATGCAGATTCGTAGTTTGTCTTTATGTTAAACATTGCCATTGTGATTATGTTGAATGATATGATATAATTATACTATTGACCGTTTAACAAACTAAACGATGCATACGATATGAATGTTTGCTGTAATCGCTACGTATGATTCATATGTAGAGGAAAGTCCATGCTCACACAAACTGAGATGTTTGTAGTGTTCGTGCTTGATGAAATCATAAATCAAGGTAACCATAATGGTTAACGGCAGAGTACACACCTACGTCGTTAGATATGGTGTAACGCTCTTGAAAGTGCCACAGTGACGTAGTCAAATTGGAAACAATTTGAGTGGAACGCGGTAAACCCCATGAGTGAGCAACCCAAATTTAGGTAGGGGCATCTTGTATTAGGGAATTCAACCGAAACAAGGACAAGCTAGTTGCTTGTAGATAGATGATTACAACTTACGTACGAGGCTGACCACCGTTTGTAGTGCAACAGTAACAGAACATGGCTTACCAAACATTCATTGGTCTATTACACAAGTAAAGCACCCTTCTAATAACACTGTGTTATCAGAAGGGTGTTATTTTTTTATAAGGAAGGATATGGACTATGTCAGATAGAATAACGTTGTTAGCAACTGCAGCAATGGGGTTAGAATCAGTTGTTGCAAACGAAATAAAAGCTTTGGGCTATCATGATGTTCAAGTAGAGAATGGGAAGGTAATATTTGAAGCGGACATACAAGCAATTCCACGCTGTAATTTATGGCTTCGTACCGCAGATCGAGTGAAAGTCATCGTTGGAGAATTTCATGCAACCACTTTTGATGAACTATTCGAACAAACAAAATCGTTACCATGGGAACGATTTATCACAGAAGATGGTGTTTTCCCCGTGAATGGTAAATCTGTTAAATCAAAATTATTTAGCGTATCAGATTGTCAAGCAATCGTTAAAAAAGCCATCGTGGAGCGGTTGAAACAAAGATATGGTATTGCAAGTCGGATGCCAGAGTCTGGTGCTTTTTATCGGGTAGAAGTAGCCTTACTTAAAGATAAAGCTACTTTAACGATTGATACGTCAGGCTCTGGACTACATAAACGTGGATATCGAACGGCGCAAGGGGAAGCGCCACTTAAAGAAACACTTGCTGCAGCACTTGTGCAACTTACGAATTGGAAGCCAGACTATCCGTTAGTCGATTTATTTTGTGGCTCCGGTACAATAGTAATTGAAGCTGCACTTATTGGTCAAAATATTGCACCTGGTTTTAATCGTTCCTTTGCATCAGAGGAGTGGGTCTGGATTAGCCAAGATCAATGGACAGAGGCCTTTGACGAAGCAGAAGGATTAGCTAATTACGATCAACCGCTATCTATCACAGGTTCTGATATTGATCCTAAAATGATTGAAATTTCTAAGAATAATGCGATGGAAGCTGGATTAGCAGATTTAATTACATGGAAGCAAATGCAAGCAACAGACTTTTATCCAAGAGAAACGAATGGTTATTTAATTAGTAATCCACCTTACGGGGAGCGAATAGGGGATAAAAAAGAAGTAGAAGCAATCTATCAATCCTTAGGACAAATAATGAAAAATCATCCTTCTTGGAGTTCCTATTTATTAACTTCTAATGAGAAATTTGAAACACTTTACGGGACAAAAGCAACAAAAAGACGAAAACTATTTAATGGTTTTATTAAAGTCGATTATTACCAATATTTCGGAAAGAGGATTTAAAAGGAGGGTGTTTCTTTGTCGACTATAACAAAGATGGAACAACAGTTTAAAGAGCTACTCAAAGAACAAAATAGTTATCATGAAGCTTTAGCACTTGTGCAATGGGATCTAAGGACAAAAGCGCCAAAGAAAGGGGTAGAACAACGCGCCGAAGTAATCGGTTTATTGTCACAAAAACTACATCAGTTAACGACTTCAAATGAAATGAAAAAATGTATTGATGTTTTGAAAGATCAAACAGAAGATCCAATTTTACAACGTGCAGTAGAAGAATGTGAGAACGAGTATCTTCGAAGTAGCAAAATTCCAGATTATGAGTATAAAGCATATGTTACCATACGATCTAAATCTGAATCTGCATGGGAACAAGCTAGAGAAGAAGATAATTTTGAATTGTTACAACCTTACCTAGAAAAATTAGTTTCATATAACAAAAAGTTTGCAACCTATTGGGGTGCAACGACGAATAAATATGATGCATTATTAGATTTGTATGAGCCTGGGATTACGACAAAGGAGCTAGATCAAGTGTTTGGACAAGTAAGAGAACATTTAACCACACTTGTGGAGCAAATTAGGCAATCAAATATATATCCCAACACAAATTTTTTAACACATCATTTTCCGAAAAAAGATCAACGTTCATTTAGTTTAGCAATATTAAAACAAATGGGTTATGATTTTGATGCAGGTCGTTTAGATGAAACAGTACATCCGTTTGCGATAGGGATTAATTCAAATGATGTTCGAGTAACTACACGATACGATGAAACAGATTTTCGTACGTCGGTGTTTGGCACCATTCATGAAGGTGGACATGCATTATATGAACAAAATATTTCTCCAGACTTAGCCCAAACCCCATTAGCAACAGGGACATCTATGGGTATACATGAATCACAATCTTTGTTTTGGGAAAACTTCATTGGTAGAAGTGAAGCATTTTGGGAAACGCACTTTGAACTATTTAAGTCATTTGCTCCATCTGAATTTCATTCGATAGATTTTAATGATTTTTATCGTGCCATCAATGAAGTGAAGCCTTCATATATACGAATTGAAGCTGATGAGTTAACCTATTGTCTACATATTATCGTTCGCTATGAGTTAGAAAAAGCACTTATTGATGGAGATTTAAAAGTAAAGGATTTACCTGAAGCTTGGAATGATAAGATGGAAGCATATTTAGGTATTCGTCCTAGGTCGAATAAAGAGGGTGTTTTACAGGATATTCATTGGTCAGCAGGTGATTTTGGATACTTCCCGTCTTATGCACTGGGGTATATGTATGCAGCACAACTACATGATCAATTAAAGAAAGATGTCAATATAAATCAAGTTATTGCTTCTGGAGATTTTTCAAGCATCAAACAATGGTTAACTAAAAACATTCATCAACATGGAAAAATGAAAAAACCACTTGATTTGATTCAAGAGGTTACTGGTAAATCATTAGATGCAACGTATTTAGTTAATTATTTGTCAGATAAATACGCATATATTTATCAATTATAGTCTTTCTAATACACTGACGGGAGAGGGCGATATTGTTTAAAAAACTTTTCAGAAAAGCATTTCTTGTTGATTTAGATGATGCATTAACTTATCCAACTTCCAAAACAATTTGTCAAGCTATTCAAGAGCAAGAAAATGATGTAGTCTTCCTTAGTGAAGAGAAGCCAATAGTATTTCAGCTGCAAGAAACTGTTTATGCAGTTAGCATTAAATCGGCCAATGGAGGCTATATTATTCACTGTAAAGAAAAATAAAATAAGCTTTATTACATGAAAACAAGGACGCTAACCTAGCGTCCTTGTTTATTTTAACTTAATGCGTCTGCCATATCTGGTACCATTAAATCTGCTGCTTCATAAATTTCAGCAATTTGCTCTTGGAACTTTTCCCAAGTTGCTTCCGCCTCTTTTAAATCTGCTGCTTCACTATTTAACCCTGTTTCTACTTGTTGATAATAATTATTTAAAGTAGTAATTGCCTTTTGATATTGCTCTTTTTCTTGATCAGGTAATTCTACTTGAATTTCATAATCATTTAACAAGTTTTTAGCTTCTGTAGCTGCTGTTTTAGCTTCTTCTTCAGTAGTTTGAATCGTTTCTTCTGTTGATGACTCATCTTGCAACGCCAAGAGATAAGCATTAATCTTTTGTTGATGAGGTGAGACAGCTTTTGTTAAGTTAAGTTGTACATCTAATAATGCTACTTGTGTCTCTTTTTCATCTGTTGCTTGTTCCGCATCTTCTGTGTTATCATTACTGTTCTCTGTACTTTTCTCATCTTGGGAGCATCCAGTAATAACTAACGCTACAATTAAACCTAATGCAATTAATAATTGTTTCATTATTGTATCCCCTTTATGTATGTAGAATAGTTAGTAGTTTACTTCTTGTATCGTGAAAAGTAAAGATAACATTAAAATTTTTAAATTTTAATACTATTTAAAAAATAGTTTAATGTTGTATTTGTACTTTTACAATTCCCTAGCATAAATAAGAGAACTATATTATACTTACAGTAATCATACTTGAAATACTTCAAGTGAAGAAAGAAATAGTTAGAGGTGTTCAAATGCCAAAGGCTTCTTCTTTAGCAGATTTTATAGAAATATTATGGGAGAAAGGTTTTAAATTAACTGATGAGGAGGTTCATTTTATTTATTTTGGTAAGCGATACACAGAAGCAAGTGATGAAATTATTATTATTGCTTTAAAATACACATTACAAATACAACTCCATTTTAACCGCAGTTTCTATATCAGCTTATTAGAATTGTTAATGGAAAATAAAGTAATGAATGAAAAGCAAGCTTTAGCAGTGTTTAAGCAAAAAAGTATTTTGTGACATAACTTTATTGGTTTGATCGAAGGGCTATTCTCGCTAATCGATCTGCATGATTGTTTTGGTTATCAGGAATCCACTTAATAAAACAATATGGAAATTGCGGTATTAAACGTAAAATTTCATCTAGTAATGGATAGAACATCTTATTTTTAGTGTATGCTTTTTCAATCATATCAACGACAAGTTTGGAATCAGAGCGAATTGAAATAATTTCGTCTGGATACATGTCTTTACATAATTTTAGTCCTTTCATTACTGCTATCAATTCTGTTTCATGATTTGTATATGTTCCAACATAATAACTCTTTTCTATAAATACATTTTTCTTTTTCAATAAAACCCCAACACCACTAGGTCCAGGATTACCCATTGAGGCACCATCAACATAAACTTCTAACATTTTATTACTCCTCTTTTTTTATGGGAACTATAGTTACTCGTTATGTGCAAAAAAAATAGATAATCATGCTGTAGTAATTATCGCTCTGATATAAATAGTATTGCTTCTCTACATTTTTAGCCTATGCCGCGCTCACCTTCGACGATTTCAAGAGTAACCGTTTGGCCTTTTTCTAATGTCTTCAAACCTTCTTCTTGAATAGCGGAGTGATCTAGAAATATATCATTCCCTTTTTCTACATTAAATCATTTTACGATATTTGTTTGCCTGTAAGTAAACATCCTTAAAACTTTCACGTATCATGTGATAATACAAGCAAGAAGAATGGAAATGAAAAAGGTAACTTATAGAAGAGAAGGATCATTTTTGCATCCACTTCTATGAAGCTACCTAGTCATCTATGAATCTACTCTTCTTTGCCTCAAATATAGCTTATTTTAAATATTCAGTCAAGGCATGGATGGTTCTCTATTGTTATAGTTATGGTAAAATAAATTAGGTAATATTTTTTGGGGTGAATCTGATAATGTCTGTTTTTATAGGGTTAACAGGATGGGGAGATCATGATTCATTGTATCACCATCAAACGAAAATAAAAGATAAATTAGCTACTTACAGTGCTCATTTTCCAATTGTAGAAGTAGATTCTTCATTTTATGCAGTTCAATCTGTACAAAATTATGAAAAATGGTGTAATGAAACACCTGTTAATTTTAAATTTATAATTAAAGCACATCAGTCTATGACGGGGCATGATCGCAAAAAAATAACAAACGTTGAAGCGAAAAAACTTTTTCAATCTTTTTTAGAATCAATTGAACCGGTTAGACGCCATAATAAACTCTTATACATATTGTTCCAGTTCCCGCCTTGGTTTGATGTGCGTGATGTTCATGTGAAAAAATTACAAAAGATCAAACAGTTACTTCCTAATCTTCCTATTGCGATAGAATTTCGCCATCAATCATGGTTTTATCCGAAGAACAAACAACAGACGTTAGCCTTATTACGCGCGTGTGATTGGATCAACACCATTTGTGATGAACCTCAGGCAGGGGCGACATCTATACCGACCGTACTAGAGAAAACAAATGATTCCCATGCTTTCATTAGAATGCATGGACGAAATTTACATGGTTGGAATAGAAACGGCCGAGGGGATGAGTGGAGGAAAGTCCGTTTTTTATATCGTTATAATCAAAAGGAATTAATCGAATGGTGTGAGAACATTCGATATTTACAATCAAAGGTGAATGATGTAAGTATTGTGTTCAATAATAATTCAGGTGGCGACGCTGCTGACAATGCAAAACAGTTGATTGATTTATTAGGGGTCACGTATGATAACTTAAATTCGAAACAACTAGATTTATTTGAATAACATCATCTAACTGCTATTTATTTTATTTAACTTGAATGGGGGAACAACAGTTGGAAGAGGAAACCATTAAACAAACAAAAGCATTCATTTCAAAATGGTTCCAACATGATGCAACTGGACATGATTTTACACATATGGAACGGGTAGCTAAACTTGCTAATTATTTAGCGAGGAAAGAAAATGCCGATAACTTTTTAGCAGAAATGGCTGCTTGGTTACATGATGTAACAGATGCTAAATTAACAGATCAACCACAACAAGCAGAAAAAGATTTATTTTTATTTTTAGAAAGTCAGCCGTTGACTAAGACTCAAATAAATATTATTTTAACAGCAATCGATACCGTTTCATTTCGAAAAGGAAAACAACCAAATACGATCATTGGTCAAATAGTGCAAGATGCCGATCGTCTAGATGCAATTGGTGCTATTGGTATTGCTCGAGCTTTTAGCTTTGGAGGAAACAAAGATAGACCTATTTATAGTGAATCCCTTTTAGATCAACAAAGAAGTACAGTCCAACATTTTTATGATAAGTTACTGCTGTTAAAAGAACAGCTTCACACGGATACAGCTAAACAGATAGCGAAAGACAGACATGCGTATACGGAACAATTTTTAACTCAGTTTTTTAAAGAATGGTATTTTTTAGCTGACAATGAATAGTGTAAAATGAATGTAACTATGATTTTTATCAGTACTCGCTACGGGTTTCAACCCAAAAGGGTTAAACAAAAGCCCCCATGCATTTGCATATGAGGCTTGGCATTATTTATTGGACATGCACACGTTTTGAACCTAAATATCTTGGTTTCCAATACGTGTTGTCGACTGAAGATATTTGAACACCTTTAGATTCACTTGCATGGATAAACTGTCGATTACCTAGATAGATTCCCATGTGAGAGGGACCTTTTTTATATGTCTCAAAAAACACAAAATCACCCACTGAAGGACTATTGGTTGGCTGTGCCATGTTCCAAATATCTGAAACGGTTCGCGGTATTGTAACATTCATTTGTTTGAATACATAGTTAATGTACCCGCTACAATCAAATCCAGAGGGAGACGTTCCTCCCCATACATAGGGGACACCTACATATTGCTTTGCCACTTGCACTAATTGGGTTGTCTGAACCGATTGATTTGTCATATCTTTTGCAACGGTTATTTTTGACTTTGTCAATTGTTTTTGCTTGTTTATTTGAGTTTCGTTTTCGTTGCTTTCTTTTAAAGCTGTAACTACTTGAGGTGTGATCGCTTGTTTTATTTCCAATCCATTGTCAACTTGGAAATCATGTAAAGCTTGATTTGTCTTTGGACCAAAAATACCATCCAGTTTATCTTTATAATAACCAAAATAATATAATGCCTTTTGAATAACTTTAATTTTATCGCCAGTTTCACCTATATCGTACGTACGATCAATCGATTGTAAAGGCTCCAAATATTTCTTTCGCTCGGAACGAATAATTGAAGCTATTGTTTCTTTATTTGCTTCTCCAGAGATGGTTAATTGATGTTCTGCTTGATATCTTTTTAATGCATATTCAGTAAAAATTCCAAACTCACCATTTATATCTTTATTGTAATAGGATAAAACATTCAGTTTTTGTTGCAAGACACGAATTGCTTCACTGTGTTTCCCATAGGATAATTCCTGTTCAGCTTGTTGAAATATTTCGTTTTGTAAAGATGGGTATGCGTCAATGTAAAACGAAAATGGTTGACTAAGAATATAGCCATAAGCCATTGAATGCTTTACGACCTGTTGCATTTGTAATGATGCAAGCATAAATAACGCCTCCTTCCAAAATCATTCTGTATTTAAGTGTATGAATCATCAAAAAGAAACATGATCTATTGAATGAAACGAAATATTTTTGTAATATGGAACAATAAGCATTGTTAGAAAAAGAAAACTGAGGTGGATATAGATGTATGGTGAAAAAGGGTATTTACAATTATGTGAACATATTTTAACAAATGGAACTATAAAATCAGATCGAACAAATACTGGTACCTATTCGATATTTGGACAACAAATGCGTTTTTCATTACAAGAAGGTTTTCCTTTGTTAACGACAAAACGTGTTCCGTTTCGTCTAATCGCAAGTGAGTTAATTTGGTTCATTAAAGGAGATACAAATATTCGTTACTTACTACAGAATAACAATAATATTTGGAACGAATGGGCTTTTAAAAAATGGGTGGATAGTGATGAATATCAAGGGATAGACATGACTGATTTTGGTAACCGATCCCAAACAGATCAAGCATTTAATGAACAATATCAACAAGAAATGGACAACTTTAAGCAACGAATAATAGAAGATGATGCATTTGCTGAGAAGTATGGTGATCTAGGTTCTGTATATGGAAAGCAGTGGCGCAATTGGAAAACGTCTCGCGGGGATACAATTGATCAATTGAAGCAAGTAATTGAAGCGATAAAAACAAATCCGGATTCTAGAAGGCATATTGTTACAGCATGGAATCCTGAAGATGTTCCGAGTAACATGGCTTTACCACCTTGTCACACGATGTTTCAATTTTATGTAGCAGATGGAAAACTGTCTTGCCAATTATACCAACGTAGTGGTGATGTTTTTCTTGGTGTACCTTTTAATATCGCTAGCTATGCACTACTAACACATTTAATTGCTCATGAATGCAACTTGGAGGTAGGGGATTTTGTTCACACATTGGGTGATGCACATATCTATTCGAATCATATAACACAAGTGAAAACACAATTAGAGCGTCATATCTATGAACTGCCTACATTAAATATTAGTGACTCACTTACTTCCATTTTTGATATTGAAATGGACGATATAGCGATTGATAACTATAAGTCTCATCCTGCAATCAAAGCACCAGTAGCTGTTTAATACAAGGAGGAAGTAAAAGTGATATCATTTATGTTTGCAATGGATAAAAACCAAGTGATTGGTCATAAACAATGGATGCCTTGGCATTTACCACACGATTTGCAATTTTTTAAAAAGACAACATTGGATCATACCATTGTTATGGGAAGAAAAACATTTGAATCATTTAATAAACCTTTACCCAAAAGGGAAAATGTGATTATCACACGTGACGAAT
Source organism: Paraliobacillus sp. JSM ZJ581 (assembly GCF_044383835.1). NCBI lineage: Bacteria > Bacillati > Bacillota > Bacilli > Caryophanales > Bacillaceae > Paraliobacillus > Paraliobacillus sp. JSM ZJ581. The sequence goes on from NZ_JBISEP010000001.1 coordinate 36,920, forward strand.
CATATGAACGTGAAGGCTGTACAGTTATCCATTCCATTGACACTTTATTAGAGTGGAATAAAAAGCACCCCGATAAAGAGTATTTTGTTATTGGTGGCGGAGAAATTTTCAAACAATTATTACCGTATGCAGATCGAATGTACATGACATATATTAATGAAACGTTTACAGGGGATACTTATTTTCCAAGCTTTGATGATAGAGATTGGAAAATAGTAAACAAGGAGCAAGGAATGCAAGATGAGAATAATCCTCATGAATATTATTTTCTTCAATATGAGCGTGTAAATCAATAGATAGCAGGGAGCGAGTAAATGCATTCTTTTTATCAATACATGATGCGTCACCGTGGTGTGAAGCATGTAACGAATGACAGTAAGTTAGCAGAATGGATGTTTCGTGATCACAATTTTCCTAAGCATAGTACATCATATGATGAGATTAGTAGTTACCTAGAATGGAATATTCCATTTACTGAAGCATTACAAGTTTTTGATCAATTATGGGAGCAATACCGGAACGACACAACTTAGACTCTAGTACTAGCTGGAGTCTTTTTTTCGCAATAATAAGCTTGGCTGATATTTATTATGATTTCATTTCATAAATTTTAAAATAAGGAAGGATAAACATGCGCATACTTCACACAGCTGATTGGCATTTAGGAAAGATCGTACATGGCGTTCATATGACGAATGATCAAGCCTATGTAATAGAGCAACTGCTAATCCTTTTAAAGGAAGAAAAGCCAGATTGCCTCATAATAGCAGGAGACATTTATGATCGTTCCATCCCACCAAAAGAAGCAGTACAATTACTCGATCAAGTCTTAACAGAAATTATCGTCGATTTGCAAATCCCAATTCTTATTATTTCAGGTAATCATGATAGCCCAGATCGTTTACAGTTTGGCAATCGTTTATTTAGAGAAAATCAGCTCGTTATTCAGACGAATATAAGTCAATGTGCTGAACCAATTACTTTGCATGATGAAGATGGACCTGTTCATTTTCATCTTATTCCTTATATTGAGCCAGCTGATGCACGTGCATATTTTGAAAATGAAGCAATTAACTCTCATGAGCAAGCAATGGCTAAAATTGTTGAAGAAATAAAACAACATACCGACATGAAAGCTCGTAATGTTATCGTAGGACATGCCTTTTTAGCAGGTGGCATGGAATCTGAATCAGAAGAACGATTGTCTATGATTGGTGGTAGTCCATATATAGATGGTCAGCTCTTCAAGGATTTTTCTTATGTAGCACTAGGGCATCTTCATCAACGACAAAAAGTTAATTTTGATCATATTCAATACAGTGGTTCGATTTTAAAATACTCTTTTTCCGAAGAGAAGCATATTAAGTCGGTTCAACTGGTTGAGTTAACAAAAGATGATCTACAAATAAAGCGAATTCCACTAAAACCGAAATATGATATGCGTGTGATAGAAGGTTACTTTCAAGAATTATTAAATTCAGATACGTACGCAGCATCAGATGATTACTTACATATTCGTTTATTAGATGATGGACAATTAATTGATCCTATTGGCAAATTGAGAAAAAAATTTCCTAACACGATGCGATTAGAACGAGCTGTTTTACAAGGGGCAAAAAAGTTAGATGATGTACAACGGATGAAGGAAAGACAGCAAATGAATCACGAGCAATTATTTGCATCTTTTTATGAAGAACTTAAGGGAGAAGCGTTACCACCAAACCGATCCACCTATATTAATCAAATCATTCATCAACTTACTAGTAAAGAAAGAGGGAAATAACGATGCGAGCAATGACACTAGAATTAGCTGCATTTGGCCCATATAAAGACAAGCAGATAATTGATTTTCGCTCATTAGGAAATGAAACAATATTTTTAGTTACTGGACCAACAGGGGCTGGTAAGACATCTATATTTGATGCCATTTGCTTTTCATTATATGGAAAAGCTAGTGGAAGTGATCGTGATCAAGATGGTTTTCGAAGTCAATTTGCTGCATCAGACGAAATTACTTATGTATCATTCACTTTTGAGTTAAGAGGAAAACAATATCTCGTTCACCGAAAGCCAAAGCAACCTCGTAAAAAAGAACGAGGAGAAGGGTTTCGTGAAGATCCTACACAAGCAGAACTGTATAAAGTGATAAACGGTAAAAAAGAACTCATGTATTCTAAAGTGAAAGATGTCAATGAGACAATTGAATCTCTACTTGGGCTGGATTATGATCAGTTTAGAAAGATGATTATGATTCCACAAGGAGAATTTCGTAAGCTTATTGCAGAAAATAGTAAGGCTCGTGAAGAAATTTTACAAAAAATCTTTCATACTTATTTTTATCAAGAGATAACGGAAGAATTAAAAAAACAAACGAAGGAAAAAGAGAAAATTCTAGAGCAACTCGAGTGGAAAATGGAACAAGAATTACAAACGATCGATTGGCTTGACTTTCAAGACAAAGTGAATATAAAACAAATCATTGATACGCTCGATAATCAACTGACATTAAACAAGGAAAAAGAGCAGGAATTAACGAAACAACAAAAAGATGCAGAGGCTACACTACAAGCCAAACAACAGGAATATTGGCAAGGTGTAGAATTAGCAAATAAATTCAAACAACAACAAGAGCTCATGCAGGAACAATATAATTTAGAACAGCAAAAAGATACTATTATACAAAAGCAGGGTCATTTAAAATGGGCAGAGAAAGCGAAACAGATTGAATTAGCAGAGAATCAATACAATGAACGAGCAGAAGAAGCTGTTGATCAAAAAGAGAAAGTTAACAATCAGAAGAATAGCATGTTGAATGAACAACAGCAGTTGGAAAATATAGCTAAAAAAGAAAAGCTATATTGTGAAAATCTAGAACAAAAAGAGAAAGAATTACAACTGGTTACTGAACAAAAACAAAAGTTAACTAAATTAAAAAGCTATCAAGCAATTAAACAAGAATTAACTGCAGTTAACAAAGAACTTACACAATTGAATCAATCATTGCTAATCAAGAAACAATCAAAAGCAGATAAACAACAACGTTTAGATGAAGTTGACCAAACGTCTAATGAAGAAAGCTATTGGACGAAACAATATTACGAAGAACAACAAATAAATGAAAATGCAAGAAACATGTACCAGAAATCACTTGAGTTTTCGCGTGAATTTGAAGCATTAAAGAAATTACGCCAGCATTTTTTAAAAATTAACGAACAATACAATCAATACGCCAGCCAGGTAAATGAATTGCGTTCTAGTTTAAAAGAAATAGAGGAAAACCAGAAACAAGCACATGCAGTGGCGCTTGCTGAGCAATTAAAGAATGGTGATCCTTGTCCAGTATGTGGTTCACAACATCATCCTAATGTAGCAACGCATGATAAACCGACGTATTCTTCAAAAGCTTATGAACAACAAAAGCAAGCACTCATACAAGTTGAAGAGCAACAAATGAGCTTTAATAACAAATATGTTCAAGCAAAGGCTGATGGAGAGGCAAAACGTCAGGTTGTTGATAACCTTGCTAAAGAACTTACAATCTCAGTAAATGATGTAGAAGAAAGAATGATTCAAGATGTAATTACGCATTGGAAAAATAAAGTAGAGGCATCAAATCAGGAATTACAACAAATAAGCAAACAACTGAACAAGATTTCCACTTTGAAAAGTGAGCGAAAACAACTCCAAGAAAACATCAGCGTATTAGATCAAGCAATCGAAAAAATAGAACAGCAAGTGCAGGATCAATATAAAACAATATGGACGTATGAATCCCAGCTTCAACAATTAAAAGAAGAGATGCCAGAAGAAGCATTCACAGTAAACAATTGGGAGGAAAATTTATTAAGACAAGAACAAACGTTAATTCAATGGTTTGATGAATGGGAAAAGATTGAAAAAAAGAAGAGCGAACAAAAAACAAAAGTAGATCAAGCTAAAACAACTTTAACTTCCCATGAATCATTTTACACCGAACTAAAACATAAAAAAGAAAAAGCGTTAAAGACATTTCAAGACCATTTGATAGCCAATGGATTTACGGATGAATCGGAATATCGGAAAGCAAAATTAACAGAGCATCAAATGGAAGTATTATCTAATGAAATTGACCTATTTAATCAATACGAAATAAAAGTAAAAGAACAGCTTGCTTTTTTATCGAATCAATTACATGATAAACATACTCCAAATATAGAAGCACTAAAAGAAAGTGTAAAAGAAGAAGAGGAGCAATTAGAGAAGCATCGAGTGGAATTGCAGCAATTAAAATCAAAAATGTCTAGATTAGCGGAAGTGACAACTTCTATTAATCATTTGCAACACCAAAAAGAAGAAGAAGAAACAGCATTTGCAGATGTTTCTGCGCTAGCAAGTCTTGCCCAAGGTCAAAATCATTTGCGCCTATCATTTGAGCGATATGTGTTAGCTTCGTTTTTAGACGAAATTTTATTACAAGCAAATATTCGATTAGATCAACTAACAGAACATCGCTACCAATTGCTAAGAAGTAATCAAGTCGCCAAAAAAGGTGCGCAAAGTGGTCTTGATTTAGAAGTGTTAGATCAATACACAGGACAACAACGTTCGGTTAAAACGTTATCTGGTGGAGAAGGATTTAAAACATCACTCAGTTTAGCATTAGGAATGGCAGATGTTGTTCAAGCACATGCTGGAGGCGTACAATTAGAAACATTGTTCATTGATGAAGGATTTGGAACATTAGATGATCTTTCTTTAGCACAAGCTATTGAATGCTTGAAAGGATTACAACAATCGAATCGAATGTTAGGTATTATTTCACACGTACCGCAATTAAAAGAGGAAATCTATGCCCAACTGCAGATAATACCTTCATCAAACGGTTCACATGCTAGCTTTACATTTAAAAAATGATATACTAATACTATATATAAGTTGGAGGGAAAACAATGACCGTACCTTTTTCAATCGAATGGAAGCTTGTAACTGGAGGCAAAGAACAGCGTGTGCAGGATAAAGAGAATTTTTTCTCGATTGTATTAGACGGCTATCAATTATTTCCTATGGAAGAGCGGATTGAAATTCAAAGAAGTCAGTCCACTGATCAGATTGGATTTGGAAAAGTTGTCGAATTAACATGGAAAAATAACCAAACGATTTGCACCTACCAACTTCTTTCGTTACATAGTGTCAATTAGTAACAAGTAGAAGTGCGAAGTGTGGCTTTTCCTGCGCTTGCCCGGGAAATAGTTAATTTGTATGAAAAACATATTCCATTAAACATTATCGGAATAACCTCATTTGATAATTAAGAATTATCTAGAGGTTATTCCGATTTTTTATGGTTGAATTCACGCATAATAAAAGAAATTTGATAGATATTTATTGGATTATCACATAGCCTACACTTTTTTTTGGGTCTTACGTACACTAACATAGAAGTATTTTTATGAAATGAGGGAGCGATATGTTTCCACCGTTACAAGGAAGACCACCAATACAACCAAATGTACCGCCGATGAACATGCAAGGCTTTCAACAGTGGGGAGCAATGCCCGCAACCTATCAACCTACTACTGTAGCACCAAGAGGTGGATTACAAGGTATCATTCAAAAATTGTTGCCTTCTCAATTAGGAAGTCAATTACCTGCAGCTACTACTGGTGGTGGAGGAATAACCAACACATTATCAAACATTCAACAAATTTTAAAAATGACGCAATCTGTTACACCGATTATTCAGCAATATGGCCCGATAGTGAAGAATCTCCCGACAATGTTATCCCTATTAAAAGCTTTTCAAGAAGTGGATGGCGAGGAAGAAGCGGAAGAAGATACTGCAAGTGAAACAGACGAAAGTAATGAGCAAATTAATGTAAATACAAACGAAGAAATAGAAAATAAATCTCCTGTTAAAACAAATAATGAAAATATCTATTTAATTGAGACAGATAAACCTGGAATGAATCAATCAAACGGATCAAAACCTAAGCTCTTTATTTGATATTGCAATTTAATCTAACTACAATAGACGTAATAGTTATAGACTATAATTTGTTAGGAGGAATCTATTTTGGATCAAGAATTTGCTTTAGCTACATTCGCCGGGGGATGTTTTTGGTGTATGGTTGAACCATTTGATGAGCAGCCTGGAATTGAAAAAGTTGTATCCGGATATACTGGTGGACATACTGAAAAGCCAACCTATGAAGAAGTATGCTCAAATACAACTGGACATGTCGAGGCTGTTCAAATTACTTACCAACCCGATATTTTTCCATATGAAAAGTTACTAGAACTTTTTTGGCAACAAATTGATCCAACTGATTCAGGTGGACAATTTAATGATCGTGGTGAATCTTATCAAACTGCGATTTTTTATCATGATGATACACAAAAACAGTTAGCTATGGCGTCTAAGGAATCACTAGCTCAATCTGCTAAATTCAATAAACCAATTGCTACAAAAATTTTACCAGCCAAAACTTTTTATCCCGCTGAAGAAAAGCATCAGGATTACTACAAGAAAAATGCGTTTCATTATCAATTATATAAAAAGGGATCGGGAAGAGAAGATTTTATTCAACGGCATTGGAAACAGAAGCATACAAAAGCAGAGCTGAAACAGATGCTTACTCCAATTCAATATCACGTTACCCAAGAAAATGGAACAGAACGCCCTTTTCAAAACGAGTATTATAATTTAAATGAAGATGGTATTTACGTTGACGTTGTTAGCGGTGAACCTTTATTTTCATCAAAAGAGAAATATGATGCGGGTTGTGGTTGGCCAAGCTTTACTAAACCACTCAATCGCATGCAATTAAAAGAGAATTTAGATACATCTCATGGTATGAGAAGAATTGAGATTCGAAGTAAAGATGCTGATTCTCATCTTGGCCATGTATTTGATGATGGCCCAATTGATCAAGGAGGCATGCGATATTGCATGAATTCAGCAGCAATGCGCTTTATTCCAAAAGATAAGCTTGAAGAAAAAGGATATGGACAATATCTATCACTATTTGATTAATACAAGAAGAGCTACCTGATAGGTGGCTTTTTGGATTAACTATAACCCAAAGCAACTAACCTAGTTTTTTAGCAAAAATATTAAATGAGGGTAAAAATTAGACGAATAATTAGAGTTTGACTTATTTTTTTATGTTTTTCGTGCTAAAATAGAAATGTACTAGTATGAGAGAGAGAAAGAGGGTGCATAATGGTGATACACCAAACTTGGGACAAGTCTAAAACAATTAAAAAAGTAACGTGTGTTCATGCGGATGCGAAAAAGTTTGTCGTTCATCATGTACTGACACCAGGAAAAGTATATGATGTAAAAAATGAAACAGACGAATTCTATTTTATTATAGATAATACGAATCGTATTGGCGGATTTAAAAAAGAATATTTTGTAGAACAATAGATAATAGAAAACCGATCAGGAACAGGTTAAATAATGATACCCTCTTCACATAGGAGATGATTTAGTGAAACAACTAATTTTGATTCGACATTGCCAAGCAGAAGGACAACATATGGATTCTCCTTTAACACAGCATGGCGTTAATCAAGCGCATCGTTTAGCATTATTTTTGGAAAACAATGATTGGAGAATTAATCGAATCATCTCTAGTCCATTTATGCGTGCAATTGAAACGATAAAACCTTATGCTGCAGCACAGCATATTCCTATTGAGAAAGATGTTCGTTTAGAAGAAAGAGTCTTGAGTAATGAACCAATAGACGATTGGTTAGATGTGTTAGAATTATCATTTCAAGATTTTGATTTTTCCTTATCAGGTGGGGAGTCATCCAACGATGCATTGCAAAGAGGGTTAGCAGTAATAGATGAATGCTTACAAGATCAATCAAATGATTGCGTAGCTATTGTTACACATGGAAATCTATTAAGTGTTATATTATCTCATTATTCCGATGATTTTGGTTTTAATGATTGGAAAACATTGATGAATCCAGATGTTTTTTCACTCGAATTTAAAGATGAGATGTGTCAGGTTCGTCATATTTGGTAATACAGATAATCAAAGTAACCAATTTTTATTTGGGTAGAATTACTTCGTTGTGGTAAGATATAAATTAGTTATTTTTGAAGGAGGTATTTTTCTTGGCTTTTGTAATTGCATCACCTTGTATTGAAGAAAAAGCAGGCGAATGTGTAGAAGTTTGCCCTGTCGATTGTATAGAAGAAGGAGAAGATATGTTTTATATCGATCCTGATATTTGTATTGACTGTGGCGCATGTGAAGCAGTTTGTCCAGTAGAGGCAATCTTTATGGAAGATGAAGTTCCAGAAGATGAGCATGAATATATTGCACTTAATCGTAAATTCTTTGAAGAAAAATAAACTGATCTATCAAAAAGTCGCGTATGTATTAACGCGACTTTTTTTCAAATAGAAAAGTTATTATAATTCATTTAAATGGAGGGTACTAATGAAGTTAGTTTGCGAATCTAATTTGATCAAAGATTATTTAGAAGAAACAAAAGAAATTAATTACTCTAACTTTAAAATACAAGAAATAATCAATGAATTATTTCAGCCATCTCAATCAGAAATTGAAAAGGCTGAGACAGCTTTTCAATTCGTAAGAGATCAAGTCAATCACTCTTGGGATGTTAAAGGGGAACGGGTAACGTGTAATGCTTCTGATACTCTAAATTATAGAGAGGGTATTTGTTATGCCAAATCAAACTTGTTAGCTGCTTTATTACGTTCACAAAATATACCTACAGGTTTTTGTTACCAACGTTTAATGTTATTTGATAAACCAGAGAAAGGTTACTGTATTCACGCTTTAAATGCCGTTTTCTTGAGCTCAAGAAAAAAATGGATTCGAATAGATGCGCGGGGAAACAAAAAGGGAATTGATGCACAATTTTCAATTGACAAAGAAAAGTTAGCTTTTGTTGTCAATGAAGATATGGATGAAAAAAATTATCCATTAATTTATGTCAATCCTCATCCCAAAACAATTTCTACCCTTAAGAACCATACAAATGCAATTGAAATGTATAGATATCACTTACCGACATATTTATAGCTAGCTGGCGGTTAGAGAAATTGTTAACCCTTACTATGCTTAACAATTAAATTACTAAATACTATTGTTTCAATTTTAGAACTAAGAATGGTTCATTAGTTATAAAATGTATTACTATCGAACTTCAAACGACGTATAACCTTTTAAGTCATCATAAGAATTTACATCTACATGATCAACGTGAATAAACCGTCTGGGCCCTTTTTTTATCAAATCAACAAATTGATCAACAATTTTTGATTCACCTTCTGCTTCTATTTCAACTGTTCCATCGGATAAGTTTCTGACCCAACCAGTTAACCCCATTTCGGTTGCTTTCATTTGCGTCGTATATCGAAAACCAACCCCCTGAACCATTCCGCTTACAATCATATGTGCTCGGATTGTGCTCATTTAATCACCTCAAAAATATTGTTATTATTCTATTTACCATATAAGATGAAATCAAACTAGTAAATTTAATATTTGTGTCCATTTTAATTATATTAAAATTAAAAGTAAATGACCATAAAAACTGGAAGGAGTAGTTGAGCGATGCTACAAGAGATTTCAATCAATAAAATTAAAGGGTTCTCTATTGGTCATGCGCAATATCAAGAAGCTGCAACTGGATGCACGGTGATCATTAACAAAAATGGGGCAGTAACTGGTGTTGATGTGAGAGGTGGATCTCCAGGTACACGAGAAACAGACTTATTAAAGTCAGAGAATCTTGTTCAGGAAACACATGCCGTTTTTTTAAGTGGTGGTAGCGCATTTGGTTTGGGTGTAGCAGATGGTATTATGCGATATTTAGAAGAGAGAGAAATAGGTTTTGATGTTGGTGTTGCACGTGTTCCAATTGTACCTGGTGCTATTTTATTTGATCTAACATTAGCTGATGCTTCGATTCGACCAGATGCCAGTTTAGGTTATCAAGCATGTCTTAATGCGGAAACAATGAAGGAAGTAACGAATGGTTCGATTGGCGCTGGGACAGGAGCAACGGTAGGGAAGTGTTTAGGTCCTACTTTTTCCATGAAAGGCGGCTTAGGTACATTTGCAATAAAAATTGGTGAGCTCCAAGTCGGTGCTGTGGTTGCTGTTAATAGCTTTGGAGATATTTTTGATCCGAAAGAAAATCAAATAATTGCAGGTACTTATGATCGAGAAAATGATCAATTACTACATACGGAAGAACAATTATTGTCACAATTAGATAAACAGACAAATCGTTTTTCTACAAATACATCAATTGGTACGATTATTACCAATGCAAAAGCAACAAAATCTGAAATGAATAAGCTTGCAAGTATGGCACACGATGGATTCGCTAGAACGATGCGTCCTTCCCACACTCTTGTGGATGGTGACACTATTTTTGCAATGACATCAAACGAAGTCTCGGTTGATCTCAACATTGTAGGTATGCTTGCCGTACAAGCAATTGAGCGAGCAGTTATTAATGGAATCAAACATGCACATGCTGTAGATGGGCAACCAAGCTATAAAGATATTATCAAAAACAAATAAAAAAGTATGTTTAATTGTGATATTTGTCACGGAAAAAATTTAATTTTAATTCATAATAAACAGTAGACTGCAATTTTGAGGTGAATTTATGGGAAGTCTTTATCAACCAGAGTTAATCGCTACCGCTAGAGATATGAATGAAGTACAAAAATTAATTGATGTTGGTGTAGATGCGATTACGATTGGTCATCAAAACTACGGATTACGTGTCACTGGTGATTTTTCAATCGAAGAAATAAAAACAGCAACGATGTATTGTCATCAAAATGATACGAAAATATATATTTTGACCAATGCTATCTTTCACAATGATATATTAGAAATCTTACCAACGTATTTAAAGGAATTAGAATCTGTTAAAGTCGACGGGATTATTTGTGGCGATCCATCCATTTTTATGATTGTCTCAGCATATGAGATTAACATACCTATTATCTGGAATCCTGAAACATTAGCAACAAATTATGAAACATTAAATTATTGGCATCAAAAAGGGATTAGTCGTGCTATTCTATCAAATGAATTAGCGATGGATGCAATTAAAGAAATAAATGAACAGGTTACATTTCCTGTTGATATTCAAGTGCACGGAATGACTTGTATTTTTCAATCAAAACGAAAATTAGTAACAAATTATTATAATCATATTGATAAATCGTACAACAAACAACAACTCATGCATATTACCCAAGGAAAAGAAGAAGATACACATTATCCGATTTTTGAGGATGTTAATGGTACGCATATTATGAGTAATGAAGATTTATGTATGATTGAGCATTTACCTTTATTATTAGAGGCTAAAATCCAAGGTTTCCGTATTAGTGGCATATTGAAGTCTGTTGATTATCACGTGCAAATTACTCAATTATACAGAGAAGCAATTGATACGTATTTACATGATCCAGCTCAATTTGAGTTAAAAAAAGCAGGGTTTAAACAACGTATTTATAGTATACAACCAGAAGATCGAAAATTAGGAACTGGATTCTATTTCAAGGAACAGATCTATTAGCTAGAGGAGTATTATCATGACTGACTTACAAACAAAAACAAAGCCAGAGCTACTTGCTCCAGCAGGGAATTTAGAAAAACTAAAATTTGCAATTCATTACGGTGCAGATGCAGTATATATCGGTGGTAAGCAATTTGGTCTTCGTTCCAAGGCAGGAAATTTTTCGTATGAGGATATGAAAGAAGGCATCGCTTTTGCTAGAAAATATGGAGCAAAAGTGTATGTAGCGGCTAATATCATCGCGCATAATGAAAATTTATCAGGAGCAAAAGATTATTTTAAAAAGTTATACGAGGTCGGGATTGATGCAGTAATTGTTGCTGATCCAGCTTTAATTGCAGCTTGTAAAGAAGCTGCACCTAATCTTGAGATTCATATTAGTACGCAAGCATCCATTGCGAATTGGCGTACAGTAGAATTTTGGAAAAGTGAGGGTATTCCTCGTGTCGTATTAGCTAGAGAAGTTTCCTTAGAAGAAATAAAGGAAATGAAAGAAAAAGTTGATATTGAATTAGAAGCCTTTATTCACGGAGCAATGTGTATATCCTATTCGGGACGTTGTGTATTATCTAATCATATGACAGCACGCGATGCGAACAGAGGTGGCTGTGCCCAATCTTGTCGATGGAAATATGATTTATTTGAAGACGGAACAGATGGATCAGAAAACATTTCCGAACAATCAGATGAGTCCTATACAATGAGCTCACAAGACTTAAGCATGGTTGAACATATGCCAGATTTACTAGCTGCAGGTGTAGATAGCTTAAAAATTGAAGGTAGAATGAAAAGTGTTCACTATGTTGCTACAGTGGTCAACGTGTATCGTAAAGTTATAGACACATATTTTGAAGACCCTGATCATTTCGAAATGGATCCAGAATGGGTTGATGAAATATGGAAAGCTGCACAACGTTCATTAACGACTGCATTTTACTATAATGAGCCAACGGAAAAAGATCAATTATTCGGTAGACCAGCGCGTATTCCGAAATACGATTTTGCAGGGCTTGTATTAGATTATGATGAGACAACACAGATCGCAACGATTCAACAACGAAATAGTTTTGGGGTTGGTGATGAAGTAGAATTTTTCGGACCTAACTTTTATCATTTCAAACAAACAATTAAAGAAGTTTGGGATGAAAATGGTGAACCGATAGATCGAGCGAAACATGCCATGATGATTACTAAAGTAAAAGTAGACCAACCATTAAAATATTATGATATGATGCGGAAGCGTAAATAGTAAATCATGAAAAACTCTTTTTATACTACGGTGTAAAAAGAGTTTTTTGTATGCCTATGTACCAGTACGTTCATAATAAATAAAAAGATGGAGGTTTTCATGAAATGACAATGAAAAAAGAGTCATACTGGTACAATACACATATCGCATCATTTCCACCTATTTCAAAAGATATGCAAGCGGATGTTACAATCGTTGGAGGCGGTATTTCTGGCATAACAACAGCCTATTTGTTAGCGAAAGAAAACATAAATGTTGTACTAATCGAAGCTGATCAGTTAATTAGTGGAACAACAGGACATACAACAGCTAAGATCACCGCACAACATGGACTGATTTATGATGAGCTAATCCAGCATTTTGGAAAAGAAAAAGCAAAACAATATTACACCGCACAAGTTCAGGCACTACAACAGATAAAAAAACTAATCAACGAACATCAAATTTCCTGTGATTTTTCTGAAGAAGATGCATACATCTACACAAATGATGATAATTATGTAAGTAAACTAAAAAGTGAAGCAAATGCCTATCAGGAATTAGATATACCTGGATCATTAGTTACACACATGCCGTTAGATATTCCAATGAAGCTTGGATTGAAAATGGATAAACAAGCACAATTTCACCCAGTTAAGTATCTTGCTTCACTTGTTAATGAATTATCAAAAAATAATAACATACGTATTTTTGAACAAAGCCCTGCTACGGATATACAAAATAGTGAATCCGATCAACCTATCGTGATAACAAAACAAGGGAATGTTATACAATCCAGACATGTTGTAATTGCTTCACACTTTCCTTTCTATGATATGAAAGGATTATATTTCGCTAGAATGTATCCTGAACGCTCCCATTTGATTGCTGCAAAAACAAAACAGAAGTACCCAGGCGGTATGTATATTAGCGCTGAACAGCCTATAAGATCCGTTCGAGCAACAAATTCACATGATGATCAAGAAATCTGGCTTTTTGGTGGAGAAAGATATCGTACAGGTCATGCGAAACAACAAAAAGAAGCTTTTCATAAATTAGAGGCATTCGCAAACCAACATGTAGTTATTGACACATTTATCAACCAATGGGCAGCACAGGACCTAACAACAACGGATAAGGTACCTTATATCGGTAAACTATGCAAATCAACACCGAATGTGTATATTGCTACAGGTTATCGAAAATGGGGAATGACAAACGGCGCTATTGCCGCTCAATTAATTACTGATGACATTTTAAATAAACAAAACCCAATGAGCGATCTTTTCTCACCGCAACGTTTTCATAGTGACCCAGATATTAAGAAGCTTATTTCTATGAATGCTACTACAGCAAAGCACCTTATTGCCAGCAAACTAGCCATACCAATGAATAAAATTGACGAACTCAAAGCAAATCAAGCTACCACAATATTAGCTGGTATAAATAAAATAGGTGTTTATCGCGATGAGGCAAGTGACTTACATGCAATTGATACTACCTGCACCCATATGGGATGTGAAGTAACATGGAACGGAAATGAACAGACATGGGATTGTCCTTGTCATGGATCGCGTTTTTCTGTAACTGGAGAAGTACTAGAGGGTCCAGCCACTAAGCCTTTAAATCCATATGACACATCGGAATTAGAGGATCACTAATATGCCATTCGTTAATTTAAAGCATGCACATCTATTTTATGATAAATGGGGCAACGGGGAACCAATATTGTTTGTCCATCCACCTGGTTTAGGAAGGCTAGTTTTTCAATACCAAGTAGAATTAGCAGATCATTTTCAGTTAATTATGCCTGATCTTAGTGGGCATGGTGAATCGGTTTCTAAGTTGAGTCAGGAATCTACACTTATTGATCAGTATGTAGAAGAGATCAAGCACATAATGGAAGCGGAAAATTTAAAAAAAATCATTCTTTGCGCTTATTCAGCTGGTGGTGTCATAGCACAATCCTTCACGATAAAATATCCGGATATGGTAAAAGCATTAATTATTTCTGGAGCTTACCCCAAAGTAGATACGTTGGGGTTAGAGTGGATGTATCGAATAGGTGAAGGGGTTATTATAAAAAACCCAAACAGATTAGCAGAGATTTTAGCATATAGTAATGCAAACAATGAAGAAGATGAAGAAAAATTATATCAACATATGTTAAAGACTGATCCAGTAATATGGCTGCGTTTTTATTTAGATACCCAACATTATAATCAAGTGAACCAAATTCCGTCAATCCAATGTCCAACATTACTAATATACGGCGAACGTACGTTTTGGATTCATCACCATAAACTATTTTATAAAGAACAAACTAATATGTATATCGCATTTGTAGACGATGCATTTCACCAAGTACCTAGCAAAAATTATATCGCATTTAATCATTTAGTAAAGCAATTTATTAACAACCTTTAATTTACTGGATTTAAGTATTGCATTAACAATTATGTCTAAGGTTATCTTCAACATCTATGTGTGATAGAATGAAGAAAAACAATTGAGGATGTGTATCATGGCAAAACACAAGATTTATACAATGAGTTTCGCTAGTGTGTATCCCCATTATATTAAAAAAGCAGAGAGAAAAAGACGTTCAAAAACCGAAGTCGATGAGATCATTCGTTGGTTGACAGGATACAGTCAGGAAGGTTTAGAGACACAGTTGGATAGACAGACAGATTTTGAGACATTCTTTTCCGAGGCTCCTCGTTTAAATCCTTCACGAACGCTGATAAAAGGTGTGATCTGTGGCGTTCGAGTAGAAGAAATCGAAGAGCAAACGATGAAGGAAATTCGCTATTTAGATAAACTAATTGATGAATTAGCAAAAGGAAAAGCAATGGAGAAAATTTTACGAAAATAAATAGTTGAAATAATGAAGGATCAGACTCTTATCGCCGACACTCGTCGACATCAAAGGTCTGATCTATTTATTATGTTTTTGAACCGAGCGACACACTATTAGTAAAAAATAAATAGTTGGGAAAAATGAATATAACTAAATGTGGAGGTGAAAAAATGAGTTTAGATCCTAAGCAAAAAAAGCATGTCGCAAAAGAGCTAAGAGAAAATTTTAAGCATGCTGGACTAACACCAGAAGTCATTCAGGCTGATTTAGCCTTTGGTCATGAGAAATATGAAGAGACGATAAAACTAGGTCCTACCTCTGATGAAGAAGCGGTAGAGCGTCTACGTAATTATCTGGAAGAGAAGTTAGAGGAGCAGGGCAAGAAACCATATAGTAGTTCTCATTAAGACTAGGAAATAGTGATATTATTTAGTTATGCGCTTGATACCTCAAACAGACAACAATGTCTTTTGCATGTATCAGGTGCTTTTTGTATATACTTTTGTCTCATAATTAGCTGACCTTCATTTTATAGGCAGGAAGAGGAAGCTATTTTTTTACATACAAAACATTTTGTGATTGTAAGCGTTTCCTTAATGTGGTATTATGTAATAGTAAACTATAATTTATAGGTGGATTGTAATATGAAGCAGTATATTTTCTTGTTAAATACACATCTTAATCCAATAGAGGTTAAATTTGAAGCAGAAGGAATGCTTGATGCACTTACACAAGCAAAAGAATTCGTGAAAAAAACAATGAAAAATCATTCTTCCGAGATAGATATTCAATTTAAAGGGACGGTATATTTAAATTAGATGATGTAATCAAGCAAAATAAAGGTGTCTAATACTTTCTTTTTGAAGGAGTTAGGTACCTTTTTTCGTTTTTATTCGATTCATTTAGATTTTTTATAGTAAAATGTAGATGAACAAATAATCTTATAATCATTACATGCGCATTATCGGAAAAAATCAACGCCTATTGATAAAGGAGAATTTTAATGGATAGTATTATTTTTGATTTAGATGGTACTCTATGGGATTCAAGGGAAACTATAGTTACTGCATGGAACGACGTACTAAATCAATATCAAATTGACAAAGAAATAACAAAAGAGGATTTAAAGCAAGTATTGGGTCTACCATTTGATGAAGTTAGTAAAAGACTGTTACCGGATGTAGATAAGGAAGTAGCAGAAAAAGTCTTAAATGATAGCTGCGAAGTTGAAAATGCTTATTTAATTAAGCAAGGTGGCCAATTATACGATGATGTAGCGTCCGTATTAAAAGCACTATCAAAGAGGTACAAGCTCTACATTGTAAGCAATTGTCAAATAGGTTATATCGAAGCTTTTTATCAGTACCACGATTTAGGAAAGTATTTCTGCGATTATGAAAATCCCGGAAGAACGGGACTTTCAAAAGGAGATAACATTAAACTAATTGTCGAAAGAAATCAGTTAAAAAACCCTGTTTATGTAGGAGATACAGATGGTGATCAAAAATCATCAGAATATGCTGGAATTCCTTTTATTTATGCAAGATATGGATTTGGAGAAGTAAATCGGTATGATTATGCTATTGATAAGTTTAAAGAACTATTAGATGTCATTACGTATATAAAAGATAAATAAATTGATGTAACGAATGGTCTTGGATCATGTTATAATAAACCGGTTAGGATACTCACAATTTTAACCTAATATGAAACGGATGCAATTAACAGCCTCCGCCTAGTAATAAAATATGGAGGTGTAAGAGAATGAATAAACGCTGGACCATTGATAAAATTAAAGCATTTGTTGAAAACAATTCAGAAAGTAAGCTATTAACAACGGAATATCACGGTTTTTCTCAAAAGTTACTATTTAAATGTTCTTGTGGTAACAATTTTGAAAAAAGCTTTACGAAGTTCAAAAATAATAACCAAAGAAAATGCGATGTATGCCAACCACCTAAAGCATCACGTTAAATGTATATCAAAATTTAAAAAAACTAACTTCAACCATTAGAAGTTAGTTTTTTTAAGTCCAACTGCTCCTTCTAATTGTCAAACGAAACAACTGATGAAATACGATGTCGTTGGCATTTTCACCTTACTCATTTTTATAAAGTTCCAAAAATACTAGCTAATAACCTATACGAATGATAATTTATTTCATAAACTATGACAAGTAAGGGAGGGGAGATTAATGCCGTTTTTTGGACCCCGTATTGTTCGCCCAATACCAGTATATCGACGTGGTTTTAGACGTGGATTTGGAGTTGGATTTGTACCGGGATATGCACGTGGTTTTCGGCGAGGATTTAGACGCGGTACATTTGGACCGTTCTAAAGAAATTGAATCAATGGTCAGCCCCTTTTTATCGACATTTGTCCATATGAAGGGGCTGACTTTTCATTTTATTAATACTTATACAAAAAGTGCATCCCAATTGATTGCTTCAATTATCACGCATTGGGGCACCTTATGCACCTCATTCATTTCCGGAATTTAAGAATGGAAAAGAGTTAAGGTTAAGGCTGTTGGTTCTCTCCGTCATATAATCTTCGAATGATAAACTAACTGACAATCTCGTATTCTCCTTCGTTTGGTTCCATGTATCTTCTGAAAACAAATATTCCTCAAAATCTCTATACTGTCTGCTGCCAACAATGGAAACATTTCCTGCCCGAACATGCTCCCGAAGTTCTGTTAATACAGCCATTTCGTAGTAATGACGATTGATTGTTGTACCATCATCTTCGTATAAATGCTTTTTCCAGCGTTTTGAAATAAAATCAATAGGTGAGTCATCAGGCACTTTTCGCTTTCCAGATTCGTTCATTCCTCGGATAATCTCTACAGCTTGTAAAAGTGACTCATTTGCCTTTGTAGAATGAAATTCCAATATCCTTAATAGTGTTGGCGTATATTTTCTAAGTGAATAAAATCGTTTTTGCAGTAAGTCTAAATAATCATAGTCGGCAGGACGTGCAAGCTCTTGGGCTTCTTCCACCGAAGAGCCAAAAAATTCCATTCAATAACAGATTCTAAAACCTCAAAAACGTCTAATTTTTCCTGTTTTTCTTTAATTAAGTCTTGTCCGATGTTAGTAAAGTGTATAACCTTCTCATTCAGCTTCTTACCGTTTTGTTTCTGAATTTCTTCTTGAGCCTTACGGCCTTTTGATAACAGACTAAGTATTTGTCTGTCATGAATTTCAAAAGCTTTATCCGTTAATTCCTGTGTAAGATGTAATAAATAGACGGTTAATATCGAATATCGTTTATTGTCACGGAATGCATAAGGCTCATATCTTGAACCCAAGCGAGAAAGTTGTAACAGGCGATTGCGATGCAAATGACTAATTTGTACCGTTTCTAATTCCATTCCCCGTATGTATTCGAGTCGTTCTATTACTTTTAGAAATGTTTCGGGTGAAGGGTGACCGGGTGGTTCCTTTAACCAACCCAATATTGTTTTATTGGATTCTGATGGATGCTGAGAAGTAATAATCTCTTCAAGTTTTTCCTTTTGCTCATTTGTAAGAGATTGACTCACCGTATTAAATAGCTTCTTTTCAGCCATTGTCCTTGCCTCCCACACCATTCTCTCAAGTGTAGTGAAAGCAGGCAGAATGATTTTGTTTTTTCTTAGAAAATCTATGCATTCATGTAGCAGATGCATGGTATCGCCATTTTCCAAAGCTAATTGATGAAGATGCTTAAATGTCGATCGATATTCTTTTAGAGTAAAGGTTACAAAGGCGTATTCACTTCGAATTTCTTTCAAATGATCCCAAAGTGTATTTTCTCTTTGTGGATAAAGACTAAACGAAGATGGAGTGGCACCAATTTGTTTCGATATATAATGTATGACCGAATCTGGGATGTTTTTGATATGAGTGTATGGCCAACCGGGATACCGGAGAACAGCTAATTGAACGGAAAACCCTAAACGGTTTTCTTCTCTCTTTCGTTTATTTATGATTTCTAAATCTCGTTTGGCAAAAGTGTAGTAAGTTCCCAGTACCCAATCATCTTCAGGAATTTGCATTAGGGTCTGTCGCTGTTCCGGTGTAAGCAATTCCCTACCTCTTGCAATTTTCATACAGTATCAACTCATTTCTGTAATTATTCGGTTAATCAGTTTAATTATATATCAATAGAGTACCCTATTGATACAAGAGTAATAGACTGGTAAAATCATTGTTAGGGGTGTCTCACAAGACTTGTCTCAAAAATGAGGTGATATTTTGCGAAAAATCGGTTATATACGTGTCAGTTCAACTAGTCAAAATCCTTCAAGGCAATTTCAGCAGCTGAACGAAATTGGAATGGATATTATATATAAAGAAAAAGTCTCAGGAGCAACAAAAGAACGGAAACATCTTCAAGAAATGTTAGAGGATTTACAAGACGGTGACACCATATATGTTACAGACTTAACCCGAATCACACGCAGTACACAAGATTTATTTGAATTGATCGATGAAATTCGGGAGAAAAAAGCAAGCCTAAAGTCATTAAAGGATACATGGCTAGATTTATCAGAAAACAACCCATACAGCCAATTCTTAATTACGGTAATGGCTGGTGTTAACCAATTAGAGCGAGATCTTATTCGAATGCGACAACGTGAAGGGATTGATTTGGCTAAGAAAGAGGGAAAGTTTAAAGGACGTTTAAAGAAGTATCATAAAAATCACGCAGGTATGAATTATGCGGTAAAGCTATATAAAGAGGGAGAAATGACTGTAAATCAAATTTGTGAAATTACAAATGTATCTAGGGCTTCGTTATATAGAAAGCTATCGGAAGAGAACAAATAACGATTCCTTATTCCATTAAAGGACCATAGTATAAAGTAACCCTTTTAATGAAAAATAGATTTCTATGTTAAATTTTAAAGGAGATTGTAAAAATGTGTATTTATAACAATGGCCAGAATAATCAAAAATGAGCAACGTCTATTCAACGTTGCTTTAGTTATGAAGCGTATTTTGATAGAATTCCAGTCCAAGTTTATGACTTTGTAGTACCTAGATACGATAGCTTTACTCTTTTCAAGTCACTTTATCTAGCTAATCTGTGTTGTTTTCGATTCCTTTACAAAGAAAAAGGTAGAAGTCATAAATCTTGTAGCTTCCTATTCTAATGTAGTACCTTTGATTTCTCAAGTTTACTATTTTCTATGATTTCTATAATACTTATATCCAAAATATACAAAGGGAAATAATACAAAAAGTATTACTATTGGTGTTGGTATAGTGGGCATATTCTTTTTCCTCCTATTTTGATAATATTTCTATGCAGTTATAATAAATCTTTTTTTGAATAAATCTTAATGGATGCAATCAAGGAAATACAAAAAATAGCGATTACAGCCACAATCAGTATCAAACATTTGGCTAACATAGACATTGCAGATAGTTCACTAAAATCGAGTTTGATATCTAAGTTTGATAGTGCCGGCAAGATAAATGGCGTTGCTACTATAACAATTGAGAAGAAATACTTTGTTCTTTCATAACCTAATTTATACTGTATGGGTGTATATACGCCAAATAATATTGTCGAAATCAGCAGAGCAGTAAGTATGCTTATTGGGGTAAGATATTCAATTTTAGACACGACCATTGCTAGTAGGGTATATGCTACATAGCAGTAGGCAAAAATCAAAAGAAGAAAAGCATATCTTGCCTTTATGAGCATGCTGCGAGGATATGGCGTACCACATAGTAACGCGGTAGCTTTAGGGTATTTCATTTCTACCATCGATACATACTGATAGAGCATAAATTCTGCAAAAATCACTGAAATTAGGAAGGCATTAAAACCTAAAAATTCAGGAATGCGAGCCATAATAAATAGTGGGATCGCACTTACTGCAAGCAACGTAAATAGTAAGTATTTCTTGATAAGGAGAATATCCTTTTTAACGAGATGTAGTAACATTATTTTTTGCCTCCTTTTCTATGTATCCAAGCATAATATCTTCAATTGTAGGTCTTTCAATCAGAATGTCGTGCATGTTTTTTTGAATCTTCGACAATTGATTGGTGATACCCGAAAAACCAAATTCTGTTTCTTGAATATTTAAGAACAAGTTTCTAGTTTCATCACTCAAATCCTTTATATCGCCTTTTACCAAACGGTGAGTGTCAATCAGCATATCCTTTTCTTCCCCAAATAAAATCCTGCCATTGTTGATGAGAATTAACATATCTGCAACTTTATCTAAATCAGAAGTGATATGCGTCGAAAAGAAAACCCCTTTTCCTCCTTGTTTCATATAATCTTTCAAGATTTCCATAAGCTGACTTCGGATTAAAGGGTCTAATCCACTTGTAGGTTCGTCCATTATCAATAAGTCTGCTTGATGGGAAATTGCTAAAGTCAATGAATATTTCATACGCATCCCCTTTGATAAGGTGGCAATCTTTTGGCGTGGGTTTAGGGAAAAGCGTTCCATAAAAGTTTTATAATCATGTTCACTCCATCTTGAATATGCAGGGGAAATAATGCTTGTCATTTCTGCCATTGACAATTCATCATAAAAGCCTCCATCATCCAAAACAATTCCGATACGATCCTTTAATTCCTTTTCATATTTGTTCATATCCTTACCAAATAATTTAATAGTGCCTGATGCTCTTGTTACAAGTCCAAGTATTGTCCGTATTGTGGTTGTTTTCCCTGCTCCATTGATACCGATAAACCCTGTAATGCAATCCTCCTCTAAGGAAAAGCTAATATCAGAAAGAGAAAAATCCCCATAAGATTTATTTAGCCCTGTTACTTCTAAAATGCTACTCATTGTCCATCCCCCTCATATAGAATATTCATCATTTCATTTAACTCTTCTTTAGTAATTTTCAATGTCTTTGCGGTTTGAATTAACTCCTGCATTATTTGCTCAACATGATGGCGTCTAGAGTCTCGAATCAGCTCAAGATTACCTGTAGAGACAAAAGTACCAATGCCCACTTGACTTGTGATAAAACCTTCTTCTTCTAATTCATCATAAACACGACGAATAGTAAGAACACTTACCTTTAAATCATGGGCAAAATTTCGAATAGACGGGAGAGGATCACCCTCACTAATTTCACCTTTGAAAATAGAATCTTTTATTTGATCTTTGATTTGCTGGTACAAAGGTTTATCGGATGTGTTTGAAATCAATATCTTCATTTTATTATTTTGCCTACCTTAAAATTGTAATGTGTATCTCCACAATGCACACTATATACTTAATTCACTCATTTGTCAATGTGAACTAATGCACTTAATAGGTGCGTTAATATAGTAAGAATTAATTAATATTAAATTTTAGATCTTCCGGAAAAGAATGCTTTAATGGAGTAACGAAAAAAGCCTAATTTCTCAGCATTTTTGAGAAATTAGGCTTTTAATATGAGAATTTCCTTAACGTTGTAAATCCGCATTTTCCTGACGCTACCCCTATTTACAAGGGATTCAAAACAGTATTGTACCAACAATAATCAATGTATGTAATATTAGTATCAATGACCATGAGAGAGCAGAATTATTAATTGAGTGTGTTATTCATGTTGCAAATAAATATAAGGAAAAGGAAAGATACAACGATTTATGGAAAGGGATAAAAGAAATTTTTGAATTTGTGCGTAATCCGAATGAGAACCCTTTAAAAGAGAAATTACTGAAAAACTAAAAGAAATTCATAACTTAGACTATTCACCAACAAATGATGCACTTGCAAATGAACAATTTCTGAGAGAAATGAACGTAGGCGACTATATTTTTATTAAACGTGGTAAAGAGGAATTAATTGCATATGGACTAGTTATTTCTGAGTATAAATATGATGTAGAAAACGGAGAACACCATTCGTTTAGAAATGTAGAATGGTTAAAAACGGGGAGATGGAAGACATCCGATTTGCCTATTAACACAAAGACATTAACAAATGTTAGTCCCTATGAAGAATTTGTTGAGCAGTTATTTAACCGATTACAAGTTAATGAAACGAAATCACCTTACACTTCAGAAGGGAATACAGTTATCCCTTATAACATTGATGACATTAAGGTTGACTTGTTTATTGATATAGAGAAAGTAGAAGATGCTATTGAGTCATTGTTTTATAAGAAAAACATTATATTACAAGGACCTCCTGGTGTTGGTAAAACATTTGTTGAAAAGCGATTAGCTTATCTTCATATGGGGAAGAAAGATTAGGAACGCATTGAAACTGTACAGTTCCATCAATCTTATTCATATGAAGAATTTATTTGCGGCTTCAAACCAAATGAGAATGGTAATTTTCAGCTTCAAGATGGTTTATTCTACTCTTTTTGTAAAAAAGCACAGAAGAAGCCAAATGAAAATTTCTATTTCATTATTGATGAAATTAATCGTGGTAATTTATCTAAAATATTTGGAGAAGTCATGATGTTAATGGAAGCTGATAAACGAGGAAAAGAACATGAAATTAAACCTGCTTATGGTTCAGAGGGAGAGAAGTTTTATATTCCAGAAAATGTTTATATCATTGCTACAATGAATACTGCTGACCGATCACTTGCTATGGTTGACTATGCATTACGTAGGCGATTTGCTTTTATTAATTTGGTTCCTGGTTTTCATACAGAATCATTTGCAACGTTTTTAAGAGGAAAAGGTATCAGCAATGGCTTTATAGAAAAAGTAATCACCTTTATGAAAGAAGTTAATAACGAAATTATCAATGATAATGTGAATCTAGGTAAAGGATTTGAAATAGGACATAGCTACTTTTGTCCAGATGGTGAAATAAAAGATGAGCAAGAGTGGTTTGATAGAGTTGTTCGGTTGGAAGTTGAACCATTACTAAGAGAATATTGGTTTGATCAGGAGGAGAAAGTTGATGATCTCATCCAACGACATCAATAGAATTCCCGTCAAAAACTTGTATTACATGTTAGTGTATGCTTGCGATCACCCTTACGAGAAGGATATTATTAGTGTGTATGATGAAGATGAGAAAGATTTATTAAACCTGTTAAGTAAGGTACTTTTAATAAAGGTAAAGGCATTAATTAAAAGAGGACTTTATAAAGAGTATGTGGAGAACAAAGAAAAGTCTAGTATTATTCGCGGGAAAATCCTTTTTAAAGAATCAATTCAGACTTTTTCACATAAAAGAGGAAAGATACACATTCTTGAAGAAGATATGTCCATGATATTCTCCATAATCAATTAATAAAAACAACGTTGTATTATTTATCTAGAAATAAAGAAGTAGAAAAGCAATATCGCATTGAAATGGGATTCAAGTTAGTTCGAGATACATTTATATTCACGGAGAAACGGTTAATCTTACTTGATCATCAGGGGGTAACGGGAAAGAAAACACGAATACATTCTATTAGCATGGATTCTATTTTTGATGTTACTATAGAAACTGCGGGAACATGAAAACAGAACTAAGATTAATAAATAAGAACAAGAACATTATATTTAAATTATAATCTATAAAAGCATTGTGAGCGCCTGTCACTACCCGTAATTTATCTGTTTCGACAAATTACGGGTGGTGACAGTGAACGTTAGAAGGGTGTCTTTAAAGTGGATTTGCAACAAGAATTAACTAAAAAGGGTTATACGATAGCTGCTGAACTTTTAGTAAATCTAACCTCAAGTGATCATTTTCTAGAAGATGTTTCTTTGATTTTAAAAGAATGTATTTCTTCAAAAAGTAATCTTCCTGATGATATTCTTATTTTGTACTCACAGTTAGTGCGCGTAACTACCTTTCAAGAGGAATACAAATCTATTTTATTACGTGATTTGGAAATTATATTATCTGAAATGATAAAACCAACAAGTGATCAAGCAGTAATCTATATCGATGAACAGGAAGAAGAGGAAGTTAATACCCTGTATCAAAAAGGTTTAGTAGGTAACGCAGATGCCCAGCTAGAACTGGGTCATTTTTATAAATCGATCGAGCGTGATGAATGGGCCTTTGACTGGTTCAAAGCAGCAGCTGATATCGGGAGTGCGGATGCTCTTTATTGGCTAGGTAATGATTATTTTGTTGGAACAATTGTGGAACATCATTTGGAAAAAGCTTATTTTTATTATAAAGAAGCTTCGAAAAAAGGACATGGGGATGCCCTAAACAATTATGCAGATATGTATTTGCGTGGGGAGTATGTGGATAAGGATGAAAAAAGAGCTTTAGAACTTTTTAAGGCAGCCGCCGATAAAGGCGTGCCAGAAGCAATGTACACTCTTGGCTATATGTATGAGAATGGTGTTGGGGCAGAAGCAGACATGGCAGAATCCAAACGATGGTTTACCGAATCCGCTATTTTTGGTGATGTGTTTGCAGCAAATCGCCTAGGACATGAGGCGGTGGAAAATGGTCTAGGGGATGAAGCGATATCTTGGTATCAAATGGCTGCTGATCGGGGTGACTCTTATGGAGAGTTTAATCTTGGTCTTTGTTATGAGAATGGGATTGGGACCCAAGTTAATATAAAAAAAGCTAAATATTGGTATCAAAAAGCAGCTTTAAAAGGTGATGATCAAGCAAAGCAGAGGTTGAAAGAGTTTTAAAGTTTACCTGCAGTGCCTGTCACTTACCGGTTTTTGTTAATTTAAACGGACAGATTAGTATATATAAGCAAAAAATGGGAGAGAACTGAGCTCTTCCATTTTTTCTTCCATTTATAACTTTCGAAATAAATCAATGAAGAAGCATTCCAATGTGTTATTGATCGAGAAGATGCAAATGAAGGGGAAACATTTGAGGTTGTTGGATATGCTCTATTATGTAAAGGTAAATCTAAATTGCAAAACAGAGGCAGTCGTCCATCGTTATCGACGTCACAACCTGAAGATGTTTATTGAAGACTTGTTGAAAAAGCTATTATAAAGGTGTGCATTAGAAAATCTGATTCAACAAATTGTGATAACTGTTAATGACGCATTGCTCATATATGATTTGAAACAGTGATTGTTATGAATCCTAATCATAAAGGGGAGTAGTATTGAACTGCACCCCTTTATGAAATTTTCACAAATTATCGGTATTTATTCTTGGATAATGCTGTTCAAGCATTGATGTAGCTCTTGCGTTTTTAGTGTGTCTATCGTTCTCTATTTCCTTATATGCGATCTCTGCCTTGTCCGTGTTCGAGTGCTCTGTTCTGTTTACATGCTTATCATTCATTTTTACACCTCCTATGAATAATATGTACAAGTTGGAGTAAAAAAATGAGCGAAACGAAGATACAACAATAGCTATTAGCCTTTTATTGTATTTTTCCTTTTAATTACTTTATAATGGTATCGATTAATAAAGTAGTCTGAAAAAGGGGAAATTGTACTTTGAAAACACTTATTATTACAGAAACATTTTTACCATCTATTGATGGAGTTGTGACACGTCTAACAGCAGCCATTAAACATTTTCGAAAATTAAATCATGAAGTCGTAGTAGTTGCTCCTGATTCAGGAGAGGTTTCATTGGATGATGTGACAGTGGAGAAGGTCAAAGCAAAAAAATATTTTTTTATCGTTATCGTCCGTTTGCTTTTCCATAAAGAAAAGTGAAAGATCTAATTTTAAAACATAACCCAGATCTAGTACATGTATTTAATCCAGCACTTCTTGTGGCTACAGGCGTATATTATGCAAAAAAACTAAGGTATCCTTTAATCGCTTCTTATCATACACATGCACCTAAATACTTGGATTATTATCCGTGGTATAAGCCCTTCAAACCACTTCTTTGGAGTTATTTTAGGAAACTACATAATATGGCATCGATTAACTTATGTACATCCAAAGCAGTTCAAGAAGAATTGGTGGAAAAGGATTTTAATAATGTACATTTATGGAAACGTGGCGTTGATGTTGATAAATTTAATCCGGATCATGCAATAGAAGAAATGAGACTCAAGTTGTCAATTGGTAATCCAAATAAGAAATTATTGTTGTGTGTTGGGAGATTGGCAGCTGAAAAGGAAATTCACAAACTTAAACCATTATTAGAAAAAAGTGAAGATGTACAGTTAGCAATTGTTGGGGATGGGCCAGCAAGAGAAGAATTAGAAGAAGTATTTATGGACGCAAACACAGTGTTTACAGGTTTTTTGCAAGGTAACAATTTAGCAGAAGCATTCGCGTCAAGTGATGCGCTGATTTTTCCGTCAGTTACAGAGACACTAGGATTAGTAATATTAGAAGCCATGGCTGCAGGATTGCCAGTAATTGCAGCAAAAAGTGGTCCAACAAAGGAAACAGGGGTTTATAAGCGAAAGGATTTTGGAGAAAAAGAAACGATTAATGGATTTACAGTCGGTAACGCTAATACACTTATTTTAGAATTATCTTTATTAGATGTTGAGTCAAATAATAATCGAGCTATGCGCATCAAATATATTCAAAACGGAGAAAAGAAAGAACAAATTTTAAAATCTAGTTTACTTGAAAATTTAAATACTAGTAACGATTAAGTTAGATAAATTTAAATCTTATCTCACTATCAAGAGTAAACTCATAAATGAGACAGAATTCATATTATTTCTTTATAACTTCCTATAATATATATTATGTAAACTAGAATATTTTAAAGTGTCGGTTCGATAATAGCTGATGAGTTTCTGTTCTTTCTACAGGCGGTTAATTATCTCCTTCATAATAAGCAGATCTTAATGATAGATTTTATTCCTCTCTTTTCATGTTCTGTCTTGTAAACCAACTCTATCGCAATAAAAAATTATGGCAATCAAATAAAAAGACTTGCAAATCATATATGATTTGCAAGTCTTTTGTGAAGAAGCTTATCTATATAAAGTTTTATTCATATCCGATACGTTATGAATTCGTTTTTTAGCGATCTTGCTTTTTTATTAGCAGTCCTATTAATAAAAGTAAACAGCATTAAAGCAATAAGAACTAATACTCCGCTTCCTATTCCAACAAAATTTACGGAACTTACGTTTATAACAACGCCTCCTATAAATGCACCTAATCCAATCCCTATATATAGAGCTGATGCACTAAATGATAAAACCATTTGAGCCTGTTTAGGATTTAAAGATATTAGAAATGAGTTAAGAGCCGGGTTCATACCAAATCCAGGGATTCCCCATAGTATCGCTATAATCGATACCATAATAATTGCAAATGTTGATGGACTTAGTAATGATAAAAGTGAGAATGCTGCTAATAATATTGCGAAGGTCCCAAGTGATAATTTTAAAGTTTTTGGTGCACCAATTTTATCAGTAAAGTAACCACCAACTAAATTCCCAAAAAGTGCTCCTATCCCAAATAACATGAGGAAAACACTGATGTTTTCTATATTCGTAATATCTGTAATGATTGGAGCTATATACGTATAAGTCATGAAGCCCCCAGTCGTGCCAATAACATTTACACATAATGTTAATAAAATAATTTTATTGAAGCCTTTTAACCGCTCTCTAATTGTTAATTCTGCTTCTCTTTCTATTTTAGGTAAGAATATTAAAACCCCTATAACAGTAACGAAAGATATCACCGCTACAAAAACAAAAGAATAACGCCAAGTGGAAAAATTGCCAATCCATGTACCAATAGGTGCTCCTACAACTAACCCGATAGTTATTCCTGCTAATATAAATGATAAAGCCTTGCCTCTTATTTTCTCAGATACTAAACTAGCAGAAGCTGTCATTGCTAAAGGAGTAAAGATTGCAGCAGATAAAGCAGCTAAGATTCTTGTAAAGAAAAGCATCTCAAAAGAAGTTACAACCGCGGAGAGTGAATTAGCAATTGCAAATATCAACATAGATATAATCAAAAGCGATTTTAAAGGTAAATTCATCATCAAAGTTCCAAAAAGAGGAGCTCCTATAGCATATGCAACAGCAAAAGCCGTTACCAGTTGCCCTGCTGCAGCAATTGTAACATTCAAATCGTCAGAAATATGAGGCAACAATCCAGCAATAACAAAATCATCAGTCCCAATGATAAATGTTCCAAGTACTAGTATAAGAAGCCGATAATTCACCTAATACCTACTTTCTATTTTATCTTTTTCTGTTTCCCAATAGTTTAAAAGTTTTTCTAATTGTTTTTCAATTTGTTGAAAGCGATGAAGCTGCTTGCGGACATTTTCTAATTTACTTGAGTAGAGTTCTACCGCTGAATGTGCACATCCATGATTTTCTGCAGTCTCAAAATAATCGCATGATATAACACGATATATTTCATCTGTATTCATTCCTAATCTTAAGAATAATTGAACAGCTTTTACTTTCTCAATGTCAGATTCATCAAATTCCCGATAGCCATTTTTTAAGCGATAAGGATGAATCAATTTTTTCTGCTCGTAATAACGTAACGAGCGGATACTTGTTCCCGTTTTCTTTGCCAATTCACTTATCTTCATCTTTTCCCCCCCTTTAATCATTTATTCAATACCATCATAAGGTATGACACGATGTCAGGGTCAACCATTTTTAATTACAGTGATAAAACAATTCAAATTAAAGGTGAAGAAATACTTCTTCATTATAGACTGCTAACATAATCTAAACCAAAATAATCTTTTAAACCCACCTTTATTTCCATGTCAGTTAATGGAGTTTCCTCTTAAGAAACATACTTTATAATTGCCTCCCAATTTTATTCGTGCCAAGGAGTTATTGGTCTGTTTTTAGGAAAACCGATCTTATTACGATAAGTCTTCCGTTCCTCTGTAAAATCAAACCACTGTTTACTACTCTTAGGATTGTTAGCAAAGTAAATTACACAACGTATTTGGTCTTCAACACAACTATCAGTCCATACACCCAACTGTTGCTCTAATTCATCAAAAAGTTTGGCACCATTTTTTTCTTTAATTTCCGATAATGAAAAAAGCTTAAGTTCAAAAACCAGTTTCTCAGCCAATTTAAGACCAATAGAAGGCACACTCTGAAAATCGGCTAATCCCTTTAAAATATTTGCTCTTTCATATGAAACATCTAACAATACTGCTATATGTTCTTTGTTAAAAGTATGTAATTCCCTAATTTTCACTTTAGCTTTTCTAAGTTTATCTTTTTCGCCGTCAGTTAGAGGCAATTTAGTATAGGAACTCAAAATAATACCCCCTCTTTTAATTTTTGAAACTTACATATAAACTATTTATTCTTTAATTATTCTACCTGGTTATGAGGATTTTTCACAATCTTATTTATAACATTCATATTTATTAATCAATATTCCTCATAATATGGACTTAAGTAATGTTCAGCGAAGTCTTTTTTAGAACATCTTTTTCCATCATATGGTGTTACTTTTAATTTAACTTCAAGATCAAGTAAAGTTCAACAACTTCCATTTGTTTGACTCTATAATCCAACACTTCCCGCAATAATTATACGTTTATAATCGACAATGGGATCAAACTGTATGTGATTATAACTACATTCAATAATATCTTGTTAAACAATTCCATCGTGATCTAGTATCGTTAACGATGTACAAATAAGACTTGTCCAAATCCTTCAACGGTCAATCTCTATATTTAATACTAATAGTCTAATTTCTATTCTGTATTATTTTTTAAATTTAATTGCATACAAAAACTACGTGGCACTTCAAAGAAATATTACTCGATGAAAAATGCTACGTAGTTTCATTCTGAATCACTCAATGTCTTCTTTCGTTTTCCTTCTTAATCATCTGTTCTATTAGACAACAACTTCCCTCATATATAGTGAAAGAATTTTCAGTTTTATGAAGTGATTGTTTTTGTTAGGTTAGGGTGAATTAACTTAGCTTGAATTAACCTTTTTCTTATTGTAATTCCGAGCCAACTAGCTAAATACGCTTTTATAAGTCCGACTACAATAAATGGATAAACTCCTGAAATTAGCGCCTGATTCCATGTTAAATCTAATACTATTTTCAACTGAATTGATCCAAAAATAAGTGTTATAATCATTCCAACAGTGTTGGCTACCATTGCCATCGTTATATTATATTTTGTTTTTTCTAAAATATATCCTGTTACTAACGCTGTGACAACAAAACCAAATATGTACCCTCCGGTTGGGCCAACTAATATTTGTACGCCACCAGAAAATCCCGCAAAAACCGGTAAACCCACTGCACCTAATAAAATATAACAAATCATTGCTATCGTACTGTACCTACTACCAATAATCGTTGCTGCTAACCCTACCGCTAACGTTTGTCCGCTAATAGGAACAACCGGAATTGGAATCTCTATTTGAGCCAGTACCGCTGTTACAGCTGCAAAAACACCACATAAAATAATTGCTCTTAGTCTTGATTTACTCCTATTCAAAGAATCATCTCCCTATACACACTATTGTCAACCTTTTTATTTTTACGTTAACAATGGTATATTAACATATTTTTTTTAGCAAGCATAGTATTTTTCTTAGGAAATACACATAACGGGATCAAACTCTTCAAATGTTGCTAATTAATTTAGCATGTCACCTTCCTCAAAATGCTTATTTAATGTATTTTTATATTTTTTCTGCCCCTTCCCTACTGCTTTATCCTGTATCTTCATAAAAACTACGGGATTCAAATTTTGGATTCTAAAAATTTTGTACTTATATTATTATATTTGTCTTTTCTAAATTATTTTATAATATCTTGACAATAATACTAAACGTTTAGTATTATAAGTTTAGTATTATGGTGGAGGGATTAATATATGACACGTACTATGGTTCTGGGACTTCTAAAAGCAAATGGCTCGATGTCAGGATATGAAATTCAACAAATGATGGAATCATCACAAACAGATATGTGGGCTTATGTAAAACCAGCATCTATATATCACGCTTTAAAGAAAATGCAAGTCGAGGGAAAAGTCGCATTGGAAAAAGTTGAAAGTACTGGGTTAAGAACCAGGTCAATATTTAAAATAACAGAAAAAGGAGAGTACGAACTAAATCAGTTACTTATAGATTCGTTTACTAACTCATCTGTAGTATTTCCCGCGTCTCTTTATACTGCATTAACATTTATGGAAAACTTAAATGATGATCAAATATTAAGTAGTTTAGAGAAACAAAAGCAAGAGATTACAAGACTTTATAACAGTATGAAGGCGGGGTACGAGCTAAAACAGAAAGCTTTAGGAGAATTACCTAATAATATCAATGTTATTTTTAACAATATGTATGAGCAATGTGAACTGCAGCTGAAAACTATTGAAGAAATAATTACGTTTATTAAAGGAGGAAAATATAATGAACAGAAACATTAAATCATCTGTTTTAATTGTAGTAATTCTAGCAATTTTTACAGATATGCTTATGTATGGATTAGTAGTACCATTCTTACCAGTTCACGCTGAATCATTAGGAGCCTCACAATCAGAAATAGGTTTATTATTTGCCAGTTATGCCCTTGCTTTATTTTTGACGACCCCATTTTTTGGAGCTTTAGCAGATAAAGTCGGTAGAAAAAAGCTTTTAGTGTTAGGTCTTTTTGCACTTGCAGTAACAACTTTAATATATGCTTTCGCAACAAGTTTCTGGATCCTTGTATTGGCACGTTTATTACAGGGACTCGCTGCGGCGATACCATGGACAGCTGGATTGGCATTATTAGCAGAAGTGTTTCAAAAAGAAGAGAGAGGAAAGGCTATGGGCATGGCTATGTCTGGTCAGGCAGGCGGAGTGTTATTAGGACCTCCAATTGGAGGTTGGCTTTATGAATTTGGTGGATACCACTTACCTTTTTTCATTGCAACAGGAATTGCACTTATTACCGCGATACTATGTTTAGTCTTGCTTCGGAAAATCCCTGAAACAAAGACAGAAAATTTTACGTCCCCTTTTAAAATCCTACGAAATAGAAATGTTTTAATCATTGCAGGAGTTGCAGTTGTTGGTGCATCTGTTTTTTCCAGTATTGAGCCGACATTACCAATTCATTTTAATGAAAAATTAGAAATATCAACCGGGGTTATTGGAGTTTTATTCTTAGTGGTTACGCTTGGTTATGGGGTAACGTCCCCTCTCATCGGGTCTATTTCAACTAAGATTGGGCATGTCAAAACAATAAGGATTGGTATTATAATGGCAGCAATCGTACTCCCACTAAACACTTTGCCTACTTTAGTATGGTTACAAGTAGTTACTCTTGTACTTTTAGGAATCACTCTTGGAATGATTTTAACTCCTGCACTCCCTAAGTTAGCAGATATTTCTCAAGAAGCCGGTGCTGTATCTCAAGGTCTAACTTATGCTGTTTATAATACATCCTATTCATTTGGTATGATGGTTGGTCCAGTGGTAGCGAGTATATTAACAGGTAGATTAGGACTAATAATAGCATATTCAGTGATG
This sequence comes from Paraliobacillus sp. JSM ZJ581, assembly GCF_044383835.1. NCBI lineage: Bacteria > Bacillati > Bacillota > Bacilli > Caryophanales > Bacillaceae > Paraliobacillus > Paraliobacillus sp. JSM ZJ581. Next base: position 70,917 of record NZ_JBISEP010000001.1, read on the forward strand.
GGGATTCTTTTCATTTTATACTTATTTCCTCTAGCAAAATTAAAATCTTAAATCAATATTGAAAGCAGCCTAAGAACTGAAAGAAGAGTTATACACCAACCCATTTTGATCACTTTCAAACCGGGTTGGTCAGGTTCCCATTCTTCTCTTACCGATGGATTTTTAAGGACAAAAGAAATTCTTGGCTTTAAATTTTCATGTGAATGATACTGTTGTTACACCTTATATTTTGTCAGCTTTTCATTGGGATTTTCTCAAACACAGCTGTTAGTAATCACCTTTAATTACATCTAAAACTTCAGACTCCATAATTTCACAAAAACGTTCTTGTTCCTCAATAAAGGGTGCATGAGCGGAATTTTCAAAAGTGTGCATTTTCTTGAATGGAGCTTCAATGGATTCATAGTAGCGTTTAGCTTGAGTATATGTTGTTTGATAATCATGTTGACCGTGTAGTATAAATACTGGAAGGTTAAATGTTGGAGCAAGTTCTACTAAATCAGTAGTTGCAAGTGCATGACCTAATGATTGCCAGCTAGAAACACTTCTAGGGAAAATATTTAATCGTTCTTTGAAAGTATAGTTTGGACAAGCGAAAACATGTCTAAGGATTTCAAAATTTGAATATCCTTTTCGTTTAAAACCACCTCCATATTTGTTTGTGTATTTTGACTTAAATGTACCGAATGAACGATTCTGATAGTAATTTTCATCGAAATCCATCTTTTCTATTTGCTTCAATGCGCGTTTATCGTTCATACGGTTTGCGGCTTTTAAAATAAAGTCATAGATTTCATTTTCTGACTCTCTTGATGATGCGATTTGACCTATACCAATATATGCATGAATGAGGCTTGGGTTTTGACTTGCTACAAGACTTCCTAAGTAAGATCCCCATGAATGACCAAGCAAAAACACCTTGTCTCGTGAATAGTTGTGTTTCAAATATTTTATTACTTCAATGGTATCATCAACTAATTGCTCCACTGTTAACGACGTGGATTTTCCAGCATTATAAGACATTCCCGTGCCTCTTTGATCCCAATAACAGACATCGAAAAACTGCTCTAACCTTAAACCATGAGCTTTAACAATAGGATAAACAGGAAAACCTGGACCTCCGTGCAAAAATAATAACAATGGTTTGTTTTGGTTTAGAGACTCCATAATTAATCCTTGTCTTGTTCCATTAATTTCAATGTATTGTTTTGTTATTGTTCCACCTTCATTATTCAAAGGTTTTTCAATCGAATCTAAAAGCATTTTATCCCCCTCCCACTTATTGACGTACCCTCATAGTTTAAAAAATTTATAACCTTAACAACTCACTATCAATTTCTGTGATAGAAGTATTATCATTTGCGAATTTTCTCACCTCTTCAAATGGAGTGTCTGTTAAATAGCATTGCAAGCACATAATTACAGCACTGTGTGTAACAATTCCAATTATTGTCTAATATTTTCTTTAGTGCTATTAAAGTACGTTCTAATATATCTTGGTACGACTCTCCATTGGGCGTTCTAGTGTATGTTCGATGATTAAACCAGACATCAAATTCTCTAGGATACAATAAGGGTATTTCATCCCACGACAATCCTTCCCATTCACCTAGATTCATTTCCTCTAATCCTTGTCTAACCATATATTCAGTCTGAATAATCTCACTTATTATTTTAGCTGTTTCGATTGCTCTTTTTTGTTTGCTCGAAAATATCTTTGTGATTTTATAATTAGAAGCTATAATTTCTTTACTTAATTGCTTGGCTTGTATAATTTCATTGTTTTACGCCTTTTCTTTACTAGCTTTTTCTATGATGTTTTTAATGAATGGTCTCTTTGCCTTTGTATATGTTGATCTATCGAAGTGATATTTAGTTGCAAGTTCCTTTTTTAGAGAATAATATTCTTTTGATGCTTCAGGATGTGACCTTAAGTAATCACGAAACAACAATTTTTCATTCCATTCAACATTATTAAATTCACAAATATGTAAATGATATGTACTACGACCTGATATTCGTGATCTGAAGAATTTTCTATCCGTTATCTCTGGCTTAGGAACAAACTCAAAATCAATTTTATTTAGAGCATTTACAAGTGCTTCTACATCGTTTAAATTATTCACTCCCACCATAATATCGATTATTGGTTTTGATCCTAAACCTTTTATGGATGTACTCCCGATATGTTCAATTCCAATAATTTCATTACCTATAGCCTCATTAATTCTATTTTTCTCATTTTCAAATTGTAATGGCCAATTAGGGTCGTACTCACTGAGATTAACAACAGGATTTATCAAAACAGTTACCACCCATCTTGTTTTATTTTGAAGGAATTTTCTCCAAATCTAGTAAGATAATAGGCTTGTTCTTTGTGAATACTATTTTATATATCTTGAGCTAATCGAATCATATCTTTACACTGAATGCCATTTTCAAAAATCTCTTCTGAATAATGTCTAGTGAAAAATTCTATATCAATACTAACAATTCGAAATCCGCACTTTTGATAAAGAGCCAATTGGCTGAGACTTGAATTACCAGTACCAACCTCCATTGTTTTATAACCCTTTGCTTTTGCCGCTTTTATTGCTTCTTTTACTAATCTCTTCCCTATTCCTTTACCTTGTTTTTCTTCAGTCACTGCTATATTAATTAATTCCAATGTTCCAGGTCTTGTAGGGAGAAGTACAAATACGCCAATCATTTCTCCTTTTTCTTCTGCTATATAACACATTCCTCTGTCTACATAGTCATTTACAATATCTTTAGATGGATCAGCTAATAACAGTAATTCTTTAGGTGGATTTTCATTTGATTTAAGTTTTCTAATATTCATAATGATCACCAGCTTTTACTTGATTTGATTTCTGTTTTTAAATGTTTGGAGAACATCAATGGCTTTTTTCTTGAAACAAAATCAAGTTAACTATGTTTAATAAAATAGTAACAACTACAAGAACTGATGAGGCTAACGCAACAGCACCTATCGTATCCATAAGCGCAGCCCAATCTTCAATCTTCACCAAATAATAGTTATATAAAATTTGAAAACATATTGATATAGTACAAGCACTAAGACTGAAAACAGCAAGAATATGCCAACTTTTATATTCTTGCTTCTTGCCTTGTATCAAACTAAGTACAGGTAGTATCCAAGCAATTAAACCAAGTATTAGACTTCCAACATTAAGCAAACCATAATCTAACATGTATTATGCTCCTTTGTTCGTGGTTTTTAAGTGTTTTTTAATTTGAATAATCTTTCCTCTTTATCAAGAAATCTAATTTCAAATATAGGAACGTTCCCTAATTTATTGATAATATTGTAAGTTAGGACAGCGTTGCTTTAACTCGGCTATAAATTCTTCTTTATTTTTAGGTGATATTTTTACGCTTCCTAGAGTTGCATTTTCATAAAAAATTTCAATCCCATCTCTTGCTGACATTATTCTATATCCTATAAAGATTGATGTTGTAGGTAAAACTTTTTTTATATTTTCATATAGAATTCGACTTCTAAATGGCCCGCCTTTTACTAATAAATAATCTTGACTAAATACATACTTAATTGAAAAAACAGTCCATAAAATTAACCCCATTATAATAAGGTATATCGTGGTTAATATTAGAAATACCACAAATTCATTTCGAATTTCTTCAAAAAATAGTGGCAGAAATGTCGCAACACCAATTATCAAACCAACTATCAATATGAAATTTGCATAGAATCTATCCACTTTTGAACGAAAAGTCATCAATCAACTCTACCTCCTTTTTGCTATCTGACATGTACTCATGTACTGTAGAATTTTTGGAAACACATTCATTAACTGACATTTGTAAATGAAATTTAAAGCCTATCATTGTTTTACCAACTCTGAAATTTCACTACCTTATTTATCCGAATTATAATAACTTACTATTGCTTCTAAGTATTTGGTTAGTCCATTACTTGCTATGTGTATGGAACAATTCCTCTCTTTTAATAGCTTAAAATTTCCTTTGCATTGGGATATAAAGCACCCTATCCATTTATTGTATTCTTGAGTAAACTTTCCAATAAAGAGGAATCAGTGTACGCTTTTTCTTCATGGGACTAATTAGATGACAAAGCTTCTCGTACTTTTTAAAGACACGCCCATAAATTCACGGTATTTATCGATAGGATTTTATATTGTGTTTATTCATAGCCTGTAACTGTTCGCAAATATCATCAAGTGAGTATTTTAAAATTTTATTAGTTTAAAAGAATATATAATCCATCTATATTTGATGATCTAGGCTAATAAATAAAATAGGAGCAATACGTCAAGGGCAAACAGAGCTATACCAAAACCTATAATTAATATGTACGATATTTATCATTTCATTAAATATGCCCCTCCTTCTTTTTTGAGCATTATACAAATAATTTTATTACATTATAATCCTTAGTCACTTATAATCAATTATCTGACCTATCGAACAATCAATAGACTAACTACAGAACAAGATCTGATTGCCAAAAAAGTCAAAATATAGGCATAATAAGAAACCAAGAAATTTATCATAATAAAGTTTTATTTTAGAAAGCAACATCTACTAAGATGCTCAATATAATCCAGTTGTTTCACTAATCGTTAATGTAATTAAAATCAATTAACACACTTAATTATAACAAGATTTCACCAAATAATCACTATGGTTTTCCGTAATTTTAACAAAAAAACCAGTTTCCTGTGAACAAAAATAGAAGCACATCATTGCTGTAAAAAACAATGACATACTTCTAAATGTTTCTATCTTACTTATGCTATGCTACCCCTTAAACATTCGAGCATTAATCGCCACAATCACGGTACTTAGTGACATCAATACCGCACCTACAGCTGGACTTAACACAATACCGATTGGTGAGAGTATACCTGCTGCAAGTGGAATGGTAACGATGTTATAGCCTGCAGCCCACCATAAGTTTTGAATCATTTTCTTATATGTGGATCTAGACAAATCAACAATAGAAACGACATCTTCTGGGTTACTTCTAACTAAAACAACATCGGCTGTTTCCATTGCAACATCAGTACCAGCGCCAATTGCTATACCTAAATCTGCATTTGCAAGTGCAGGTGCGTCATTGACACCATCTCCGGTCATAGCAATTTTTTTACCGTTTTTCTTAATCTCCTTTATCTTGTCTGCTTTTTCATGTGGTAATACTTCAGCAACGACTTGATCTACATTTAATTGTTTTGCGACCCATTGAGCAACCTTATAATTATCACCAGTTAACATTTGGGACTCAATATTTAATTCTTTCAAACGAGAAATGGCTTGTGCAGCACTTTCTCTAACTTTATCAGCTAATGCGATCATACCTGCTAATTTATCGTTGATTATCACAAAGACAACTGTTTTCCCTTGCTCTGACCATTCATTGAAGTTTTCTTCATTATAATTTAACTCCTGCTCCTGTACATATCCAGGACTGACTACTAATATTTCGTTGTCATTAATAGTTCCTCTCAATCCTTTACCAGTCATGGACTCGAATGCTTTTGGTTCAATAAAGGAAATTTTTTGTTCTTTTGCTTTTTCTACTATCCCTCTTGCAATAGGATGTTCGGATTGTACTTCCAATGATGCTGCCATTTGTAACATTTTATCTTGATCATAATTCTCTTCTGTCAAAATATTAGTGACACCGAACTCACCTTCAGTTAACGTTCCAGTTTTATCAAAAACAACCGCTTCTATATTTCTTGCTTCTTCAAAGTTGGTTCGATTCCTAATTAACAATCCTTGCTTAGCTGCTAGTGCTGTTGAGCGCGCAACTACTAATGGAGCCGCTAAGCCAAGCGCATGTGGACAGGCAATTACCATTACGGTTACCATTCGTTCTAAAGCATAAGAAAAGGAATAGCCTAATCCTAACCAAACAGTCAGTGTGATCGCCCCTGCTCCTAAAGCAATATAGAATAACCATTTAGCTGCGCGATTAGATAAATCCTGAGTCTTAGACCTTGATTCCTGTGCTTCTTTGACCATAGTAACCACTTGAGATAGATAGCTATCTTCCCCTGTTTTTTCTACTTGAATCGTTAGTGAACCTTCACCATTAATCGATCCACCAATGACATCATCGTCTTTTTCTTTGTCTATTGGCACGGACTCCCCTGTTAGTAAGGATTCATTTACAGCAGAGTGTCCTTTGAGAATACTACCATCTACGGGTATTTTTTCTCCTGGCTTTACTAGCACTTTATCGCCATGCTGCAAACTAGAAACACTTACATCTTTTATTTCATCGTTCTCATCAATAATATGTGCTTCTGATGGCATCATTTTCACAAGCTCTTCTAAAGCATTTGATGCACCCATTACAGATCGCATTTCAATCCAGTGCCCTAACAACATGATATCGATTAATGTTGCAAGCTCCCAGAAAAAATTATTTCCTGATAGTCCAAATACAGTCAATGAACTATAGACATACGCAACGACAATCGCTAACGCAATTAATGTCATCATACCTGGATTCTTTTGTTTTAATTCATCAATTGATCCTGTCAAGAATGGTTTACCACCGTAAAAGAAAATAAATGTAGCTAATACGAATAAAACATATTTAGCTCCCGGAAAGGTAAGCTCAAAATTAAAAAATTCCTGAATCATAGGTGATAAAAGTAATATTGGAATAGTTACTACTATTGAAATATAAAATCTCTTTTTGAAATCTGCAATCATATGTCCGTGATCATGACCATGAGCATTGTGTTCATGATCTTCCTGATCGGGATGTGTATGGTTGTCATGATTTTCATTATGATGTGGCTCATGCGACTGTTCTTGATGATGTTTTTTATCATGCTCATTCTTATGTTGTTCATAATGATCGTGTTCATTTTTAAACATATGACGATCCTCCTTAAAAAATATTCATCAATAAGCTATACCCGAGTATGGTATATCAAAACACGACATATTAAAACGATTTGAACACACGAAAAATATAAATCTATTGTGCCTTTTCTCAAATACTGTTATTATTTCTATTGTCTTTAGTGGAGGGAGCAATAAACATGCAACAAAAAAAAATACCATTTTCAACATATGTGATTATTGGGACAATGCTATTTGGATTATACTTTGGTGCTGGTAATTTAATTTTTCCAATTCAACTTGGCCAGTTAGTTGGATCTAACTTTTGGCCAGCGTTAATTGGTTTCTTAGTAACAACGATCGGTTTACCTTTTTTAGGAATATTAGCCATTGGTTTATCGAAAAGTAATGGTTTACTTGATTTAGCAAATCGTGTACATCCTGCCTTTGGATTAGTTTTTAGTATGGCGATTTATTTGACAATTGGTCCTTTTTTTGCAATTCCAAGAACAGCTACTGTTCCATTTGTTGTTGGTTTTGAACCTTTTATTAACAAAGCGCAGATTAGTATATCACTAGGTATTTTCAGTTTTTTATTTTTTGCAATAGTTTTTTATTGTTCATTAAACCCCGCAAAAATAATTGATTATGTTGGTAAATATTTAACACCCGCTTTTCTATTGTTCTTATCCCTTTTAATTATTGTTACGATAGTCAAACCAATGGGGAGTTTTGGCTTACCAGTAGGTGATTATTCCAATAATCCATTTATGACTGGATTTAGAGAAGGATATAATACAATGGATGCAATTGCTTCTCTAGCATTCGGTATTGTTGTCATTAATACAATTAAATACAGAGGAATAACAGCTACAAAAATGATTGCAAGCGTAACTTGGAAATCAGGTGTATTTGCTATGGGGTTAATGACACTTATTTATGGCCTGATCACATACATGGGAGCATCCAGTGTAGATGCAATAGGAACGCTTGAAAATGGTGGTATCATTTTCGCTGAAGTAGCTCAATATTATTTTGGTCCTCTTGGTGCGATTTTATTAGCAATTATTATTGTACTAGCTTGTTTGAAGACAAGTATTGGATTAATAACAGCATGTAGTGAATTTTTTCATGATGTCTTTCCCAAAATTAGTTATAAAATGTTCGTGTTTATGCTATCTTTTGTATCTTTTATCATTGCAAACTTTGGATTAAATAATATTATTCAATTTGCCGTACCAGTTTTAATGTTTTTATATCCATTAGCTATTGTTCTAATATTATTAGGTATTAGTTCTATCCTTTTTCATCACAAGAGATCTGTTTATGTCTCGGCCATGACACTAACCTTATTCATTAGTGTCATTGACGGGTATAATGCACTAGTAACTACCCTACCACAGGTTGCAAATTCTTTTTTTGAATTGATAAACAAATACTATTTAACTTATATACCATTTTTTGATATCGGACTTGGTTGGTTTTTCCCTGCCTTAATTGGTGCGATACTAGGTTTCTTTTGGCCAATACAACAATCTAATTTGAAACACTAAGATAGATTAAACAGCCTTCTTCATTGATAGAAGAAGGCTGTTTCTTATAAAAATAGTTATTTATTTTCTGAAAATAACTCGATCAATCAGAATCGATAAGATGGAAATTGCTACAATAATAGTGGTGTTTCGTAAAATCTTTATATAAGTCCTCTCTTTTTGGATAATATAACGCTTTATTTCCTCCCAAGTATACGTATTATCTTTGATAAATGATAATTCATTCTCTGTAAGCGTTGTATCATTACTAACAAACACGTCATTGTTTTCTAAATTATAATTGGTGAAGAACGGAACATTACCGTAAGCTATACTAATCGTTAACGGTATAGCAACGAAAATGACAAATAATAATACGAAAAAAAATAGGATTGGTTTGTTATTTCGATGCATTCTCCCACTCCTCCCTTCTTTTATCTTATTCAATTAAACGTAAGGAATATGTATGAGATAGATAGGAAAAATCTTTTGTCACTTAACTTTGCTCCGTTATCTTTCTATGGTAAAATTACGTTGCATTTATACAATATTGTAAACAATATGGAGTCTAATCATAAGTCTTTCATTAATTAGCAGGAGGAAGAAGAATGAAACAAGCATTTTTAAGCAAATTTTATCAAAAATCAATAAAAGAAAGGTTTGAAGCATTAGTTGCAGCTGAAGTTATCTCTGAGGATGATACGGTGAATTTCAATGATAAATTCCAATTACCTAACGAGATAGCTAACCATATGATTGAGAATCAAATTGCTATTTATGGTGTCCCACTTGGACTAGGATTAAATTTTTTAATTAATGATAACGATTATGTTATTCCAATGGCAACGGAGGAACCATCTGTTATTGCAGCAGCTAGTTATGCCGCAAAAACGATTCGTCAGGCTAGTGGTTTTTCAACAACAGTGCACAATCGTTCGATGATTGGTCAAATTCCGTTGAAAAATGTACCAGATATGGTGTATGCCGAGCGAGTTCTTTCAGAAAAAGCAAATCACATTATAGAAAAGGCGAATGCCGCTCACCCTTCTATCGTTAAACGTGGTGGCGGTGCGAAGTCTATTAAAACAAGAATTATAGAAGCAAATGATATGTATGATTCTCCTGCATTTCTAGTCGTACATATTCATGTAGACACATTAGAAGCCATGGGTGCTAATATAATTAATACAATGGTTGAAGCAATTAAGCCTTATATAGAAAATGTAACAGGTGGATCAGCTATCATGGGGATTCTTTCAAATTATGCTACTGAATGCTTAGTGACTTCAACTTGTCGTATTCCTGTTCACCTCTTAAAACGAACCGGATACACTGGTGAAGAAGTACGTGACAGCATCATAGAAGCTTGTCAATTTGCTTTAGTAGATCCTTACCGTGCTGTGACACATAATAAAGGGATAATGAATGGTATTAATGCTGTAGTACTAGCTTCTGGCAATGATACCCGCGCAATAGAGGCAGGTGTTCATGCCTATGCAGCAAAGTCTGGCCAATATCGTTCGTTAACAAACTGGACAAAGGCGGAAAATGGAGATTTACTGGGTGAGATAACAGTTCCTTTACCTATAGGGACAGTTGGTGGTTCGATCAGTATTCATCCTGCAGCTAAATTTACTAGTCAAGTGCTAGGGTCTCCCTCTGCAAAAGAATTAGAATCTATTATTGCATCAGTTGGGTTAGCACAGAACTTCTCTGCAATTCGAGCACTTGTTACAGAAGGAATTCAAAAAGGACATATGGGCTTACAAGCAAAGTCTCTTGCTATTAGTGCAGGTGCTAAGGGAGATCAAATTGAGAAAGTTACAGAACAATTAAAACAAGCAAAGAATATGAACTTAGCAACTGCAAAAAGTTTGTTAAGAAAGCTAACCAACTAATGTTTAAAAGGATTAAATTCACACATTCTAATCCTTTTTCTGTTTGGTTTTTAATAAGTAATGTATTAGCGTTTTTGCATAGCAAAGCAATGAACTTACTGTAGATAAAATGGATTTAATTGTAAGTGTAATTCTAGCATCTAAATCAAAACTACCTGAAAAAATAAATCTAAAAATATTATAAGTGATAATACTTAATACAGATAATCGTAAAGCACCTTAACATATCGTTTCATAAGCAAACATCTCCTTTTAATTGTTTTCATTATGCTATTTATAGTATCTTTTTTATGCAATATAATAAAATTTTCGTCTAATTAAAATATGAATAGAACCCTAAGTGCCATGGCATAAGTTTTTTATTCCAACCTACTATTCTTTCATTTGTCTATAATTTGTTAACAATCACGGATAATTTTTAAAAAACACCACCAAGTGTCTTATAACACTTTGGTAGTGTTTCTCTTATAAGTAATATATAATTTTGTATCCTTACTTATTCTTACGCACATATTGACGCATATGGTCTTTAATTCCTGCAAAGCAAATAGTTGCAGGGTCTTTTTCAGTTGGTAAATCAATATTCTCAACACCAACTGGTAACGTATCATTGAATTGTGCTTCGTATTCCGCCACAGTTAATACGGTTCGATTTGTTAACATTTGTTCATGCTGTTCTTTAAAAAGGCTTTTACGATAATTTGGTTGCAATATTCCAGTGAAAAATTCTCCAACGGCACCTGATCCATAGCTGAATAGACCAACCCTCTCACCTGGTTCAATAGTTGTATTTCTTTCTAGTAAAGATAATAAGCTCAAGTATAGCGAGCCAGTATAAATGTTTCCAACAGTTGCATTGTATTTTTTGCTTATATCGAAGTTAGCTAATAATCGTGTTTTATCAGCTTCATTCACATCTTCGAGAATAGATTTTAACGCTTTTAATCCCATTTTTGTGTACGGGAGGTGAAAAAGAATTGCTTCAAGGTCAGATAAACCGATACCTGTTTTTTTCGTATACTCGGTAAATAGATCTTGGAAAAAACCAATATATTTATCAACTGAATACTTTCCTTGTACAAATGCGGTATCTGAATAAAGCGGACGCCAAAAGTCCATTACATCCTCTGTTTGATAAGCACTTGGGCTTTCTACTGTCATAATTTTTGGATCAGCACTCATTACAATTGCTACAGCACCTGCGCCTTGAGTTACTTCACCAGAAGTTTGTAGCCCATAACGAGATATATCTGCACCTAATACTAACGCTTTGCTTTCTGGATTCAAAGCAATATGTCCTTTTGCCATCTGAATGCCAGCTGTTGCACTGTAACATGCTTGCTTCACTTCAATTGAACGTGTGTTTCGGTTTAAACCTAATAATTGGTGAATGTAAATAGAAGCTGCTTTCGAATGGTCAATTCCAGACTCTGTTGCAAAGATAACATAATCAATTGCGTCTCTATCCTCATCAGTTAATATTTCTAATGCTGCATTTGCTGCTAATGAAACAGCATCTTGAGTAATCGGAGGAACAGCTATTTTTTCTTGCCCAATTCCAATGGTGAACTTACCAGGTTCAATATTACGAGCAATTGCTAAATCTTCTGTTTCTACATACATGTGTGGCGTGTAGAAGCCAATCTTATCAATTCCAATTTTCAATATCTCTCACACCTTTTAAAAGTATATATGTTTGCTGTTCCTATTTTAGATGATTTTGAAACTTTTTTCTATTAAAAAGTCAATATTCCATCTATTTTATTTGTTTTGAAATGAAATAGATAATAATTTCTTTATAGATATATCATGTTATACTATAATCAACTTGTGTTATTAGATACTCGTACAATCATTTTGTTATAAAGGAGTGCTATCTGAATGGAAGATGTCGTAATTGTAAGTGCAATTCGCACCCCAATCGGTAAATTTGGTGGTAGTCTAAAAGATACATCTGCAAAAAAACTTGGGTCACTAACCGTAAACGAGGCGCTCAAGCAAGCTAATATAAAATCTGATGAAGTTGACTCAGTTATATTCGGAAACGTCCTTCAAGCTGGTTTAGGGCAAAACATCGCCCGTCAAATTTCAATACATGCTGGAATCCCACACGAAGTACCTGCAATGACAATTAATGAAGTTTGTGGTTCGGGAATGAAGTCCGTCATTCTTGGTGCACAATCGATTAAATTAGGTGAAGCAAATATCGTTGTCGTCGGTGGTTCAGAAAATATGAGCCAAGCCCCTCACCTTGTTCGTAATTATCGTTGGGATAAAAGTATAGAAGGAAAAAAAATAATTGATAGTATGATTCATGACGGTTTAACAGATGCTTTTGACCAAACTCATATGGGTGTAACCGCTGAAAATGTTGCTGAAAAATATGGGGTTACCCGTGAAGATCAAGATCAATTCGCATTAGATTCACAGAGAAAAGCGCAAGCCGCTGTGGAACAAAATAAATTTGCAGATGAAATCGTGCCAGTCCTTATTGAGGACAGCAATGGTAATGAACAGTTTTTTGATACAGATGAACATATAAGACACAATTTACAACTAGCAGATTTACAAAAATTAAAAACACCATTCATTGAAAACGGTTCAGTAACGGCCGGCAATGCATCTGGTATTAATGATTGTGCTGCGTCCATCGTTTTAATGAAAAAATCATTAGCAGAAGAACGAAATATTCCTTATTTAGCAACAATTAAAGGATATGCAGAAATAGGAACAGATCCATCGTTAATGGGTTACGCCCCCTACCATGCAACAAAAAAAATAATTAAAAAAGCAGATTTGACTATAGAAGACATTGACCTTTTCGAATTTAATGAAGCATTTGCTGCACAAAGTGTGGCTGTATTGCGGGACTTACAGTTAGATGCGGCTAAAGTCAATGTAAATGGTGGTGCTATTGCATTGGGTCATCCAATCGGTGCATCCGGTACAAGAATTTTGGTCACATTGTTACACGAAATGAAGAAAAGAGATGCTAAGCTAGGATTAGGTTCGCTCTGTGTAGGTGGTGGCATCGGTCTTTCCTTATTAGTTGAACGTTAATATCTAAAGTCAAGCCACTACTAAATGGGTAGTGGCTTTTAAAGTTTCAAATTTGATAAATGACTGTCTTTACTTCCCATCTGGATATTCTCTTACTTCATCAGGACTTGCCATTTTTGTTGCTCCGCTATTACTTAATGCTTGATCTCGATCCGATTCGACACGTCTACTGCGTTTCAACTTTTTCTCTTGTCTATCTTTTCCCACAAGCAACACCTCCTCTTTTTTAGTTTCGTTAATAATTAATAAAATATGCATTGGACAATAATAAGCGAGTTTTTTTCCATACGGTTTATTCTTTTGTAATCATTTTTTCTGTTAGTCCATAGATGATTGTAATGATCGGACTTAGTAAACAAAAGAATGCAAAAGGTAAATAATCAATTACTGGCACATCTAACACATCAGCTAGAAAAACCCCACATACACTCCAAGGAACTAGTGGATTGATCACTGTTCCAGCATCTTCTAACGTTCTTGATAAGTTCTTTCTTGCTAATCGCGCACGGTCATACAAATCTTGATAAGCCTCGCCTGTTAAAAGAATCGATAAATATTGCTCTCCAACAAATACATTAATACCAATAGCGGTTGACGCTGTAGCTAATGTTAAAGATCGAGCTGTCTGTAAGCGGTGTTGTATATTTGCAATAACAGAAGGAATGACTCCAGTAGCAAAAAATAAACCTCCAAGTGCTAAAGCTAGAATAACTAATGAAATGGTAAAAAACATGCTATTTATTCCGCCTCTAGTAAGCATCGCATCAATTATTTCATTATTTGTTTCCGAAACGTAACCACCGAACCATATTTCAGGGATTTCTTTCCATGCTACCGATTCTCTTACACCAGCAATGAATGTTGCAATCATACTGCTAACTGCGATAGATACAAATGCAGGTTGTTTCGTTAGTGTCATAATAACTAATACTATAATTGGGATCCACGCGCTCCAATGAACGAGCGAAGATTGGTTTAATGCTGACTGAATTAGTTCTAAATTCGCCATGTTTTGTGTCTGTTCAGGTGATAATATAGCGAACAAAACAAAAGAGATAAGAAATGCAGGCAATGTCGTCCAAGCCATGTGTCTTATATGTTCAAACAAATCGACTTTCACTATAGAAGAAGCTAGATTTGTTGTATCAGATAATGGTGACATTTTATCACCAAAAAAAGCACCGGATACAATAGCGCCAGCTGTTATTGCCAGAGACGCATCGATCGACTGAGCAACTCCAAGAAATGCTACTCCTAATGTTGCACTTGTTGTAAATGAGCTACCTAGGGCCACACCAGAAACAGCTGTTATAGTAAAAACAATAGCAAAGAACCAAGAACCTTCGGCTAATCCAAAGGCGGCATGCATCAATATGGGAATCGTACCACTAACCATCCAACTACTAATAAGTATACCAATGAGAAAAAACAGAAGAACTGCTCCCATTCCAGTCTGTGCGCCTTGGATCATCCCGTTTTGTAATTCTGCAAAAGAAAACTTCTTACAAAGACCGTAAGTAAGCATAAGTAAAAGTGCTAATAGTATAGGTACATGTGGTTTACTATCTAATTTAATAATAAAGTAACTAATTATAGTAATGAGAAAACTTAAAACAATAAGTGATTCAATTAAGCTTGGTAATTTTTTTGGTTGTAAATGTAACATCTCGCTGCCCCCAACTCTTTGCTAGAGAAATATATCTGTTTAATTTCTAGCAAATTCTCCATCAACTTCTATTGTCTCATATATGTTTATAAATGCTTGTTTATCATGCTTTCGGACAATTTTTTTGATTTGAATTGTCTCGTAACGTGTTACTACCATCATTAATATTTGTTTTCTTTCTTCTGTATACCCTCCATACCCATCCATAACCGTAATGCCGCGATAAATGGATTGGATTAAATCTTTGCGAATGTTATCACCGTTTGATGTAACAATTTGCATCGTTAATTTTATATGATTCGTATGTATGGTATCAATAACTTTTCCTGTCAAATAAATGGATAACATCGTGTATAGTGCCAAATTCCAATCAAATACAGCACCTGAGATAAGAACGATTAATCCATTCATTCCAGTTAAAAGCATGCCAACACTAACATTACTTGCTCTAGATATAATAATTGCAACGATATCTAATCCACCTGAAGTACCAGAGTACTTTAGAATTAATCCAATTCCCGCTCCTCCAAACACACCACCGAAAATACTGGATAATAAAATATTGTCTGTCACGGGAACAATTGGAATGATATACAAAAATACTGATAGGGAAGTAACACATACAATGGTATTAATAATGATTGTTCTACCTAGCTTATAATACCCCCATATTAATAATGGAATGTTTAACAAAAAATTTATAACTCCTATATTAATTGGCGTTAAAATACCAAATAATATTGCAATTCCACTTAGTCCGCTACTTAGTATTTCATACGGAACTAAAAAAAGATTAAATGCTATTGCTACGATTAGTGATCCGATAATTACAACTAAATTTTTCAATGGCTACCTCTTACCTTTCTCATCTTATAAAGCATTACTTTTCATTTGATTACGCTAAAGTTAGCAAAAGAATCCATAGCCTGTCAATAGCATTCATTATTCACACTAAATTCAAACTATTCATATTTACACATCGCACGGATTCGAATTTGTCTTCCTTGCATTCATAATGAAACATAATAGATATTATGTTTCATTATGAAAATAAATGAAAGCTTGATATAATAACGGATAATCGATATAATGTAATTCTGGTTGTTTTTTCAAGGATACATATTGATCTATTGCGTTCATGAATATATTACCATATAGCATCTAATTTTAATTGTATTGATTTACGCAGAGAAAGATTCTGAGAAAGATAAACCAAGTTCCTTAAGTGATAACAAATCTAAATTCAACTGAATGAATTTTGACGTGTGAAATGGTTTGGAGGTTTGACATAATGGAAAAAAAAGAATATATCGATCATGTTTTTTTAACTAAAGGGGAGTATATTTATTTGTTAAAAAAATATGGCGAGTATGAATTACAGAAGAAAATGCACGAACTAAGTTTATCGAAACAAAAAAGTATGAAACGGAGATACATGATTAAATCGGATTATCATGCAATTATTAGTAAAGGGATGCAAACAGTACAGCCGATTCGAGATAAATATTTAATTGAAGCAATGAAACAAGAGCTAAAGAAAGGGTCGTACCGTAATTATTTTTTATTTGTTATGGGTATTAACACTGGATTACGTATCAGCGACCTCTTACCTCTTCGTGTTGCAGACGTAAAAGATCAAACGCATATTGTGATTAAAGAAACAAAAACAAGAAAAATGAAACGATTTCTAATTAACTTAGAACTTAGGAACCTTATACATGATTATACAATACAGATGCGAATGGGAGACTACTTGTTCCCATCGCATAAAACTGATTTACCGATTAAGCGTGTGCAAGCGTATAAAATTTTGAATGAAGCTGCGAATAACATAGGCATTCAAGACTTTGGAACCCATAGCTTACGAAAAACGTTTGGGTTTTGGCATTACACGATGCATAAAAATGTTGCCTTGCTTCAAGATATTTTTAATCATTCGTCTCCAGATATTACTTTACGGTATATTGGAATCAACCAAGACATTGTTGATAAAAGCTTGGAGCATTTTAGCTTATAAAAATAGCCCTCCAAATGTTACTCATACTTTGTAACTTTGGAAGGCTATTTCGATTGTTTATAATGTTTGAACCGGCCATTTTTCCAGCTTATATGCCATATCCCAAAACATATATTCATATTGAACACTTATAAAAAAATGATTTTTCATTCTATTTCGCTCTTGTTCTGTTACCGTCTTAGCTATGTTATCTAATCGATTAATTTGTTCGTCAACTAATGTACGAAACCACTCTGAACCATACGCATTAATCCATTCTTCATAAATAGATTGGTTTGGTGTTTTATCTTTTAAATTCTCACCAACATCATAGTAAATCCAATAACAAGGTAATATACTTGCAATGATATCACCTAAATGACCTTGATAAGCTGCTTGATATAAATGAGAAGTATAGCCATATGCAGTAGGCGCTGGCTTAAAATCCTTTATTTCTTCTTCACTTATATTTAACTGTTTGGCAAATGTTCGATGTAAAGCTAATTCAGCCTCATACGTCCCTTGTGCATGTTTGTTCATATTATTTGTTGTTTCTAGATCGCTCGCTTTGGCCCCACCTAAGGATTGTACTCTTGCAAAATGACTTAAATAGTAAGAATCTTGCAAGACATAATAGCGAAAGTTCTCCAATGGCAATGTTCCGTTCCCAATCGCTTGTACAAATGGGTGCTCCACGCTTGCTTTCCAAACAACATCAATTTCTTTTCGTATTTCTTGAGTAAAAGACATACATAACCTCCTAAAGACATAACAAAAAACCACTTACTATCATTAAGGAATAGAAAAGTGGCTAATAAAATAACCCTTTTCCACTTCCCTACGCTAGTTTAAACGAGATCAGGTTCGAAGGGTCTTGAAGTCATACTTCAATCTCAGTCTTTTATAAAAGACTCCCCTAGTGGTGAAAAGTTTTGTCATTATTTAATTACTTTCATCATAACATTTGTCAGAAAGTTGTCAATCTTATATTAACAAGGATTGTTCCAGTTGTTTCATTTCATATAAGTAACCTTTTTGTTTCATTAATGTGTCATAGCTACCTAGTTCAATAATTTCCCCATGCTCCATCACGATAATTTGATCCATTTTTTCAAGACCGTTGATACGATGACTAACTAATAATAATGTATCATTCTTTGCTAATTGATCTATTTCACTCATTATGATTTGTTCTGATTTAGCGTCCAGTGAAGAAGTTGGTTCATCTAACACCCAGAGATTTCCCTTTTTCAGTATTGCTCTAGCAATAGCCAAGCGTTGCTTTTCCCCACCAGATAGGTTTTGTCCTCGCTCAGCAACAGAATCAGTCAACGAAAAATCGGCAAGTAACACACGTTGAAGTGTCCTATTTAATTCTTCATCTGTTGCTTGTGTGTTTGCAATTAATAAGTTATCTTTCACCGTTCCATAAAAAAAGTGATTTTCTTGAAGCACTACTCTTGATTGTTGCCAAATTGCTTCAGCAGCTATCTCTTCATAGTTTTGATTATTCCATGTTATATATCCATCATGTGCAAATTGTAGCTTGATCATTAGTTGTAATAAGGTAGATTTACCTGAACCACTAGCTCCTACAATAGCTGTTTTCGTACCACTTTCTATTGTTAGTGATATATCTGATAAAGTCATGCGCCAATCTGAGAAATAATTAAAGTTTACATGATCAAACACAATAGTTGGAACAGCAGTTGTGTTTACTTGAGCTTCACCTAAATCTGTCTCTATATCAGTGTCCTCTACAACTTCATTTAACCTTGAAACAGCTGATTGACTCTCTTGGTAATAGATAGGAAAAACCCCCATTGGAGTAATTGGTTCAAACACCGTTAGCGAGA
Organism: Paraliobacillus sp. JSM ZJ581; assembly: GCF_044383835.1. Lineage (NCBI taxonomy): Bacteria > Bacillati > Bacillota > Bacilli > Caryophanales > Bacillaceae > Paraliobacillus > Paraliobacillus sp. JSM ZJ581. Next base: position 89,792 of record NZ_JBISEP010000001.1, read on the forward strand.
TCATTACAAGCATTGCTAAGAAAAGACCATCCAGCTGACCATCAGCTACTGCATATGACCCAACTGCTAGAACAACCCAGCTAGTGACAAATGTGACAAAACTAGTTACTGATTGGTTGAATACCTTATTCATATTCTCTTTATTTTGAGCTGTAATGTATACATTTGATTTTTGCAGTAAATCTTGTTTTTTTGTCTCTGCTTGTTGAAACAATTTTAATTCATTATACCCATACATATAATCAGTTACCTCAGTAGATAATTGACCACGATCTGTACGCACTTGTTGTTTGATTTTCATTTGTTTTAAAGAAAATAGTAACGGAATGACAAATGTCGTTATAAGATAACCAACAAGTAAAATCATTGCTACTGAAAAAGAGTAAAAACTAGTAAAGAAGATCGTACTGACAAACACTAATAATAAAACAATTGGTGGATAAAAAACTCGCAAAAAGAAATTTTGTAGGCTCTCTACATCACCAACGACTCTACCTAAAAGATCTCCACTTCTATATTTACGAAAAACCTGTGGTACAAGTGGCTCTAATTTTTCAAAGAAACGAACACGTAAATTACTCAAAATCGTAAATGTTGCGCGGTGTGAAACTAAACGTTCACCATATTTTGCTCCTGCTTTGATAAACCCTAATAGTTTAACTGTCGAAGTTACTACAATCAGTGCATAAAGTGGTGTTTCTAGTGCAGCTTTAGAGATCAGATAACCACTGGCTGCAAACAGACCAACACTTGAAATCCCAGCTATAAAACCAAACAAAACAGCATAAAAAATATCTTTTTTTTCCATTAACAGTACATGAATGAGTTGTTTAATTGGAGTCATTATCTACTCCTCCTTGCTGGATCGTTACCATCTCTCGATATGCTGGTAGTGTATCAATTAATTCCTGATGTGTTCCAATACCAGCTATTTGACCGTTCTGTAGGAATACAATCTTATCTGCATCCTTGATTGTATGTAAACGGTGAGCAATCGTAATGATTGTTCCAAATGATTGCAATTCCTTCGTTGATTGTTGTAAAATTCCTTCCGTTTGTAAATCTAATCCCCGTGTTGGTTCATCTAATAAGACAATATTTGGCTTTTTAATAAATGCCCGAGCAATAGCAACACGTTGTTTTTCTCCGCTTGATAATCCTCTTGCACCTTCCCCAATATAAGTTTGATACTTATCAGGAAGTGATTCGATTAGTTCAGAAATGCCTGCTTTTTGTGCAGCTAATTTAATTTCTGTCATATCAATATTCTCGTCAGACCCTAAAGCAATATTTTCAGCGATTGTTCCAGAGAAAATATATGGATCTTGAGAAATATAACTTACCTGGCGTAACCAACTATTTTCCGTGTAATTTTCAATCGGCTCCCTATTTATCTGAATCGTTCCTTGCTCCGTTCTGATCATACCAGCTAGCAAATGAAGCAAAGTCGATTTACCAGATCCACTTGGACCAACAATAGCTACCCTCTCATTAGGGTGACAATAAAAGCTTATATCCTCCAAAGAAAACCCTGAGCTTTCGTAATGAAATGAAACATGAACGAATTCAATTGTAGGCGTTTGTTCAGTAAGTGGCAATTCGATCTCTCCCCACTTCACAGGAGAAACAATTTCTTCAAATGTTTCAAATACTTTTTTTGTCGCGCCCATACTACTACGACCATTGTGAAACGTCGTACCTAGTTCTCTTAATGCAGTGAAAAATTCGGGAACTAAGATAAGTATAAAGAAAGCGGTGTGAAAAGAAATTCCATCATACAGTACTAGTTGAAAGGCTATTTCTAATGCGACTATGCCGATACTTAACATAGAAATTACTTCTAGCATGAATGATTGTGTAAAAGCAATTTTAAGAATTTCCATCGTCGTATCACGAAACCCTAAACTGCTTTTTTCTAATTCATCCTTCTTTTGATTCGTTTGATTGAATATTTTTAAGGTGACTAATCCTTTCAATATATCTAAAAAGGATCCAGAGAAAGCTGCCATTTGTTCTAGTTTTTCTTCGGATTTTTTTTGTGTCTTTATCCCGATCACGATCATAAAGATCGGAATAAACGGTGCAGTGACCATCAAGATAATTCCAGAATTAATATGTTGTGTAAAAATAATAATTAATGTTAATAAAGGTACAAAAGCACTTTGCATCACTTGTGGAATGAATTGGCTGTAAAAGCTGTCCATCTCATCTACTCCATCAAGTAACATACTCACTTTCTCTCCAACTCGTCCTTGCTTTTCACTATTAGTAATTTGGTGCTTATATCTATCTAACAATTTTGTTCTTGTTTCTTCCTTAACTGCACTTGCAATCTGAACACCAATTTTTTTACTATAATAGTCTGCAATAGACCGAGCCATTAAAGCTAGCAATAGAAGAGCAAGCCACTCTAATATAGATGAGAAGCTAGCTCTTTTTAAAAATATATCATTAACAATCCATGTAATAGAATAAGCCTGCACAATGATAGCTACCCCTAATAACAGTGTTAATAATAGTAGCAAAAATAGGCTAGTCTTATGTGCGCGTAATGAATGTTTTATTCGTTGCATCATTGATCGTTCCTTTAAATAAGGTTATTTTTTTCCTTTGGCATAGTCTGCATTAAATAAGAAAAGGCGCATTAATAAAATTAATGATGGAATAAGTAATAATAGACCACCGATAAATGCGATAATTAATGCAATAGCCATCGACTCACTTGTTACACTGTCCTCAATATGAATATACGGATCAAGCAGGTATGGGAATTTAGCAATGCCGTAACCAAAAAACGCAAAGAAAAACTGCAACATGATTGCAATAAATGCAATGCCATAATTTCTTCCTATATAGAGTAGCCCTAACCCAATTAAGAAACAAGCAATTGAAATACCGAATACCCACCACAAATCAAGCATATTATCAAAATGCCTCTCATTACGTTGACTTAAAGCAATCATTGTAGTTAATGCCATAATAATGGTAGGTGTCGCCCAAAATAGCGCCCATTTACGAACCAGATTTAGTGCTTTTTGGTCATTCGCTCGTGAAGCATAATAGGTTAAAAAACTAGCACTAATAAATAATATAGCTGTAATGGCGAGTGCTACAATACTCCAAGATAGAGGACTTGTAAATAATTCTGCATATTTTAACGATACTACACCATTCTCTTCTGTAATAAATCCACCTTCTGATATGGTAAGCGCAGTAGATAAAGAAGCTGGGATAAATAGTCCAGTCGCACCATATAAAAACATGTATACATTACTTTGTTTAGAACCATAATTTTCAAAAGCGTAGAAAGATCCTCTAATTGCCAACAATATAATCGCAAAACTAATTGGTACTAATAGCGCTGAACCAAAGTAATATGCGGAATTCGGAAAAAAACCTACAATTCCTACAAAAAAGAATACTAAAAACACATTTGTTACTTCCCACACTGGAGATAAGTAACGCGAAATGATTTGATTAATAATATGATCTCTTTTGGTAACTTTCGCATAGTATGCAAAAAATCCGGCACCAAAGTCAATGGAGGCAATGATCAAATAGCCATAAAGAAACAACCAAAGTACGGTAATGCCAATTACTTCATAACTCATTACTCTGACACTCCCTTCTCAATCACTGGGTAACGCTTTTCAAGTTCTACCTCTGCCGGGTTGTTTTTAAAAAGCTTGCGTAAAGTAATCACGCACAATGTACCTAACACAATATAAAGTAATAAGAATAAAAAGAACATGTGCGTGATATAAGGAGAGCTAGTTGCTGCTTCCTCCACTGTCATATACCCACGGAGAATCCAAGGTTGTCTTCCTTCCTCTGCATAGATCCAACCAAATTCGACAGCTAACATCGCTAATGGCCCACTTAAGGTGATCAACCATAAAAATAATTTATTATTGGCATTCCATTTTTTTATGAACGTAAATAGAAGATAAACAAATGAAATAGCTAATAAAAAGAAACCAATGGTTACCATCAGATCAAACATGTAATGAATCCATAGTGGTGGGTGTTCATTCTCTGGAAATTCCTCCAATCCAGTAACTTCGCTCATAAAATTACCGTGAGCGAGAAAGCTTAAAAATCCAGGTAAACGTATTTCTCCAACTACTTCATTATCTTCATTCAGCCAACCAAATAATATCAAATCAGCATTTTCTTCTGTCTCAAAATGCCATTCTGCTGCTGCTAGTTTTTCTGGCTGATGCGTAGCTAAAAATTTCGCAGAAACATCACCGGCAACTGCAGTTAAGATAGAAAAGATAAACATAGAAATAACAGTTAATTTTAATGCTTTCTTATGATATGTTTTTGCTCCTTTTTTGCGCAATAAAGCAAATGCTGCAATTGCTGCTAAAATAGCTGCAACTGTCACATATGATCCACCTAGAACGTGAGCCACCCTAGTTGGTGTAGAAGGATTCAACATTGCAGCTATTGGATTTACTGCTGTAAACTCACCGTTCTGCATTAAAAATCCGTCAGGTGTATTCATAAATGAATTCACTGTTGTGATAAATACAGCTGAAATTCCTGCCCCGATTAAAACTGGTATAGAAAATAACCAATGGATATATTGATTTTTAAAACGATCCCAAGTATATAAATAAATCCCTAAGAAAATCGCTTCAAAAAAGAAAGCGAATACTTCCATAAATAATGGCAATGCGATCACATTACCGGCCAGTTGCATAAACTGAGGCCAAACTAAAGACAGTTGCAATCCAATAGCAGTACCAGTCACAACACCAATTGCCACTGTGATTACAAATCCACGTGCCCAACGCTGTGCTAATAAAATATAATGCTCGTCCTTCTTTTTAATTCCGATAAATTCTGCAATTGAAATAAATAATGGCACACCTACGCCTAAGGTGGCGAAAATAATATGAAATCCTAAAGTCATTGCTGTAATTAATCGACTCATGATGACTGGATCAAATTCCACTTCTATCCCTCCATTTTCTCTTTGTGAAATTCATAACTTTTTCATTATAGCATTTATTAGGTTAGAATGTTTTTCTTTAGTACATTTTAAACTTAATCGTTTATAAAGTTGTGTACTATCCGTGACTTTTTTATGACATGTTTGTGACAAATTCAAAATAAACAATAGGATTGCGTAATAGAAAAAGACATCACACTTGATTAATTAGTGTATGCCTTTTCTATCTTTACTTATTCATTTGAATGTCTATTCAGCAATTGCTTTCCAAATATTATTTGTAAATGTAACTGGATCGTCGATAGAAAGTCCTTCAATCAACAAAGCTTGGTGATATAATATATTTGTCAACAAATCCGTTTTTTGGATATCCTCTTTTTCATAAGCCGTTTGCATTGTTTTAAATACATCGTGATGCATGTTAATTTCTAAAATTTTATCTGCTTTTAGCTGAGGATTATCAGGCATCATATTTAATACCTTTTCCATCTCAATGGATATCTCACCATCATTACTTAAACAAACAGGATGTGATTTCAGCCGTTTAGAAATGCGTACATCTTTCACTTTATCTGCCAATACAGATTTCATATGATCTAACAATGCTTTATTTTCTTTCATTTCTTCTTCTGTATTCTCTTCTTCATCTGGTTCAAACCCTAAGTCACCGCTTGAAACAGATTTAAAATCTTTTTCTTGATAGGTTGCTAGCATTTTTATGGCAAATTCATCAATATCATCGGTTAAATAAAGAATTTCATATCCTTTGTCTAAGACAACTTCCGTTTGTGGTAGGCGTTCTATTCTTTCATTCGTTTCTCCAGTCGCATAATAAATGTATGGTTGATCTTCAGGCATACGTTCTACATATTCAGCAAGAGAAACTAACTTGTTTTCTTTTGATGAATAAAAAAGTAATAAATCTTGCAATGTTTCTTTGTTTTGCCCAAAATCACTGTAGACACCATATTTTAGCTGGCGTCCAAATGAAGCATAAAACGTTTCGTATTTGTCACGGTCATTCTTTAGTAACTTTTGTAATTCAGTCTTAATTTTCTTGTTAATATTTTTCGCTATTAATTTTAACTGACGGTCATGCTGTAACATTTCACGAGAGATGTTAAGTGAAAGATCTTCTGAATCAACCAATCCTTTAACAAAACTAAAGTAATCAGGTAATAGATCTGCACATTTGTTCATAATGAGCACACCATTAGAATATAATTCTAGACCTTTTTCATATTCAGCAGAGTAGTAATTGTATGGCGTGCTTTCAGGTATATACAAAATCGCATCGTAACGAATATTTCCGTCCACACTTAAATGAATATGTTGAAGAGGCTGATCAAAACCGTAATGCTTTTCTGTGTAAAATTGATTATAATCTTCATCACTTAATTCATTTTTATTCTTTTTCCAAATCGGGATCATACTATTGACTGTTTTTTCTTCAATAACTTCAACAGGATCCTGATCTTCTCCTTGAGGTTCTTTAGTGACAATGTCCATTTTAATAGGGTAACGAATAAAATCGGAATATTTAACAATAATTGACTTTAATTGATCAACATCTAAAAATTGGTCAAAATCATCTTCATCTGTACTCTTTTTTATTGTTAACGCAATTTCGGTCCCTGTATCTGTTTTATTTACAGGTTCAATACTATAGCCCTCAACGCCTTCTGATCTCCATAAATAACCTTGATCACTATTTAGTGCTTTCGTTTTAACAGTTACTGCATCAGCTACCATAAACGCTGCATAAAATCCTACACCAAATTGGCCGATAATATCATGACCATCTTTAATGTCATTTTCTTTTTTAAATGATAATGAACCACTTCTTGCTATAACACCTAAATTGTTAATCAGCTCTTCTTCGGTCATCCCAATTCCTGTATCAGTGATTGTTAAGGTCCGAGATTCTTTATCAGCACTTACTTTTATGTAATAATCTTTTGAGTTGAATGTAAGAGACTCATCTGTTAGCGCCTTATAATATAGCTTATCAATGGCATCACTAGCATTTGAGATTAATTCTCGAAGGAAAACTTCTCGTTGTGAATAAATGGAGTTAATCATCATTTCTAATAGTCTTTTTGACTCTGCTTCAAATTGTTTCGTTGGCATGTTTATGCTCCTCTCTTATTTTCAGATAATTAGATTTAGCAGTCAGTTAAAAAGAGTGCTAACATTAATTATTTACCATAGATAAGAGTAGCTGTCAATCCAAGCTAATTTATTACAAACGATAATCTGTACTATAATTGTTTCTTTCATAATCTACATGATATATATTTTGTTCTTTGCGTTTCTTAATTTTGTTCCATTGTGAAACTAATTCATGAAACCAATCTTCATCACGAGTCTCAAGTGCCATGTTAATTAATATATATAATTGATTCTCCGTTTTTGCGAAATCACTAGTTAAACGATTAACTTTTGATGGGTTAATTTGAATACTTTGTCCCGTCAACATCTTATTATCACAAGCAACAACGTGAATTTGGACAACATTATGATTGAATTCAGTTTTTTCAACAAATCCGTGCATTAAAATCCCTTTACTTGACTTCGCCCTAACCCAATCACCAATTTGAATTGTCGAATCTTTATTTATCCTCATATAACGCCACCACCTTTTATAATAATCACTATCCATGCCAATAAATATAGCTTTAAATAATTTGACTAAAAATTATGAATAGTTACGCTATATTTTATTTAGAAACAAATAGATTGTCAATCTATTTGCACTTGATTAGTTATAGTTGGACAAATATAATAAATTTTCTTGTGAATAAACCCAATGAAGCTATTGCAACTATCTTAAATATTTGATAAAGTATGACTAATATTTCTATAACTTCAATTGAACATTGAAGTGAGTATAGAGGAGCAAAGACCAATAGTAAGCTTTATGAAGCGGATGAACGCTAATGATTGAAGCTCAAAGGGGAATTTGCCGAAGTGAATAAACGTTCATCATTTTATTCACTGGTACTGTTATTGAATAAATACAGTACTGTCATATAGTAATTACATGCTATATGGAGGGCTATCTCACGCATCATAAAAATACTAATTGATGCAGCGCCGAGTCCTTCGTCGCTGTTTTTTTATGATGAGATACGCTCTATTCAATCGCATCGCAGATTACTTTTAAATTATGAGTAGAGGTGAATTTTACATGCAATTTGGTCGTTTATTAACCGCTATGGTTACTCCATTTGATGATGAGAGAAACATTGATTATGAAAAAACAAAGGAGGTCATTAATCATTTACTATTGAATGGAACAGAGGGAATTGTTATAACAGGAACGACTGGAGAATCTCCAACTTTAACAGAAGACGATAAAGTCGATTTTATTCGTTTTGTTGTTCAGCATGTTGATAAACGTATTCCAGTAATAGCAGGAACAGGATCAAATAATACACAAGCATCAATCGTTCTTACTAAGAAAGCAGAAACTATAGGGGTTGATGGTGTCATGTTAGTAACTCCTTATTACAACAAACCGTCTCAGGAGGGAATGTATCAACATTTCAAAACAATTGCTGAAGCAACTAGTTTACCTGTTATGCTTTATAATATTCCTGGAAGAAGTGTTGTTGGACTCTCGGTAGAAACAATCATTCGGTTATCTAAAATTAAGAATATAACCTCAATGAAAGAAGCAAGCGGAAATTTAGATATGATGACAACAATTATAAATGAAACAAAAGAGAATTTTGATTTATACAGTGGTGATGATAGTTTAACATTACCTGTATTATCTATTGGTGGTAGAGGTGTTGTGTCCGTTTCTTCACATATTATAGGGAATGAAATGCAACAAATGATCACTAATTATATGAATGGTGAACAAAGACAAGCAAGCCTTTTACATCAACAGTTATTACCAACAATGAAAGCTTTATTCTTAGCTCCTAATCCAACGCCAGTAAAAGAAGCATTATGTATGATTGGTTTAGACGTAGGCAGTGTTCGTTTACCTTTAATTCCATTAACTGAAGAGGAACGTGTGAGATTAAGAGGAGCGTTGCAAATAACAAAACAAGAACAAGTTGTATAAAAAACAAGGATGGTTCACTTTTTTTGCAGTAAACCATCCTTGTTTTTTAATTACTTATTCTTTTAATAAACGTGTTTTTCCATCTATTTGCTCAATTTTTTTCTCTTTCATTAGTTTGCCTAATGCTCGTTTAAAAGCAGATTTACTAATTTGAAATACTTGATAGATCATTTCTGGATCTGTCTTATCATTAAAAGGCATTTCACCGTTATGATCGACTAAATATTGCAGTATGATCGCTGCATCTGTTTGCCTAGCCTCTTTTTTTCGAGGCCGTAATGAAATGTTTAATGTACCATCTTCTTTTACTGCAATTACTCGACCATTTATCCACTGGCCTAATCTTGGTTCTTCTTTTCGCTCTGTACGATGGATAAATCCTCTATATCCTTCTTCTGTAATTAATACAGCACCTTCTCTATCCGTTCTGAAAACCCTACCTTCGATATCTTTGTCTAATAATGATTCTGGTGCATGATCCCACGTCCCCTCAAAATCACTCTCAGCTACCGGTTTCGCAAGTAACCTCCCCTTCTTATCCAAGTCTAAAATAACATATAGTTCATCGCCGACTTCAGGCCAGGCCGTTGTGAAAACAGGTAAATCATCACTAGAAACTAAGATGCTTACACAAGTGCCAATATCGACAAACACGCCTAAATCTAACTGTACTTTTGTTACAACTGCCCAATCAAATACATCCGTGCGAGCACTGGGAAGATCTGTTGTTGCATACAATTGCTTTTTTTCCTGATAAAGAAAAACCTCATAGCTTTGATCGAATGCTAAATTCTTTTTGTTACGTTTTTTATTATAAAACACTTGTTCGTCTCCGTTAGATAGTATAAAAGAAGATTCATCTTCACTTACGACATCTAATGTAACAATTTGACCTGCTGCTAATTTTTTCATCTGTCTCCTTCTTTCTATTCCAACATCTAAATGTTATTATAACCGAAGCTATACTCTGATAAAATAGTAAATAACAATTATCTAGTAAAGGTTGAGTAAAATGAAGATATATGTCGATGCAGATGCCTGTCCCGTAAAAGAAATAATTATTCAAGTAGCGATACCTAAAAACATCCTTGTATATTTAGTTAAAAGTTATGCACACTTCTCAACACATCCTGATCCAGAGGGTGTCATTTCTATTTATGTTGATTCTGAGCGTGAAGCAGTTGATTATCGCATACTTTCCATGTTGCGTGCGGGTGATTTAGTAATTACACAAGATTATGGCCTAGCCTCATTAGCTTTAGAAAAGAAAGCTTTTGCATTACACCATAAAGGATTGATCTATACAGCAGATAATATAGATTATTTATTAGAAGTAAGATATCAACACGCACAAGCTAGAAAGAAAAAAATAAGAACAAAAGGACCAAAACGTTTAACGCAAGAAGATAAAGATAAATTTAAAGCAACACTAATAGGTATTTTAACTAATTTTCAGTAAATACTGCATTTTCTATTGACAACGTTTTATGTAATAAGTTAAAGTTTATTTAAATTCCTATTAAACAAATCGGAATAATTAACTAGTGTTGTTGATGAGGTGTCGGTTTTATGTTTTTAACTATTGATAAACTAAATAAGCAATTTTACCATCCAGGTAAACAATGTAGTACGGTATTAAAAGATATCCATTTGTCTGTCGAAGAAGGAGAGTTTATTTCTATTCTCGGCCCGTCTGGCTGTGGCAAATCTACCTTACTTTCCATTATAGCAGGATTAACATCATCAACTTCTGGAATGATTAAGGTACAAGGTAAATCAATTACCCAACCTGGCAAAGATCGAGGCATGGTTTTTCAAGAACCAGCGCTGTTTCCGTGGCTATCTGTCATAGAAAATGTCATATTCCCTATAAAAAAAGAACATAACAAAACAACTGCCAACGAGATAGCCAATAAATATTTAAAAATGGTTCAATTATCTAAGTATGCACATCATTACCCACATGAAATTTCTGGCGGAATGCAGCAAAGAGTCGCTATAGCTAGAGCATTAGTTATGAATCCTAGTTTATTATTAATGGATGAACCATTCGGTGCTTTAGATGAACAAACTCGTTCTAGATTACATGTGCAACTTGAACATATTTGGCGCGATACAAAGAAGACGATTATCTTTATTACACATAGCATTACTGAGTCAATAAAATTGTCTGATCGAGTGATTGTTATGGGTACACAGCCTGGGATAATCTTAACTGATATCAAAATAGATATTCCACGGCCTAGAGAAAAATATAAAGAACAGATGATAAAACTTGAATCACAGATTATGGGATATTTAAAAAGCGAGATTGACAAAGTCATAAGCGAGGAAACGTAATATGAAAACGATCAGTAAACGTATCTTGTTTTTTACTATATTAATAGGTTTTTGGAGTCTTGGATCAGGATTAAATTGGTGGTCAGAAGTGCTATTCCCTTCCCCATTAAGCGTTTTTCATGCACTGTTTAATGGTGTCAAAGATATGACATTAGTTTACGATTTAATTGCTAGCTTTCGTCGTCTAGCGATTGGGCTTAGTATTGCACTTCTATTAGGGACAACGATTGGCGTAATCATTGCTAAATCAAAAACAGCAGATGATACAGTTGGAGCTATGCTACTTGCCCTGCAAAGTGTGCCAAGCATCGTCTGGTTACCACTTGCTATTATGTGGTTTGGACTAAATGAAAAAGCCGTGATCTTTATTGTCATTTTAGGTGGAACATTTGTCATGGCGCTAAACATCCGAACAGGTATTAAAAATGTGCAACCACTCTTTATAAAAGCTGCGCGGACAATGGGTTCTAATGGATTAGATTTATTTAGAAGAGTCATCTTCCCTGCTTCAGTTCCGTATATTGTTACTGGCTCGCGCCTAGCATGGGCATTTTCCTGGAGAGCACTTATGGCTGGCGAATTACTAAGTACAGGTCCCGGATTAGGATATACGCTTCGTTATGCATCTGACTTCGGTGACATGAGTCTAGTAATTGGGGTAATGATAATCATTGGAATTATTGGCTCAATTGTTGATCAACTCATTTTCCAACGTATTGAAAAAAATGTAGCCAAACGTTGGGGATTAGTATAACTAAAAAAATTTAAAGGGGGAAAAATAATGAAAAAAGCAATGTTAAGTATCTTACTTGTCGTATTATTAGGTGGGCTCGTAGCTTGCGGTACATCCTCTTCATCAGCTACCAATAATAATGACACACAAACGGTAACACTTGGGTATTTCCCAAATATTAACCACGTACCTGCTATGGTTGCCAAAGCAGAAGGTTTTTATCAAGAGCATCTTGGAGATAACATAACGATTAAATACAAAACATTTCCAGATGGTGCTTCCTTTATGACCGCATTAAAAACTGGGGAAATTGACGCTGGGCTTGTTGGGCCAGGACCAGCAATGAACAATTATACAACAGGTACTGACGTAAAAATACTTGCAGGTGGTTCTACTGGTGGAACGGTTGTATTAGCAAGGAAGGATAGTGGTATTCAAACCCTAGAGGATATTGAAGGAAAAACATTTATCACCCCTCGTGTAGGTTGCACGCACAATGTACAATTTGAAACCTATATGAAGGATAAAGGTATTACATCAGAACGAATTGGCGGATCTATGGTGCATTCAACTGGTAAGCCTGCACAATATCAATCCATGTTTGAATCTGGTAAAGTTGATATCGCAGTTGCTCCTGAACCTTGGGCTTCTGTTCTAGTGCAAGAAGCAAATGCTAATGTCGTTATTCCTGCTGATGAAATTTCTTTCGGTCAAACATTACCTGCATCTGTACTAGTAAGTTCTGGTGAATCAGTAAAAAATGACCTTGATACCATTCAAAAAATTGTTGATGCACATAAACAAGCAATTACTTTTATTAATGATAATCCTGAAAAATCAAAAGAAATTACGATAAAAGATATTAAAGAAGAAACTGGTCAAGAATTAAGCAAGCAGGTAATTGATGGTGCGTGGGAGAATATTGGTTTCACCTATGAATTAAATGCAGATGAAGTTCAGGCATTTGGCGATGCTTCATTTGATTTGAAGTTTTTAAAAGAAAAACCTGATTTTACTGATTTGATCGACACGCAATTTATAAAATAAACAAGAAAACAAGGCGTTAATTAGACGCCTTGTTTTCTTGTTTTTCATCTACAATTACCGCTAGCCTGCTTTGATCCCAGCGCTTTGCTGTTTCATCAGGTACCTCATATTCTTTATCTGCTCGTAATAACTGATCATTGTATTTTGTTTGAACTAACATTTTCACTTTGGTCATTTTTCCCTCATCCTCAACCTTTAAACTGGAAAAGATAGTCGTGTAACGCACTACTACCTTTTTATATTTATTATAACATAGAGAGGCTTAGATTGATTATTTAATATCTCTATTTATACCTGTTACTAAGATGCCAATTACATCACTATCCAATGAAAATTCAATATTTATTTGATTGCTTTTGTCAAAATAGCCGATTATATTTGCACCTGTATCCGTTGTTTCATAATAGCTATCTCCATATGCTTCTATCACATCTTCTTTTGAACTACCGATGTATATTCCTTTATCAGTTTGGTATTTTCTATTTGTGAAAGAATATCTTTCAACAATGCCTTCGACTATTTTGAATTCCAAAGCGTTTCCATAAATAAGGTAAGTGGATTTTGTGTTTTTTGATTTTTTCGTTAAATCTGGCTTTTCGAATGCACTTATTACTTCCTTTTCTTTTGAACCAATCGATACCGTTTCTATTGCTTCTTTAGATAGATCCGTATTTTCCGTTTCCTTATAGAAATCTATTTTATTTTTTGTTCCACACCCACTTAAGTATAAATAAAACAATAGAAAACTTATAATAAACGTATCTTTATGCTTGATATAAGCACTTCCCTTTACATATGATTTATTCATCTACAACATGTTCTTCTCCATCTTCCGTATAAGATTCCATTATTATTTTATTATCTTCATTTTGATAATAGTAATATGTTTTAGCATCATTTTTTAATTTGATACTAACCATAAAGTTTTTATTACCACTCAAGTTAGCGATAAAGGGTTTACTAGATACTATTTCATCCTCGGACATGTTTTTCTCTGTTGTTAAATACTCAACTACGTTATTTTCTACACTATTTTTTTTGAATTCTACAAACGCAAAGAAACTGCCAACTAAAATAATTACGACTAATATCGCAATCCATAATTTTTTTCTTTTCATTTTAACCAACCTTTCTACGTTTCTATATTATATTAAATAATAAATTTAGCAGAATTAATAGTAAAATATTTCATCAATAGAAAAATACCACCAAAATAGCTAATGCTAATTTAGTGGTATCTGTTCTAACGTCATATCTATTTTTACTCATCAAATAAATTCATACTCAAATATCGTTCTCCTGTATCTGGTGCGATACAAACGACACGTTTTCCTTTTCCTAATCGTTTGGCAAGATCAATTGCTGCGAAAACGGCTGCAGCTCCAGAAGGACCAATAAAAATCCCTTCTTTCTCCCCTAGTTGCTTAAACATATTTATTGCCTCATCATCTTGAATTGGCATGATCTCATTGTATATCAATGTATTCAAAATTTCTGGAATAAAACCAGGACTAGTGCCGACTAGTTTATGCTTACCTGGTTTTCCTCCAGAAAGCACAGGAGATCCTTTAGGTTCAACTACCATAATATAAATATCCGGTAAAAGTTCTTTTAATGTTTCTCCTGTTCCAGTAATTGTACCACCAGTACCAGCAGTAGCAACAAATGCATCAATTTTTTTGTCCATTTGCTGATAAATTTCTTGTGCAGTTGTTGTTCGGTGAATGTCTGGGTTTGCGGAATTTTCGAACTGTTGTGGCATGAAGCTATTCGATATTTCTGAAACTAACTGCTTTGCTTTTTTAATTGCACCTGGCATTTTTTCATCACTTGGTGTTAGTACAACATCAGCACCGTATGCTTTTAAAATATTTATTCGTTCCTTTGTCATATTATCAGGCATAACCAAAATGGCTTTGTAGCCTTTGGCAGCTGCTGTCATTGCTAATCCGATTCCTGTATTTCCACTTGTTGGTTCAATAATTGTTGCACCGGGTTTTAACACCCCTTTTTCTTCTGCAACTTTGATCATATTATAAGCTGCTCTATCCTTAACGCTTTTAGAAGGATTAAACATTTCTAATTTAACATAAACATCGGCCGCATCTTCTGGCACTAATCGATTTAATTTAACAATAGGTGTTTCTCCTATTAACTCAGTCATATTATTAACTACTCGCATCATTGTTCCAACCTTTCATTGTTAATCATAACAAAACATATCATTTTACTCTGCTATAATTATAACAATTTCTCATTTGCAACGCTATTATTTCATAGAAAGAAGACAAAGGAAAAAATTCCTTTGTCAAATGAGTAAATGAAATAAATCTTCATCTTTATTTATTTCAATATAAGTGAAACCGTTTTGCTCCATTCGTGCAATTAATGGCTGGTAATCACTTTGATGTTTTAATTCAATACCAACTAAAACCGGACCTTTATCTCTATTATTCTTCTTCGTATATTCAAACCGTGTAATATCATCTGTCTCACCTAATACTTCACTTAGAAACTCTCGCAAAGCTCCTGCTCTTTGGGGAAAATTCACAATAAAATAATGCTTATACCCTTCATAGATTAAGGAGCGCTCTTTAATGTCTTGCATCCGATCAATATCATTATTTCCACCACTTACTACACAGACTACATTCTTTCCTTTAATTTGATCTTTGTATTGATCTAATGCTGCAACTGGCATAGCTCCAGCTGGTTCAGCAACAATAGCATTTTCATTATATAAATTTAATAATGTACTACATACCTTCCCCTCAGGCACAATGGCAATGTCATCAATCACTTCTTTGGCAATTTCATAGGTTAAATGCCCAACTTGCTGTACACTTGCTCCATCTACAAATTTATCCACTTGCTCAAGCTTTACTACCTTTTTATGCATGAGAGATTGTTGCATAGATGGTGCTCCTGCAGGCTCTACCCCAACTACTTGCGTCGAAGGACTAATATTTTTAATATACGAGCCTACACCTGAGATTAGTCCACCTCCACCAACCGACATGAAAATATGTGATATCGGCTCTTCCATCCCATTTAACACTTCTAAGCCTATCGTTCCTTGACCAACAATCGTTCGATAGTCATCAAACGGATGTATGAATGACATATCATGTTCGTCACAATAAGATTTCGACTCATGGTAAGCATCATCAAAGGTGTCACCAATCAAAATAATTTCAACAAACTCTCCACCGAAGAAACTAACGCGCTTTACTTTCTGTCTTGGAGTCGTAGTCGGCATAAAAATTTTACCCTTTACCTTCAATGCTTTACAAGAATATGCAACACCTTGTGCATGATTTCCTGCACTCGCACAAACTACCCCATTTTTCAATTCTTCTTGAGATAAACTTTGCATTAGGTTATAAGCGCCTCTTATCTTAAATGAACGAACCACTTGTTGATCTTCTCTTTTCAAATAAACATTACATTGATATTTTTCAGACAATATTGGATCTCTTTGTAGAGGTGTTTTTTGAACGACATCTTTTAAATTTTGGTGCGCAATAATAATATCTTTAATTTGGATCGTATTTGCTTTTGTGCTCATCATTCATTAGAATCCTTCCTGCAAAAAAATAGTTAGATTAATACTATCATATTCAGATAAATTAGAAAACTAGCACAACTAACTTTTTTCAGAAAATGAGAAAAGACAACTAAGTAAAATAACCCTTATATGGTGATAACACATTAAAGTTTTTGGACGTTTTAAATCTACAAAGTCATTGTATGTTAAAATTCAATTGTGGGAATATTTTCATATAGGGGAAAAGAATATGAAAGTTAGCAGAACAAACGATTTTGAATTAGTCGCTAAATTGAACAAATATGTTCACGATGTACACGAAAATCTATATCCTGAATACATCAAAAAATATAATTATGATGGAATTAAGACATTCTTTCAAAAAATCATTAATAAAGAAGAATTCATTTTCCTTCTGTTGGAGGACGACAACCTACCTCTAGGCTATGCTTGGATAGAATTTAAGAATTATCCAGACAACACCTTTAAAAAAGCCTATAAATCGGTATATGTGCATCAAATAAGTATCTCTGAAAGTGAAAAAAATAAAGGCTACGGTACTGTTTTGATTAACGAAATTACTGAAATTGCGAAAGAAAATGGTATTAACAAGATTGAATTAGATTATTGGTTCAATAACGAAATAGCAAAGAATTTTTACAAAAGGAATGGTTTTATTAAATATCGAGAATTTGTTTACAAAGACGTTTAGATCTAATACTGGATGAAGAACGCATAACTATAGCAATCTGCGTAAGGATACCTTCAGGAAAATGCGGATTTACAAGCTAAGCCCATTTCCCTAAAGGCACCACTGTTTTTAAAAACGTTAAGAAAATTTTAATTGTCTTAAAAAGTCTAATGAGACCACTTTCTACGAGTAAGAATGGTATTCTCCTAGCAAATTAATATGTTCCCAGTCTAAATGTGACATATGGTGAAATAAGTCTTCATTAAAACTACCTGTCCTTTTTTATATTCAACTTCTTTTGTTAAAGGAACAGTTGATGAGTTACACCAAAAACAGAAAATATATATCAGAATAATAAATTTTATACAGGGGAGGAATTATATGCCTAAAATTGACAATGTGTTAGCGATTCTATGGATGCTTCGTTCAGGTCAAAAAATTACTGCAAAACAAATTTCAGAAAAGTTAGAGATAAATATCAGGACTGTGTATCGTTATGTTGATACACTTTCAACAAGTGGCGTACCTATAATTTCAGAACCAGGACATAACGGTGGATACACTTTATTAAACAATTTTATTGAGGCACCTCTTTTTTTTGATTTTGAAGAGCAAACGTCACTATTTCACGCTGCTGTTTTTGCAGAAGAAGCCGGATATTATGGAGGTGAAGCATTAAATAGGGCCATTTCAAAACTAAGTAAATACTCAAATCAAGAGCAAGAAACAAAGGTAAACCAACAATTAACTAGCCTTGAAGTAATAAGTCGATTACGTTCACTCTCTATGGAACCTTTTTTGAAGGAGTTTAAGCAAGCCATAGCTGATGGCTACTCAGTAAAAATGCGTTACCATAGAAGTGACGAAAAGCAATTAAACTATAGATTGGTCAATCCATATAGAATTATTTATTGGAATAATAAGTGGTATGTGATTGGATTTTGTCATCTTAGAAATGATATCCGTAGTTTTAGAGTAGATCGAATGGAAAGTCTAGTGCCAACCGAAAATAAGTTTAACCGGCCAGAAAACTTTTCAGCTCGTGACTTTTTTATGAAAAATCTTCTTCCAACTATAGAAGATAAGGAAGGGATTATTTCTTTAGTTATTAATGGGGACAAAAGTGTATTAGCTGATATTTGCCAACATTGGTTTTTAGGACATTATTTACAAGAACGTAATTCAAATCAAGCAGTTTTTCTTCTTAAAAAAGATATAATACATACATATGTACCTTATTTACTTTTACCGTATAATAAATCTATTAAAGTTATTGAGCCAATAAGTCTTAAGAAAAGACTTGTTGAAGTTCTGTCGGAATTAATAAAATTTCATCAAGTTTGATAACTTCCCTGACGTTAACTGTCAGGGAAGTTATATTATAATAGCAATATCAATTGTGATTGGAGTGTTATTTGGATGCAAACGAAAAAAGTTTTTCTATATGTATTTAATTCAATGTCGGACTGGGAATATGGTTATTTAATTGCTGAACTAAACTCAGGAAGATATTTCAAAAAAGATTTAGCGGCTTTAAAAGTAATTACAGTAGGAGCTAATAAAGAAACGATTACTACTATGGGAGGACTGAGCATAAAACCAGATATTTCCCTTGATGAATGTACGCTTAAAAGTAAAGATCTTTTAATTTTACCAGGAGGGACTACTTGGAGTGAAGAAATTCACCAACCTATCTTGGAAAGAATTGGACAAGCTTTAAGGATTGGCACTATTGTTGCCGCAATTTGTGGAGCAACTGAGGGGCTCGCGAATATGGGATACTTGGATACTAGAAAGCATACAAGTAATAACTTGGAATATACTAAAATGGTATGTCCTAATTATAAAGGAGAAAAGTTCTATGAGATGGGATCTGTGGTATCTGATGCGAATTTAATTACTGCACCAGGAATAGCTCCTCTGGAATTTGCAATGGAGGTACTAAAAAAAATAGAGGTATTAACACCAGATGCGTTACATTCATGGTATAACCTAAATAAGACTCATAAACCTGAATACTTCTTCCAGTTAATGAATGCAATAAATAAATGAAGTAAGTGAAAAGCTCAATTTCTCTATTTTAATTCGTAGAAAACTTGGGCTTTTTAATTTGGAATTTCCTTATCGTTGTAAAACGGCATTTTCCTGACGCTACCACTAATAATTATTAAAAGACGAACCTTAAATTCAAAAAAGAAAAATTAAGGTTCGTCTACTTTGTAAAAATTGAAACTATAACTGTGCAAATATACGAACTTCTCGAAAATAAAAATTCATTTGTGTTTCTCAAATTATGCTAATACTTCTTGGATATTCGGAACAATCTGTTTCTTACGTGAAACCACACCTTTTAATAGTGCTTGATTGTTATTTAATGACACATTAAACGCCTTTTCTACTTCTTCTTGTTTATCTCCTAATGCGAGAATAACAGAATCGTTATTTAAAATATCCGTTACAACAAACGCGAATAAGGAAAGGTCCTTTTTAGCGATTACTTCTTGTATTGCTAACTCAAGTTCTGTTTGTTTTGCTAATACTTCATTCGTATCGACAGTATTGACTTGAGCAACTTCGACTACATGTCCAGCCATGTTAAATTCTTTTGCATCTAATGAAATTAATTCTTTAATCGTTTTATCGCTTAAATCAGCTCCTGCTTTAAGCATATCTAAACCGTACACTTGAGCATCAACCTCTGCGATAGCAGCTAATTCTTTTGCAGCTTGAATATCTTCTTCTGTACAAGTTGGCGATTTAAATAATAGAGAGTCTGAAATAATCGCTGATAACATTAATCCTGCAATTTCTTTCGGAACAGTAACCTGATGCTCTTTAAATAATTTATTTAAAATAGTAGCCGTACATCCAACAGGCTCAGCACGGTAATATACCGGATCATTCGTTTCAAAGTTTGCAATTCGATGATGGTCAATTACTTCTTTTACTTGAACTTTTTCAATATCATCTACGCTTTGTTGACGTTCATTGTGGTCAACTAAAATAACTGTATCTACTTCATTTGCAACAGTTTCTACATATCTAGGTGCTTCCACGTTGAAATAATCTAGAGCAAACTGTGTTTCATTGTTTACTTCACCTAGTCGTACAGCTTCTACATCTTCACCTAGTTGTTTTTTTAAATAAGCATAAGCAAGTGCTGCTGTAATCGTATCTGTATCTGGATTTTTGTGCCCGAATATTAGTGTTTTGTTCAATGTGTTTCTCTCCTTTATTTATTACATTGCATTTAGAATGAAAAATCCATATCTATTGTAACGTAAATGATTCATTCTTTCATCTAGAATTATTTAATTTGTCCATTTCCGTGTAGGGTGTATTTTGTTGAAGTTAGTGCTTGCAGCCCCATTGGTCCTCTCGCATGTAATTTTTGCGTGCTAA
The DNA here is from genome assembly GCF_044383835.1 of Paraliobacillus sp. JSM ZJ581. Taxonomy (NCBI): domain Bacteria; kingdom Bacillati; phylum Bacillota; class Bacilli; order Caryophanales; family Bacillaceae; genus Paraliobacillus; species Paraliobacillus sp. JSM ZJ581. The sequence goes on from NZ_JBISEP010000001.1 coordinate 110,590, forward strand.
TACCAATTTCTGCCCCGAAACCAAATTCGAAACCATCCGTAAATCGAGTAGAAGCATTATGATAGACACATGCAGCATCGACCTCATTCAAAAACTGAACGACATGTTGATTGGTTTCAGAAATAATTGCTTCTGAATGCTTGGTTCCGTAACGGTTGATGTGGCTGATTGCCTCGTCTACATTTTCTACAGTTTTAATGGCTACAGTTGTGTCTAAATACTCTGTATGCCAATCTTCTTCCGTAGCTAATGGTAACTCCTCATGATGAGATGCAACCGTTTCATCTACATGCATTGTCACATCATGCTCTTCTAGCTCATGAATCAATTGATCACCGTACTGCTTATACCATTGTTTAGCCACCAAAATCGTTTCAATTGCATTACATACAGATGGTCTTTGTGTTTTTGCATTAATGGCAATCTCGATAGCCATCTTTACATCAGCCGTTTGATCAATAAAAAGATGACAATTACCAGCACCTGTTTCTAACACAGGGACAGAAGATTTTTCAACAACCGTGTCTATTAATTTTTTACTTCCTCTTGGGATTAACACATCCAAATAGGTGTTTAAACGAAACATCTTCTCTGCGGTAGCACGACTCGTATCTTCGACTAATTGAACAGCGTCAACGGGTAGTTCAGAATGAGATAATGCTTCTTGAATCACATGAACTAAGGCAATATTTGAATGAATAGCAGAAGAACTACCTCGTAATAGTACGGCATTTCCTGTTTTCAAACAAAGGCTAGCAGCATCTACGGTAACATTTGGCCTAGCTTCATAGATGATACCAATAACACCAATAGGAACCGTTACTTTTTTGATTGCTAAACCATTTGGTCGTTCCCAGTCTTCTTGAATCTTACCAATCGGATCATCTAATTGAATCAGTTGCTGCAATGATTCAGTCATTCCTTCAATCCTTTGTTCATCTAAGCGAATTCGATCAATAATTGCTTCAGAAATGCCTTTTTCTTTTGCTACGATAATATCTTTTTCATTTTCTTTCATGATGTACGTTTGCTGATTCAATAATGCATCAGCAATCAACTGAATTGCTTTGTTTTTTTGTTCTGTTGTTGTCTTACTTAACTGAATTGTTGTGCCTTTTGCCTTTTCCGCAATAGTAAAAAGATCATTCATTTTTCATACCCCCTGTAAAGTTAATACTAAATGATCGCGATGAATTACTTCAGATTTCTGCTGGTTTGTCATATGCATTGCGTTTAAACTACGCATTCCTTTAATTTGATCAATTTCTGAAGCGCTATAATTGACCTTTCCTTTTGCAATAACATTTTCTTGAAATAATATTTCTACTACATCATTTAAGTTAAACTCACCAATAACCGAAACAATGCCTGCTGGAAGTAAGCTCTTTCCCTTGTTTAGCAAAGCCTCTTTCGCACCTTGATCAATCACTATCTGGCCTTTAACATTCGAGTGAAAAGCAATCCACTGCTTTTCTTTTCTAACGTGCCGTGTTTGATGATTCCCAATGTAAGTACCGTCACCACTTCCATTTAAAATGTCGATAAATTTATTTTCCCCCTGCCCAACACCAACAAAAGCATGAACACCCAATGATAGAGCCGTTTGTGCAGCTAATAATTTTGATTTCATCCCGCCAGTGCCAACTTTTGAGCTAGACTTCTGACTTGTTTGACTAATTAAATCATCGGAAACATGCTCCAATTGATTGTAACGAATTGCATCTGGGTTATCAGTTGGATTCTCACTATACAAGCCATTAATATCCGTTATCATAATTAAATAATCAGCATTAACTAAGCCACTGATGAGTGCTGATAACATGTCATTATCCCCAAATGTTAATTCCTCAATGGCAACCGAATCATTTTCATTAATAATTGGAATAACGGAGCGCTTTAATAACTCATTAATCGTTTGATATACATTAGTAAACTGCTGGTGATGAACAAACACATCTCTAGTCACAAGTAATTGTGCACTAACGATACCATATGTTTTGAATGCTTCAGCATATGCTTCAATTAGTAACCCTTGACCGACAGCAGCCGCAGCTTGCTTACCAGATACAGTAACAGGACGACTGGAATAACCGAGATCTCTAAACCCAGCTGATATTGCACCAGATGATATTAAAATCACTTCTTCCCCTTGTTTCATTAATGCAGCAATCGCGCTTGTATGCTCTTGCAGTTTGTTTAAACTTAAACTACCATCTTGCTCTGTCAGTGAACTACTCCCAATTTTAATTACTACTCGCTTGTTTGCCATGTCGTTCGCCTCTTCTTACTTCTATTTATATTTATGTATAAAAAAATCTTTTCCACCCAATACAAGTTACTGTAAAGGACGAAAAAGATTTGATCCGCGGTACCACCTTTGTTTGACAAGTATCACTTGCCCACCTCACCCATAACGCTGGGGTAGCGAATGAAGTTTATGCTTCTTAGCTCTGAGGCAGGTTCAATAAAAAGACGTACATGTAGGATCTTTCAGCCTATGGATCCCATTCTCTGTCATCGCTTAATTATTTACTAATCCTCATCACAGCTTTTAATGATATATAATTACTTAATAGTATGCTTTAGAATGATAAAAAAGTCAATGAAATTGATAGAAAACTCAGTATATTTATAACTTACAGTTGAATCACCCAATCAAAGACATCTTCTTGTTTCCCATATTGAATTCCTGTTAATGTATCATAAAGTTTTTTAGAAATGTCACCTGTTTTATTGTTGTTGATCTCTAGTATTTCTTTATTCCATGCTAGCGTACCAATTGGAGAAATTACAGCTGCTGTACCAGTTCCAAATGCTTCTTCTAATTTTCCAGCTCGATGCGCTTGATAAATCTCATCCATTGCTATTGCCCGTTCTATGACTGGCACATTCCAATATTTAAGCAATTGAATCACAGAGTTACGTGTTACCCCTTCAAGAATACTTCCGTTTAAAGCTGGAGTGATAATTTCTCCATCAATCTTGAAAAAGACATTCATACTGCCGACTTCTTCAATATATTTTTTCTCTAAGCCATCTAACCACAGGACCTGTGAGAATCCTTGCGCTTCTACAATTTCGTGTGCTTTTAAGCTAGATGCATAATTCCCAGCTGTTTTTGCTTCGCCAGTACCACCTTTAACAGCTCGGACATATTCATTCTCAACAGCAATTTTAACAGGGTTTATACCTTCCTTATAGTAAGCGCCTACTGGTGAAAGAATAATAATGAACTTGTATTGTTTAGAAGGTGCAATACCTAGATAAGGTTCTGTCGCAATAACAAATGGTCTAATGTATAGTGATGTACCTGATAGATTTGGTACCCATTCAGCATCCAGTGCAACCAATTGTTTAATTGCTTGTAGTGCAAGATTTTCATCAATAGCAGGAATACACATGCGTGCATTAGAACGATTCAATCGGTTAATGTTTTTTTCTGGACGAAACAAGTTCACATCGCCACCATCTGTTAAATAGGCTTTTAATCCTTCAAAAACGGTTTGACCATAATGATAAACCATTGCTGCTGGATCAACAGATATTGGTTGATATGGAACGATTCTAGGATCATACCATCCCTTGTCCTGGTCATAGTCTAAAATAAACATGTGATCTGTAAATTTTTCTCCAAACGTTAACTCAGCTGGATTTGGCTTTTCTTTTTTTGACGTAGTTTTCGATAATGCTATACTATGTTCTGTCATATTGGATGTCCCCTTGCTTTTTTAATTCTCAAAATAGTAATTTATTATTACTATTCTATTACTAATCGCTAAGATTGTACAACCTATTTCAATCAGAATAATTTTGAAATGTGAAAAGATCACTAAAAATTCACTTAGTGATCTCTTTGTAGCATAACTTATAATTAGCTTATTCATCTAAAAAATATATACTTGTTATCGTTTTGTGTTATCTTTTTTTGCTTTTGCTTCTAATTGGGAGAATGGTTGTTGATCTGCTTTTTCTTCCGTTAGACCTTGAGGATTAACTCCAGCCTTCTTTTGGCGAATGTTTCGATTATTTTTTTGTTGTGTCAAATGGTTCACCACCTTTTTCGTTAGATTTCGTTTTAAAGGGGAAATCTATTCATTGAAATGGACAAAATTACGGTTTTTCGGTACATTAAACATTACAGTAATAAAGGGGGAGTCTTTTAATGACAAAAGCGATAGCAACATTTGCTGGTGGATGTTTTTGGTGTATGGTGAAGCCATTTGATCAATGGGATGGCGTGCATGAGGTAGTTTCAGGATATACCGGTGGACATATAGAAAACCCGACTTATGAACAAGTCAAATCTGGTGAATCAGGTCATTATGAAGCAGTTCAAATCACGTATAATTCGGAAATAATAAATTACCAGCAAATACTTGATCTATATTGGCCACAAATTGATCCAACTGATCCAGACGGCCAATTTCATGATCGTGGTAAACAATATCGAACTGCAATTTTTTATCATAACGACGAACAAAAACAATTAGCAATGTTATCGAAAGAGGCATTACATAAATCGAATAAATTTAAACAAGCGATCGTTACAGAGGTGTTGCCAGCTTCTACGTTCTATCCTGCAGAAACGTATCATCAGGATTTTTATAAAAAGAATGAGGAAGAATATTTAAAAGATCGTGCGAGATCAGGCAGAGATGAATTTATTAAAGACTATTGGTCTGCTACCAACAAAACGTGTAAAACATACGCTAAGCAAAATTCGACATAAAGGAATCCTATTCCCTACGTTAAGGGATTATGGCTTTCATTTTATCGGTTGAGAGGTCGTAGAAAATTTAAGCTTGTTATTTCAGTCATATCAAAGGTTTATTCGCCAAAAAAATGAATATACTCCCATCCTAAAGGTGACATGTATTTTAGTAAGGCATCTCATAAATTAGAGACTAATTTATTTTACCTTGCATATGAACCTAACTTCCTTATAATCAGTGAACCATTTGTTTCAGCATGCAAGGATCACACAAACTCCACTGAGCAGCATTAGCCATTTGGTAATAAGCAATACCAGTTATAGCATCTGCCATTTTAGTCAAACCAATACTTGTTGCTATTGCCATAAGTAAAGCCATCAAAATAGGTTTTTCCTCTTCCCTTTGGATGTACATTGGTGAAAGCATGCACCAACATTTTATTAGAACCTTCCCAGTGAGTCACCTCCATTAAGAGATCAGTAAACTTTACCTTGGGTAACATATTATACAAGAATTAACTGAAATTTCGTACTTTTTCTGGAGTATCTTTTCTAAGCGATCCAGTCTTAGTTTAGATTTTTCAATGTTTGCCCCTTCAAGAGCATCAAGATTATTTCATATCCATGTAAGTCGTTGAGTTAGTGCTTTTCTCTGTCCTTAAGGAAGCCATTTCATAATAATGTCGATTTATTGTTACCCCTTCATTATAGACCTGTTTCTTCCAACGTTTTGGAACAAACGCTATAGGAACCCCATCTCGTGCTTTTCTTTTCCGGATTTATTCAATAATTAATAATTTTAACAATATATTTAACAAAACAATCCAAATCTATGCTAAAATATGGATGTTGCCATATTTTTTACTAAATTAATATTTCTATAAAGGGAGGATTAAAAATTAACCATACTATTCAAAAAAAGATTCCTTTAGGACGTTATCTTTGAATATCCAAAGAGAATTATTTACTAGTCGAGCTAATAAGGAGAACGTTCATCATTCCAAGATAAACTGGGATTATTAAGGGAATTAGTATCCTTTATGATAGGAGCAAATGTAGATGGAATTGCTATTACTAGTAATAAAACTAAAGCCATTAACGTAATAGTATGGGGAATGAAGCTCGATGAAGGCAGTGAAATTTTGACCACTAATGCTGAACATCTAGGGAACGTTGGCAAGTTTATCTACCTTTCATAAGTTTAGAAATGTGGATATTAAGTTTTCGATTGTTATGAAAATAATATTATATTTGGAATAGATTGTTTCTTTGAAATTATCACACCAAATACAAAATTAATTGTTTTATCTCATGTTCTATGTTTGAAGCAGAACCATTAACCATTACACTATTTCTTACAGAAGTGATGGGAGAACCTACCCCAGATACAGAAATCCATTCCTATAGATGGATTGATATAGATTCACCAGAAACTAAACTACTTGGATCAGGCATCACAGAGTTGACTCTACCATTATTACGTGAGGAGTTTAGTAAATGAGAAAAATTAGTAACTTAGGAGCTACGGTAGCATTAGTAGCAAGAAGTGTCTATGGGGTAAACTCTGTTGTTGTAAAAGCTGCCCATAACAAGGGCGTTACTACATTTGATTTACTAATTTATCAATTTGTCTTTGCTCTTTTATGGTTTAGTGTAAGATATTTAATCTTCAAGAAGAAAAATAAAGCAATTACAGGTAATAGTAAATCTTTTATTACTAACCCTTATAACTGGCTAGCTGCAATTACAACCGTTTTAACTGGTCTTTTTTACTATTCATCCATTCAATTAACTGATCCTAGTATAGCTTCATTAGGTTTATTTCAATATCCATGGATTTTACTCATACTTGGAGTTATTCTTAATAAAGAAATTATATTTACAAAGAATGTTTTGGCTGTATTGTTAATATGGGTTGGGACTATTTTATTAATTGGAGGAACCACAGAAAATATTACAGTAGCTGGGTTAATTTATGGGATATCTGCTGGAGCATCCTTTGCTACATACTTATTCAGTCTACAAAAGATTTCAGATCATCCTATAACTAAATTGTTTATTTTTTTTGTAGCTACAATTTTAGTAGGCATAGTTTGTATATTCAGAATAGAAGAACTAACCGTATTTACAAAAGATGCACTAATTTATGGTTTAATAACTGCCATTCTTGGCCAAGTGCTAACATTTGAACTCATGGCATATGCCGCCAAAAAGATATCATCTGCTGTTATGGGAACATTAACGACTACTGAGCTTCCTGTAGCTATGATTCTAACATGGACTATTTGGGGACCACTTCCAAACCTTGTTAAAATAGTAGGTTTATTATTAATGCTATTTTCTATTCTATGGCTTAAGTACGAACAGTCTAATGAAGAAATAAAAAGTAATTAACGAAGTTTAGAGTCATAATGAATATTTAATGTTAATGGAGGGATAAGTTTGAAAAAATTAGTATTACTTGATTTGGATAATACATTGTTACCGTTTAGTTTTTATTGGGAACAAGCTAATATTGAGATTTTTAATTCATCTAATTTAACCAAGAACTTAGAGTATGATTCTTTTATTGGTTTATATAGAAAATATGATAAAGAATTATGGGGGCTACATACTCAACAGTTAATAACTCTAGATGAGCTCCGACAACAACGACTTATTAAAACGATGAAAGATTTCCAAATAACAGTTAGTGTGGATGAAGCGCAAAATTATTTTGATGAATTCTTCCATAATCTCATAGATCGTATTATTCCTGATTCACGAATTAATAATATGCTTCTTTCCCTACAGAAAAATTACAAAGTAGGTATATTAACTAACGGTAAAATAACAGAACAGAAACAAAAGATTGAAAAAATGAAGCTTAATGATGCTATAAGTTCTAATCAAATCTTTATATCTGACGAAATTGGCTATGAAAAGCCAGATCCTAAGTCATTCCATTACGTTTTAAATGAATTAGGTATGAGAAATGTCGAATCCATATATGTAGGTGATTCATGGGGAAACGATATTGTAGGTGCTATTGATGCTGGTTTAGAAGCTATTTGGGTGAACGAAGATAATGTACTTACTAAAAATAGCTATAACGGTTCGAAAGTAATTGAAATATCTTCCATTTTAAACTTAGAAAATGTTTTACAGTCTATTAACAATACATTGGCAAAATAAAATATTTCTTTCTAAATTACTGGTGGTGTGTAAAAGGGAGGAGAGTTTATAAAAAGCCCTCCCTCTTTTTGTTCGCCCTGCGTGAGCGAGCAAAAAATCACGAAGTTTTACCACTTCTTGATTTCTGGTCTGTCTCCCTTACTATTTCCTTTTTTAAAAGTACGTCTAGCAAGTTCTTTTTTTACTTGGTCTAGTGAAACGCCTTGTTCACTTATTAATACGAATGTATGATAGATTAAATCACTTACTTCAAGTACAACTTCTTCAGGATTTTGATTTTTTGCCGCTAGAACAACTTCTCCCGCTTCCTCAATAACTTTTTTGGATATTTTATCAATCCCTTTATTAAACAAGTAGCTAGTATACGAATTTTTTATCCGATGTTCCTTTTTTTCTTCAATCTCTGACATGATAGCTTCCATCACATTCAACGCATTTGCTGACTCAGTGTCCTGATGTTGATAAACTAGTTTAAAAAAACATGACTCCTCGCCTGTGTGACAAGCAGGGCCATTCGGCTCTACATAAATTAAAATACTATCTTGGTCGCAGTCGAGTGCAATAGATACAACATCTTGCGTATTTCCAGAAGTAGCACCTTTATGCCACAACCCCTTTCTGGTACGAGAATAAAACCATGTTTGATTCGTTTCTAATGTTTTGTTGTAGGATTCCTCATTCATGTATGCTAGCATCAGTACATCTTTAGACTTTGCATCAATAATAATTGCGGGTAACAATCCTTTTGAAAAATCAGGCTTCACGTATATTCACCCCTTGTGCTTTACAGCTTTCTTTCACTTCTGCAATGGTAAAAGTATTTTCATGGAAAATCGAAGCCGCTAATCCAGCTGACACATCTGTTGCTTGAAATACTTCAAGAAAATGATCAGGATGTCCCACACCACCTGAAGCTATGATAGGTATTCTTACCGCATCTACAATTGCTTTCATTAAAGCGAGATCAAACCCGTTTTTCACCCCATCGGTATCAACACTTGTTAATAGAATCTCTCCAGCACCACGTTTTTCTACTTCTTTCGCCCATTCTACTGCATCTAATTCGCTATCTCTCGAGCCGCCATGTGTCATCACATGCCAGCTACCTTTAATTTTTTTCGCATCGATTGCGACAACAATACATTGTGAACCAAAACGAGAGGAAGCGGTTGTGATTAACTCTGGATTATGTACTGCTGCTGAATTAATCCCTACTTTATCTGCTCCGGCTTGCAGTAATCGTGTCACATCATCAATCATTCTCACTCCACCACCAACGGTAAATGGGACAAAAACATTTTCTGCTGTCTCTCGAACAATATCAATCATTGTTTGTCGACCTTCATTCGTGGCAGAAATGTCTAAGAAAACTATTTCATCCGCACCGGCTTTAGAATATGTCTCTGCCATCGCTACAGGATCACCTAATTCTCTTAAACCAACAAAATTTGTCCCCTTTACTACTCTTCCTTCTTTGACATCTAAACATGGAATAATCCGTTTTGCAATCATAAAGTTACTCCCTTCAAGGTTACTTTTCCTTGATAAATCGCTTTTCCTACAATCGCTTCTTTAATTCCGATTTTTTCTAACGCATTAATATCACTATCGTCTTTAATCCCTCCTGACGCTACAATCGTACAGGTAACTGCTTCATGCATCTCCCTTAATCCATCAATATTTGGTCCTGACATCGTCCCATCCTTTGAGATATCGGTATAAACAATCGTTTGTACACCGAATTGCTCCATCTCTTTAGCAAAACTTATCGCATCAATTTCTGATACTGTTTCCCAACCGTGCGTAGCTACTTTCCCATCTTTTGCATCAATTCCAATCACGATCTGTGAAGCGTATTTCGCCAATGCTTCTTTTAAAAAAGAAGCATTTTCAATTGCTGCTGTACCGAGCACTAAACGATCTGCGCCAGCCTCTATTAGCTTTTCCATCGTTTTTATTGATCGAATTCCTCCCCCTACTTGCACAGGAACAGTAGCCATATTACATAATTTTTCGATTAGCTTATATTGTCGATTTTGTTCTCCTTCACGCGCCCCATCTAAATCTACAATATGAATCATTTTAGCCCCATCTGCGATAAAAGTGTTTAATTGTTCGATTGGATCATTAGCAACTTGTTCTGTTTTATTAAAATCACCTTGATATAGCCGAACACACTTTCCTTCAATTAAATCGATTGCAGGTATTATTATCATTTTGTCACCTCTTTTAAGAATACTTGTAAAATGATTTTTCCAACTTCTCCACTTTTTTCAGGGTGAAATTGTATCCCGTATATATTATCTTTTTTTACAATAGCAGTGATATCAGGTCCATACTCTGCTGTTGCCACAACATAATCCGCATTGGTTTGAACCATAAATGAATGAACAAAATAAACGTGCTGATCTTGAAAATGAGAAAAAGCAACATCATCCTTTGCTATATTCAACGCATTCCATCCTATATGAGGCAATAAATAAGATGTTTTTATTTTCTTGACACTACCAGGGATTAAATCTAGTCCTTTTGTATAACTACCCTCATAACCTTCTGTAAAAAGTAATTGCATCCCTAAACAAATACCTAAAAACGGTTTCTCTTTTGCTAATTCTATTAATATATCTCTTAAGTTTCTTTTTTCTATTTCTTCCATTGCTGCTTGGAACGAGCCAACTCCTGGCAAGATAATATGCGACGCTTTTTGTAGTTGTATTGGATCATCTGTTATCGTAACCTCATATCCTAAAGCACTAAAAGCAGTTTTTACACTTGCTGTATTCCCCATTCCATAATTTACTATAGCAATCATTCAATTAACCCCTTGGTAGAATTAACTCCTTCAATAGATGGGTCAATTTTAATCGCTTGTGCTAAGGCTCGCCCTAGTGCTTTAAAAATCGCCTCAATTTTATGATGTGTATTTAATCCATAAAGAATCCGGGCATGTAAAGTAATACCAGCTTGAACTGCAAATGCTTGTAAAAATTCTCGAACAAGCTCTGTATCAAAATCTCCTAACCTTTGATTCTCAAACGTTGCATCTAATACGAGGTATGGGCGACCGCTAATATCTAAAGAGACAAATCCTAATGATTCATCCATAGGAACATATGCGGTACCATATCGTGTGATTTGTTTTTTGTCACCTAATGCTTCTCTAATTACTTGCCCAATGACGATTGCAACGTCTTCAACGGTATGATGACTGTCTATGTGCAAATCACCATCTGCATTCACGATCAATCCAATCCGCCCATGTCTGGCAAATAACTCTAACATATGATTAAGAAAGCCAACTCCTGTTGTGATGGAAACTTGTTTGGGATTATCTAAATTAACTGATACTTCAATGGCTGTTTCATTTGTTTTTCTTGCTTTATTTGCTGTTCTCATTTGAACTACCCTCATTTCTTATTGATCCGCTTCGCTACTGCACTTGCGTGTCCTGTCAATGCCTCTTCATTTGCAATGGTAATAATATCGTTTGACGCTTCTGCTAAAGCATCCTTTGTATAATAAATAAATGTTGTTTTCTTTATAAAATCATCTACAGAAAGTCCAGAAGAAAATCGAGCTGTTCCTGATGTTGGTAAAACATGATTAGGACCAGCATAATAATCTCCAACGGGCTCTGGTGTATAATGCCCTAAAAATACGGATCCTGCGTGTTTAATCTTTCCTAGGTAAGACAACGCATTGTCTAAATGAATTTCTAAGTGCTCAGGAGCAAATTGATTGGATAAATCAAATGCTTCATTCAAGTCTTTACAAAGAACGAACGCACCTTGATTCATTAACGCAGCTTTGGCGATATTTTTTCTTGGAAGGGTTTTGCATTGTTGTTGAACTTCTATTTGTGTTTCTTTGATTAATTGCTCAGAAGTGGTAAATAAACACGCTCTAGCATTAATATCATGTTCTGCTTGCGCAATTAGGTCTGCTGCAACAAAACTTGGTTCAGCTGAATCATCTGCTATAATTGCTACTTCAGATGGTCCTGCAATCATATCTATCCCAACATCACCATAAACAAGCGCTTTTGCAGCAGCTACATAGGCATTACCAGGACCAACTATTTTATCTACACTAGGAATCGATTCTGTTCCATAAGCTAAGGCAGCAACGGCTTGAATGCCACCAATTTTGTAAATTTTGCTTACCCCTGCAATATCTGCTGCCACAGATAAAATAGGTGCAATCATCTCTCCATCTCTGGTTGGTGTTACCATAATTATCTCCTCGACACCTGCAAGCACTGCTGGGATCGCATTCATTAATACGGATGAAGGATAGCATGCTGTCCCCCCTGGAACATAAATTCCTACACGCTCGATTGGTCGAAATAATTGACCAGAAATAATGTTATCGTCACTTTGCATCATACGAGAACCTTGAAGTTGTTTCTCATGAAAAGCTTGAATGTTTTCAGCTGCACGTTGAAGTGCATCAATCGTTTTTTGATCTACTTTCTCCCAAGCTTGTTTCTTTTCATCTTCAGAAACATACCAATTCTCTGGTATAAAGTGATCAAATTTTTTAACATATTTTTTTAACGCTTCATCACCTTGTTGACGAATGGCATGAATGACTTCTTTTGCCACTTGATAATATTGATCATCTGCTTGGCTTACTTGTGTATTTGTAATAAATTTTTTTTGAAAGTCAGCCCGTTTATATGTTGGGATCATACATAGTCCTCCTGTTTTTGGAACGATGCAATAATTGGTGAAAGCACATCTCGTTTTATTTTTAATGAAGATCGATTTGCAATACACCTAGCACTAAAAGAAAAAAACTCCTCCTGCACAACTAAACCATTTTCTTTCAATGTTGTTCCGGTTTCAACAATATCTACAATTCCATCGGCTAAGCCTAATATAGGTGCTAATTCTACCGATCCCTCTAATTTAATAATGTCTACCGATTCATCTTTATTTCTAAAATATTCTTTTGTTATACCGGTGTATTTACTAGCAATCTTCTTCTTTTTGTTAGACCAAACCTTGCCCTTTTCAGTTGCTACCGCCATTCTACAATGTCCAAATGGTAATGGGAATAAATTGAATACATCTGGGTGAAACTCCGCGAGAATATCACCACCAACAATTCCTAAATCAGCAATTCCATGTTCTACATAAGTCGCGACATCTGGCCCTTTAGCAAAAATAAATTCAAAAATTTCTGTTTCAATCCGTAATTTCCTACCTTTTTTTAAAATAGGGTCTACTTCATAATCCAAAGATTCCAAAAATTCAATAAATTGATTTTCTAATCTACCCTTTGTTAATGCAATAATTGGTTTCATCTTTTATCACCTAATCGCTATTGATTTTCTACTTATTCAGATTAATTATTTTATTATACATCTCTTTATCCTTTATTTCATATTGAATATCTATATTGGCGTTACTATACTGATTGCGTAGTTGTTCCGCTTGTACATGGGTATCTTTTGAAGCCACGATACAAATACTTTCTGTTCGTTGATTATTTTTGAACTGTGTGGATAATACATCAAGATCAAACGCCAATCCTACCGCAGAAACTTGTTCATCAAATTGTTCGTATAATTTATCGTATCGTCCCCCAGAAAAGCAACTTTCTCCCTTCTCAGTTAAATAACCTCTAAACATGATGCCACAATAATATGGCAAATTCTTCACTCTGCCTAAATCAAGCAGCACTTCACCACCACCAATAGATTCAATTACGCTAGCTAATTCAGTTAAGTGATTAAATATGTTCGTTAATCGTTGATTGTTGTTCCAAATAGATTGATATTTTTCCAATTCACTAACAGTTCCATATGCATCGATCAAATCAGTCAATTGTTCAGCCTGTTGTATGGAACCACAGTTTAAAGCAATTTCATAAACGATATCTCTGCGCTTGTCGTGCATCGCATCTAATAAACGATTTTCTGTTTTTGGATCTAATTTAAGTGATGCCGTTAATTCTTCGAAAATACCTGTATGACCTAACTCAATCAGATAATTTGATATCTCAAGTTCATTTAAATATGCAACGGCTGTCAATACACTCTCTGCTTCTCCTAAAAAAGGCTCTGTTCTTATCATTTCTATGCCAGCCTGTTTAGACTCTATTCCATCTTTATCATTACGAAAAATTGATCCTTCATAAAACCACTTTGTCTGTTCTGATTTTTGATTACTAATCGCTCTTGCAACAGCAGTAGTCCAATCCGCTCGTAAAACTTCAATGTCTCCCTCTTGATTAAACCATTTCAACAAACTGTGTAGATTCATTCCGACATGTGCATTAGTAAACGTTGTCGCATATTCAACAACTGGAGTAGAAATAGCTTTAAATCCACGCTTTGTTGCAACCTTTCTAAATAATTCAATTGCTTTTGCTGTGTTATCTAAAGACAATCCGATCTCATCTTGACTACCTTCAGGTAAAAACAAAGCATCCCCTCCCGTCACTTCACTATATTACCACTTTACTTCGATAAAGTGTTTGTTTTATATACAATAGCATGAATGTAATGCTATCGTCAATAAAAAAGGCATTTAAGTTTACCTTTTTCCCTCGCGGTTCGTTGTAAAATGAGTATAAGTATTGGTTTAAAAGCCATTAATAATTGCATGATACTTGTTGATTTTTAATTTAACAATCCATAATTGAACTCAGTTAAATATGATACAACCTATTACATTTTATCTAATTTATCAGATGTATTTTGAAAGGATTTCTTAGCTTGATTCACCAATTGATTTCCTTCATTTTGAAAGTTTTTTATTTGAGTTTTAACTTTTGGAACTGACACGTCGTTAACTAAGGCATTCTCTATTTCATAAGAAATTGCTGATACTGCACTAGTTTCTTCTGTATTTGACTGAATTCCCTTATCCTTAACCTCATAATCACTCATTAATTAAATCCCCCCTAGATACTGGTTGAAAATTAATAGAATCATTAAAAAAGACGTCGATTTGTTTATCGAATGTAAATTCTAATTGTTTATACCCTACTGAGCTTCCATCTAAATCACCTCGTCCTTTTAACAATAATGTCGGTGCTTTATCTGTAGGAATATCATATTTTTCCCTTAAAGCTTGAACGTTTTTATCTTCATTAGTTAGTTCATATTCCAACTCATATATAGGGACTTCAGGATTATACATTTTTTTCATATTCTTATAAGTATTCAATTTTTTAAAATTAGCATATTGAACAAAAAACTGGAATTTTTTTATTTTTTCTGCTACGTTATTGTTATTCGAAATACTTTCCTCAAGTTGAAAGCCATCCTTGGTATATACTACAGGATATTCTTTCTCTTCAACAGGCTTACTCAAGTCATTCCATGCTGTCATAGTGTAATATTTCCCCTTTATTTTTTTTGTATTTCGATTTATTCTTACAATCATACCTTCTGTAACTAGTCCACTGTCTTCTGACTTACTTATCGACATGCTTGAATTTAATACCCAAACACCTTTGTCATTTTTATCAAATTCACTGTCTCGGTAACCTTCCATATCGTAGAAGTCTTCTAGATTTTTAGTTGGATACATCGCTAATACTTTATCAAAACTTTGTTCAATCTCTGCTTTATTTTTTGTGGCACAACCTGTTAAACTACTCATTAATAAAATCCCTCCTATGATCAAACCTATTTTTTTCTTCATTTTAGTTTCTTCCTCCTAGTAAACCTAACCATTAAGTCATTAGTTAATTTTAACCATTTTATCATGAAACACAATACACTTTCAATACGTTCAAGTGATTGTTTAAGTATGATAAAATTTTTAAAAAAAATGTTACAATAAACATAAAAAGGAGCTAGTAACTATGCGATTTAATGGGGACTTTCATATTCATACAAATTATTGTCCACATGGCTCAACAGACAGTATGGAAACATACGTTTATCAGGCAATTGAAAAAGGGCTTGATGCCATATCATTCACAGAACATGCGCCATTACCTCCTTCGTTCACTGATCCTGCGCCAAATAAAGACAGTGCGATGCAGCTTAAAGACGTAGATAAATATATTTTAGAAGGTCATAAATTAAAACAGGCATATAAAGATAAATTAAAGATAAACATTGGCTTTGAAGTAGATTATATAAAAGGATATGAATCTGAAACAAGACAATTTCTTAATCAATACGGTGAGCAAATAGATGATGCAATACTATCTGTTCATATGCTCCATACTCCAAATGATGGATTTGTTTGCCTTGATTACAGTGTAGAAGCATTCTCAGATATTATCACATTATTTAGTACTGTTGATGCAGTATATCAAGCATATTATCAAACGATTAAATCCAGCATTCTCGCTGATCTAGGTCCATACAAACCAACAAGAATTGGCCATATCAACTTAGTTGAAAAATTTTCATTACAATTTCCAGCGTCTCATAGACACGAAGAAGAATTAATCCACTTGTTACATTTAATAAAACAAAAAAATTACTCATTAGATGCGAACACCGCGGGATTGTATAAACCATATTATCAGCAAATGTATCCTTCTTCAAAAATAATGGAGGTAGCAAATCAATTGGAGATTCCGTTAGTACCTGGTTCTGATAGTCATACTGCAAGCGCAGTTACTAAAGGCTTTGATCAATATCCTTCTTCGATTATGTTATCAAACCCATCCAATATAACGTAAAAGCGAATGTCACAATAGACATTCGCTTTTCATTAATCACGGATTTGATCAATCGTACCTTCCATATAATTGTTTTGAATCTGCTGTCTTGTAATTTCCATTCCTTCTTTTTCTAATTTTTGTTGTGATTGTTCATTTTCTTGTGCACTTTTTAAGGTTTTCATTTGTTTTTTAGTCATTTACTCTATTCACTCCAATCTTATATTTATTATTGGGTGAATAAATGCTAATTATGCACGTTCAATTAATTTTCATATAGGGCATATGCTCTGTTGTATTAATCTTTCCTAACATTTTTGTGATCCATATGTCCTTCCCGCTCATCCAATCGTTAAAAGCAATCATTGTTGGAAGTCGATTTGATCCTAAAGCGATGCCAACCTCTGCTGTATCCATATCATAGAGTGTTGTATGCAAAGTTCCTGCTGATTGTGTATAATCTATTGAAAAGATATCTTTCTCAGTATTGTTAAACAACTGATAAGCTTCGGTAATTGACAGTGAAGGACTTTGATTTTTCAAAATATCTAGACGACGTTTGGAATCATTCAAATGATAACGATTAAATTCTGAAAGCATATCAAAATGATTAGTACTAAATCGATTTTCTTTTACTCGAATAGCTTGTGCTGTTGCCTCAACAATATGACGAGCACCATGTTTATCTGCTAGAACATAGTTAAAAGCAAATCGGTGTGGTATCTGCTTTATTAAAGCAATAGCTTCTTCATTTGATTGACATTGCTCTAATATGATACGTGTTATAACTGTTGGAATAAAACCATTACCTGCATTTCTTCGATTAACAAAATTGTATCCAACTACAAGCCCTTTTTCGTTCATTCCATCTGTTCTACCTATGATACGCTGCGAAGGTCCGATCGTTGCATAGCCTTGATTAGGCTGATATAAGACAAATCTGCCTTCATACGTTTTTGGGTGATAATCGTAGTTTCGTACTACAAAATGATCACCTGATAGTATCGAACAGCCTGAATCCTTCCACTCTTGCTGATAACCACTGAAATGAGTGATTGTTTGATCTAGTGAAAGCTTCAGCCCTTCAGCTAGCCCTTTTAATTCTTCTATGAAATTAGGTAATAAATAGGATAGCCAATCAAGAGCTTTTTGTTGATCAACAGTAAATGTACTTTTTTTTGTAGCAGATTGATTTGTGTATATGGTGTAAAGTGGAGAGTTTCGTAACCACTCCCCTTGCTGAAACCCAAATGCACCATGGTCACCTCTAAATTGAATAACATCTGAGTAATAAGTTTTCATTTTATTGTCCTTTGTTTTTTGAGTATTAATAGTCTCCGTTGAAGGATAACAACGGACTACTATCTTATATTTTAATATTTGCACCTTTTGCAATAAAAAACGATCACTTGTCCATTATAAGACAAATAATCGTTTCTTTTGAATTAATTTGTTTTATCTTCTTCAAAGACTTTTATATAACTTGCTTGCCTCCAACTATCGATTACGACACCTGTTTCATCCGTATCTAATATAAATGATCCGTTACTATAACGATCACTTACACTTAATTCCATTGGAAACAACGTTTGTTTGTACCCACTTTCCGTAGCTATGTGTACAGTATCTTCTTGGTTCACTAACAGTAGGTTAACTAATCGATGAGGTTTTTGCTTTAATTCACGCAACATAGCTTGGCCTCGTTTTGCCCGAGACATTTGCTCAAAATCATTTAATGTCATTCGTTTTGCTGCACCTCTTTGAGTTACCGCTACTAAATGAACGCCTTGGTTAGATGACTCCCATACCACACCATTGACAACCGATTCATTTTCTTTTAACTGTATTGCCTTCACACCAGCTGCTCGCTGACCGATTGGAGTAAGTTCTGATTCTTTGTACCACAAACCATACCCTCGATTGGAAGCAATAAAAATATTTGCCTGACCACTCGTTTGTTCGACGTTAATCAATTGATCTTCATCTTTTAAATTGATAGCGACTAAAGCTTTGGAATAACGTTGTGCTTCGTATAAAGCTAATTTACTTCGTTTAATTAACCCATTTTTCGTAATAAAGATCAAATAACTTTCATCACTGAAATTGCGAACCGGAATAGCCTTAATTATATATTCCCCTTTATCGATTGCGACAATATTTGATATATGTTGTCCAAGATCTTTCCAACGAATATCTGGTAGCGTATGGACTGGAGCAAAAATATATTTCCCTTTATTTGTAAAAAGAAGCACCGTATCTGTTGTATTCATTTCTAGTAACGCAACAAGATGATCATCCTCTTTAATTGCTAAGTCTTCCCCATTTGAAGCAGCATAAGAACGTAAACTAGTTCGCTTAATATAGCCATCTCTTGTTACAGAAAGTAATACATCTTCACTTGCTACCATCACTTCAAGGTTAATTTTTAACTCTTCAATCTTATTTTCTATTTTTGTTAAACGAGATGTTTGATATTTTTTCTTCATTTGTTTTAAATCTGATTTAATAACAGAAAATAATTTTTTTTCATCAGCAAGAATGGCTTCTAATTCTTCAATTTTAATTCGTAATGCTTCGGCTTCCTGTTGTAAAGAAGTAATATCCGTATTAGTTAAACGATATAATTGTAAATTGACAATCGCTTCGGCTTGAGCTTCTGAAAAGTGGTAAGCAGCCCTGATCCTTTTCTTCGCATCTTGCTTGTCCTTTGACGCACGGATCGTTGCAATTAATTCATCTAAAATAGATATGGCCTTCATTAAACCTTCAACAATATGAGCGCGATCTTTTGCTTTTTTTAAATCATATGTAGCTTGTCTAGTGACTACTTCTTTCTGATGAGAAATATAGGCATCAAGTAATTCGTTCAAACCTAGTAACTTCGGTGTTTTATCCTTAATCGCAACCATGTTAAAGTGGTATGTAACTTGCAAATCTGTATTTTTATAAAGATAATGTAGGATTCCTTCACTTTCAGCATCTTTCTTTAATTCGATGACAATGCGTAATCCGGTACGGTCTGTTTCATCCCTTACTTCTGCAATACCTTCTACTTTCTTATCGATACGTAATTCGTCCATTCGTTTCACTAAAGCTGCTTTATTTACTTCATATGGAATTTCATCTATGACGATCTGTTCTCTATTGCCTCGTAATTCTTGAATAACAGCTTTACCACGAACAACCACTTTTCCCTTTCCCGTTTCGTAAGCTTGTTGTAGACCTTCCACACCTTGAATGATTCCTCCAGTAGGAAAATCTGGCCCTTTAATGATTTTCATTAATTCTTTAATGGTAATAGCTGGGTGATCTATTTTTTTTATTGTTGCATCAATCACTTCGCCTAAATTATGAGGTGGTATGTCAGTTGCATACCCAGCCGATATTCCTGTAGAACCATTAACAATCAGGTTAGGAAATCGTGCAGGTAATACGACAGGTTCATCGATTGAATCATCAAAATTAGGAATATAATCTACTGTCTCTTTATCAATATCTCTTAATAATTCTCCTGATATACTAGATAAGCGCGCTTCCGTATAACGCATAGCTGCTGGTGGATCACCATCAATACTACCGTTGTTTCCGTGCATTTCTACAAGTACATTTCGAACTTTCCACGTTTGACTCAAACGAACCATTGCTTCGTATACAGAACTATCACCATGTGGGTGATAATTACCGATTACTGTACCAACTGTTTTAGCTGATTTTCTAAATGGTTTATCAAACGTGTTTTTTTCTTCATGCATGGCATATAAAATTCTTCGCTGCACAGGTTTTAAGCCGTCTCTAGCATCAGGCAATGCACGATCTTGTATAATATATTTACTATATCGACCAAATCGATCTCCAATAACTTCTTCTAAGGGTAAATCTAGAAACTTTTCTGTTGAAGCCAACTGTCTTTCCTCCTCTTACGTATGAATATTCTCATTATCCATAATATTTGCATCATCTTGTAAACCAAATTCCACATGAGACTCAATCCATTTTCGTCGTGGGGCTACTTTATCTCCCATTAATGTCGTTACACGTCGTTCTGCACGGGCAAGATCATCAATAGTGACTCGAATAAGTGTTCTTGTTTCAGGATTCATCGTCGTTTCCCATAGTTGATCTGCATTCATTTCGCCAAGTCCTTTGTATCGTTGCAGAATATAACCATTTTTTAATTTGTCAATAATGGTCTTCATTTCTTCTTCATTCCAGGCATAATGTATTACCTCTTTTTTACCTTTTCCTTTTGATACTTTATATAGCGGTGGTAATGCAATATATACTTTACCCGCTTCAATAAGCTCTCTCATATATCGAAAAAAGAAAGTAAGCAATAATACTTGAATATGTGCACCGTCCGTGTCAGCATCAGTCATAATGACAATCTTATTATATTGGACATCTTCTAAAGTGAAGTCTCCACCAACTCCTGCACCAATTGTATGAATGATTGTTGCAATCTCTTCATTTTTAAACACATCTGCTAATTTAGCTTTCTCTGTGTTAATTACTTTCCCACGTAACGGAAGCACGGCTTGAAACTTACGATCTCTACCTTGTTTAGCTGATCCTCCAGCCGAATCACCCTCCACAAGATATAGTTCATTTTTCTCTGCATTTCTTGACTGTGCTGGTGTTAATTTCCCGCTTAACAAAGCATCTTTTCGTCTTTTTTTCTTCCCATTTCTCGACTCTTCACGTGCTTTTCTTGCAGCCTCCCTTGCTTCTTTCGCACGGACTGCTTTTCTCAATAGCATGGTAGCTATTTCTGGATTTTCCTCCAAGAAATATGCGAGATTTTCTGACACAACAGCATCTACTGCAGAACGCGCCTCCGAAGTACCTAACTTTCCTTTGGTTTGTCCTTCAAATTGTAATTGTGCTTCTGAAATACGAACAGAAACAATGGCAGTAAAACCTTCTCTTACATCGTTTCCCTCTAAGTTCTTCTCTTTTTCTTTTAACAAGTTCGTTTTTCTAGCATATTCATTGAACACTCTTGTAATTGCTGAACGTGCACCTGATTCATGTGTCCCGCCATCCTTTGTACGTACATTATTTACAAAAGAGAGCATACTCTCTGCATAGCCATCATTAAATTGAAAAGCAAAATCAATTTCTAGGCTTTGTTGTTCACCCTCAAAAGACACAACCGGATGAAGTGTATCTTTTTCTTCATTCAAATAAGAAACAAATGATTTTAATCCTTCTGGATAGCAAAAGGACTCCGATTGTTCTATACGTTCATCTTCTAACACAATTTCCATACCTTTTAACAAAAATGCTGCTTCACGAAGTCTTTCAGCCAAAATTTCATATTGAAAGGTTGTTGTAGAAAAAATCGAAGGATCTGGTTTGAATTGAATCGTTGTGCCTGTTTTTTTTGTTTTCCCAATGATGTCTAAACCAGTTTTCGGTAATCCTCCTTGGTGAAAAGATTGCTGATAGATGCTCCCATCTCGATGTATAGTCACTATTAACCATTCTGATAACGCATTAACAACAGAGGCACCGACACCATGTAAACCACCAGAGGTTTTATACCCCCCTTGACCAAATTTACCTCCTGCATGAAGAATGGTCAAAATAACTTCGGGTGTTGGTCTTCCCGTACGATGCATACCAGTAGGCATTCCTCTGCCTTGATCCGTAACAGAAATACTATTATCTTTATGTACTTTTACATTAATCTTAGTTCCAAAGCCAGCAAGTGCCTCGTCAACCGCATTATCTACTATTTCAAACACAAGATGGTGTAACCCTCTTGCATCTGTACTTCCAATATACATACCAGGTCTTTTTCGAACTGCTTCGAGTCCTTCTAATATCTGAATAGAATCATCGGAATAAGCGCTTGTTTGATTATTCAACGTAAGTGCCCCTTTCTTCTAACACTAGTAACAAACACTATGTTACCATAAAATCGTTAAATATCTATATTTTAGAACGAATGTTTGATTAAATAATTCATGAAACGTAAATTTCATCAACAAAAAAATCTCTGAATTAACAGAGATTTTCAAACTTTATTTTGTTGTCGCATACGCTACCTTTATACAGTAATCCATAATAACCGTAAAGTTACGTTTTTTCAAGCATTGATATACTTCTTGATCAAAAATCCCTTGCTGTGCCCAAAAAACTTTAGCATCTGTTGTTATTGCATCTCGAGCAACATCTTTAAGAAATACGGACCGTCTAAACACATTTATAATATCAATCTGTTCTTGTACATCACCTAAAGAAGAATATGCCTTTTCCCCTAGCGCCTCATCAATTGTAGGATTAACTGGAATAATACGATACCCGTTTTCTTGCATTGCTTTTGCTACTTTATAGGATGTTTTTTCAGGCTTATCTGATAAACCTACAACTGCAATTGTTTGCGCATCTTGCAAAATATTTCTTATCTCTTCTCTATCTGGATGAATATAGTCCACTTTTCATTCCTCCAATTCATTCAACTTGCTCAATTAAAGTAATGTTTATGCTTTCGTAATATATTTCCTATTTTATCACTATTAAAACATCGTTTCTAGTTATTATAAGAATTAACTATACATTATCAGTGCATTTCGTGTTAAAATAACGATACTGTATTTTAGTAAAAGGAGTAGGCATTATGACATATGTTGTTTTATCAATTGTAGCTTATTTAATTGGCTCTATCCCATTTGGCTTAATCGTTGGAAAAGTTGGATACAATATCGACATTAGAGAACACGGAAGTGGTAATCTAGGTGGAACAAACACGTTTAGAGTGCTTGGGAAAAAAGCAGGAATGATTGTTACCCTTGCAGATATTTTAAAGGGAACATTCGCTACATTGTTACCTACACTTATTGGTGTCGGTGCAGAAGTAAGCCCATTAGTAATCGGTGTTTTCGCTGTAATCGGTCATATCTATCCTATTTTTGCGAAATTTAAAGGTGGTAAAGCAGTCGCGACTTCTGCAGGTATGTTGTTAGGAGCAAGTCCATTACTGTTCGGCATGATGCTAATAACCTTTTTCATTGTTTTATTTATTAGTAAATATGTTTCATTAGCTTCGATGGTTACTAGTGTTATTGCTATTATTACAACTGTTTTTTTACATGATCTAGGATTGCTACTAGTAACAGTTATATTAACAATATTCGTATTTTATCGACATCTTGCAAACATTAAGCGAATTATTAACAAAACCGAACCAAAAATAAAATGGATGTAGATAATAATATAAGAGATTTGCTCACGAAGAAGTTGGTGAGTAAATCTCTTTTACTATAATAGTTTATTAACCTAATAAGACATAAAAATTGAACAGGATTACTTTTTAAATTATACTTTTAAAAAGTAGTAAGCGAGAGGGGGGTTATTATGATGGGGTCAAACATAAACAAAAAAAGGGCACTACCCAATAAATATGAGAGACATAAATTATTTGGATCAGTCGAACCCGGTCCTAAAATAAAACCTACAGAAAAAGGGAAAATGGCTGATTTACAAAACACACAAAATGACTTTTTATTTGATTTGGATGCAGTAGGCATTGCAAATGTTAAATATCCAGTCAAAATAAAAAGTAATATATATCCTGCTACACAAACATCGATTGGAGCATTTTCTTTCTCTTCAACTGTTTCTAAAAATAGTAAAGGAACAAACATGAGCCGTTTTACAGAACAATTGCATGCTTATCTTATCGATGGTTCTATTGATGTGAGTCTAGAGAATTTAAAAACTTTTACTAAAGAGCTTGCAGAACGATTAAAACGAAATGACGCCTTTTTAGAAGTTTCGTTTGCTTGGTTCTTTGAACGAAAAAGCCCTTCTGTTGATTATAGCGGGTTTAATCATGCAGATGCGCATATCCGAATTAACTATAGCAAGCAATTTGGTTTTGATATTACTACAGGATTAACTGGAACAATTACAACACTATGTCCCTGCTCTAAAGAAATTAGCGAATACAGTGCACATAATCAACGCGGAAAAGTGACAATGGAAATTGAGCTAAGTGAAGCATTTGATGAGAAAGCGATTGATTGGAAAACAGTTTTGTTAGAAGCAGCAGAAAGCAATGCTAGCGCACGAATCTATCCTGTTTTAAAACGTCCAGATGAAAAAATTGTAACAGAACAAGCATATGAAAATCCCCGTTTTGTCGAAGATATGGTTCGATTAGTTGCAGCTGACTTATATGAACTTGAATTTGTGCGTGCTTTTCATGTCGCTTGTCGTAATGAAGAATCCATTCATTTACATGATGCTATTGCATCTATTACTTATGATAAAACAAACGAATAGAAGTGATTAAATGAAACATCTATTTATTGGATTAATCCGATTCTATCAAAGAGTTATTAGCCCTATTAAACCACCTACATGTAGATTTTATCCAACGTGCTCACAATATAGTTTAGATGCAGTGAAGCGATTTGGCGCTATAAAAGGTGGATACTTAATGGTTAAGCGCATTTTTAAGTGTCAGCCGTTCCATCCTGGAGGATACGATCCTGTTCCAGAAAAGAAGAAGAAAAAATGAGGTGAAGCAATCGCTTCACCTCATTTTTTTATATCGTACTTTTTAAAATTTATGATAACGATAAAATGCAGTACCATGAACACTTAAAGATAAGGCAACTAATCACAAATGAAATCGCTGTATTTGCGCATGTTGCCCTTCTTTAACAAGAATTTCCTTTTGTTTCGATCCAAACAAATCAAAATGTGGATACTTTTCATCTCGATGTATCCAGCTTGGTGATAACTGGTACGTTTCTCCCCACTTAGTTAATATCTCTAAATTATTACACCCTACTTTTGTCACCGTATTACAACCTGGAAACCGATCATCCAACCAGTAATGAGTTAAAAATGCAATCTTTCCATTGGTAACTTTGTTTTTCCATTCATTCAATTCAGATCGTTTTAATCCGAATGCCATTATTTATTCTCCCTCCAACGCTTGTAAATACGCTTGATGCCAATGTGGGAATTTTTTTCTTAATGAAGTTGGTTTAAAATTTTCTTTCTTCACAATAACATGTTTTGTTGTACCAGAAACAGCAATATTACCTTCTTCGTCAGTCACTTCATAACGATAAGTTGTACGAATACCATCATATGAATCTAGAAACGTATTTACATATGCTTTTTGTCCATAACGAATTGGCTGATTAAAGTAAACATGTGCATCAATGACTGGAGAAACAATGCCTTGCTCCTCCATTACAGCATATTCAAAACCAAGCGCTTCAATAAAAGCTGTTCTACCTATTTCAAACCAAACTAAATAATTAGCATGGTAGACGACACCCATTTGGTCTGTTTCTTGATAACGTACTTGTATTGGTGTTGTTGTTTTCAATCTTAGCCTCTTCCTTTCACTGCAAACCATGCTTTTTCAACATCTTCTTTCGTTAATAAAATAAAAGGCGCTTCATCATCTGCTTCTTGTTCCATTCGTAAAGATTGAAATTGAATTGCTTCATCAATTAAATTAACGACAAAGCGAGCGTTTCCGTTTATTTGATTATGTTTATACTGGTCCTTTAAATATGCTTCTGCTTGTTCTGCAAGTTGATATTGATATCTATTAACATGATATTGTGTTATCTCAATTAATTCTTCTACGTTATAATCCTGAAAATGAAAATATTTTTTAAATCGGGAAGCTAGCCCTGGGTTACTATCTATAAATTGCTCCATCTCTTTCTGATAGCCTGCTAATATCACAACTAAATTCTCATTATGCTTTGTCATCTCATCAACTAATGTATCAATTGCTTCTTTACCAAAGTCATTTTTCCCTCTGAAAAGTGAATAAGCCTCATCAATGAATAATACGCCACCAAGTGCTTCTCGAATTTTCTGTTTTGTCTTGATAGCTGTTTGACCTACATATCCAGCAACTAGATCACTTCTCGATGCAATAACAAAATGTCCGCGCTTTAATAATCCACACTCTTTTAGTAGATTGGAATAAATTTTTGCTACCGTCGTTTTACCTGTACCAGGATTACCAGAAAATACAGCGTGCAGTTGAATAGGTACAGATGGATAGCCATGTTGCTTGCGTTTTTGTTGCATTCTTACAAAAGAGGATAGCTTCTTTACTTCTTCTTTTATATTAGATAAACCAATTAATTCATCGAGCGATTCCATCGGATCAGTTGTATGTGTATTTTTCTTCATAAAATCTAAGTCTTGCTGATCGATCCGCATATGGTCTAACCAATTATTATTGTCACCGACAGTTTCTGCTGCACCTTTATTAAATATCCCTTTCAGAACAATATCACGGACAGTTCTAGCGTTTCCAAACGTATCATCTACTTTTGCTTGATCAATCAATGTTTCTAACCGTTTTAACGCCTCTTCGGTAAAGAAATAATCATTACTTAGTGCAGTATTCTCAGCAATATGCTTTAATTCTTCCATTTCAAAATCAGGGAGCATAATAAAGTTTTGTTCTGGAAATCTACTTCTGAGTCCTGAATTTGACCATAAAAATTGACGCATTTCTTCTGGATAACCAGCTAATATAACAGCAAATCTGTCTCCATATTCTTTACTAGTCATGGCAGAAACAAGTGTATCAATGACAGCCTGACCGTAATCATTTCCTTGCTGATCTTGCCTCTTTAGGCTATACGCTTCATCTATAAAAAGGATTCCACCTAAAGATTTTTTTATATAATTAATCGTGTTTTCTTCACTTTGCCCAAGATAAGATCCAACAAGGTGAGAACGATTGACTTCAGTAACCTCTTTTGATTCTAGTAATCCTAACTCATAATATAGCTCAGCTAGTAGTCTTGCTATTGATGTTTTACCTGTTCCTGGATTACCTGTAATGACCATATGTAATCCTTGTTCATCAACCATATGAAATCCTAATTTCTTTCTATCTTTTTGGTATTTAAGGTAGTGATAATATTTTTCAATATAACCTTTCACTTCATCTAAACCAATCATTTCATTCAATTTATCTAGTGCTGTTCTATGTTCGTTTGATTGTAATATAGAAGGAATCGATTGATATAGTTCATGTTTCAAACGAATTAATTCTCGAACATAATTGTTCAATTGTGTTACAGGTATGCCATTACGTTTATTTTGCAACAGTTTCGTTGCATTTTCTAAGTGACTTTTAAAATCAACTATGGTTTGTTGTATATTCTCATATAATTGGTTCAAATCTTTATTTTGTACAGAAATGTCATTGATCTCATTTTCTAAGGATTGCAGCATAGCATGCCATTCCTGAATCTTTTTTAATTTAGCTGGATCAAAGTCTGTCTCTCTTAACGACCATGATTGTAAATCTAACTGTTTTAACTGTAAATAAAATTGAAAATAGGATTTTATTTCTTTAACAGATTGATACGCCTCAATGGAGGAATCATGTGAACTGGCTTTGTCCAATAAAAAATCAATCAATTCATCTTCCTCTGTATGTCGTTTTAAACGATGAAATGCTAACATTGTATAAAGTGTAGCGATCGTTTTGTTTTCTAATTGTATGGTTTGCTCATTTTTTTCATTTAAAATACGTAATACATCCACCTCTGTTAAAGGTGGTAAATCATTTATCGATGTCCAGTTATGAATTGCTGCTTCATCTATTTCTTGTTTTTCTATGGATTGAGTCATATTAGCAACTCCCTTCGCTCTTTACATTCTATCATATCTCGTTCTTTTCTTTTATTATAACGATTTATTTCATTCAATTTACTACTTGTAAAGTAATTTATATCAGAAAAAAAGTGAAGGATTACCTTCACTCTAGTGAGAATTATCTTTATATTCATCTTGTATTTCAGCACGCATGCTTTCAATTGATGCTTCCCTACGCTTGTTTTTATCTTTAATTAGTTGCTTTTCTTCTTCATTTGCAAATTCCATTGTTTCATGTGAAGCTTCTATGTTAGAAATGGTGTTTTGAACCATTTCCTGTAACTTTTCAACATTATCTTCACGATTATCCGGATTCGGCTTATGTTCAGTCATATATGTCTCTCCTTATTTCCCTTTTTGATCAACCAGTTCAGGTGTATGCTCTTCTTTTAATCCCATTTGTTTAGCTTTATTCGCCTTTGCTTTCTTTGGTTGTGTTCCTAAAACATCAGGTCTGAATTGTTCACTATGCTTCTTTGGATTACTCAATTAAATTGCCTCCTTCTCCATTATAGTGTGATTCTTGATCTTTTTTTTATTCATTAAAAAGTAATTATAATTATCAGAAAAATGGAAAAGATAGTAATATAATTGATTGTGTGTTGGGGGTTATTACATGTTGAGAAAAAGAGCAATCCTGAACTTCGAATCACTAGTTGATTCAAATCGCGAGGAGATTTTAAATGATATGAAAAAATTAGCAGAAATAGAAGATCGAATAGATGAAAAAATGCATGCCACATTAAATTTAGAACAGTCATTTAAAATGAACTAAAAAATAGAGACAATTAGAAATAAATACTAATTGTCTCTAAGTTATTTATGCTTCTAACTTATTTCTTAAAACCATTTGAAGTATACCGCCATGGCGGTAGTAATCAATTTCCACTTCGCTGTCGAAGCGAGCAATTACATCGAAAGTGACTTTCTCTCCATCCTGTTTTATTGCAGTAACTTTAACAGGCTGATTAGGCTGAATGGATTCATCTATATCAACATGGAATGTTTCTTTTCCTGTTAAACCTAATGAATCTGCAGTATCATTGTCTTTAAATTGTAATGGAAGCACTCCCATCATTACAAGATTACTACGGTGAATACGCTCGTAACTTTCTGCGATAACTGTTTTTATGCCCAGAAGATTCGTTCCTTTAGCAGCCCAGTCACGTGAGCTTCCCATACCATAATCTTTACCGGAAATTACAAGCAATCCCGTATTATCTTGTTGATATTTCATTGCTGCATCATAAATAGGCATAACTTCATCCGTTGGCCAGTAGGTCGTATATCCACCCTCTGTACCAGGAGCTAATTTGTTTTTAATTCGAATATTTCCAAAAGTACCTCTCATCATTACTTCATGGTTTCCTCGACGTGAGCCATAAGAATTAAAATGGCGAGGGGTGACTCCTTTTTCTTGCAAATATTGTCCTGCTGGCATATTTTTTGCAATCGCACCCGCTGGTGAAATATGATCCGTTGTAACTGAATCGCCAAATAAACCGATAGCACGTAAATTATTTAATGCTGTCACTTCGGTTGCATCTTTTGATAAGCCTTCGAAAAATGGTGGATTTTGAATATATGTTGATTCCTCATTCCATGCATATAGTGGTTCGTCTGTAGTTTCAATCGCATTCCATTTTTCATTTGCATTAAATATATTTTCGTATTCTTTTTTGAAAATCTCAGGTGTAACTACTTTTTCTACTTCTAATCGGATTTCATCGATGGATGGCCATAAATCATCAAAATATACTGGCTGTCCGTTTGTGTCTTGTCCTAAAGGTTCATCCTTAATATCAATATCTACAGTTCCTGCTAAAGCATAAGCCACTACTAATGGTGGTGAAGCTAAATAGTTTGCTTTAACAAGCGGATGAATACGTCCTTCAAAGTTACGATTTCCAGATAGAACGGACGATACAGTTAAATCATTATCTGCAATAGCATGTTCAATTTCCGGGGATAATGGTCCGGAATTCCCAATACATGTTGTACAACCATAACCAACTAGATTAAATCCTAGCTTGTCTAAATAAGGCATTAGGCCTGCATCTTCTAAATAACGTGTAACTACTTTAGAACCTGGAGCAAGGGAAGTTTTAACATATGCTGGTACAGTTAACCCTTTTTCTACAGCTTTTTTAGCTAATAAACCAGCACCGAGCATAACATAAGGATTAGATGTATTCGTGCATGAAGTGATTGCTGCAATTGCAACTGATCCCGTATGCATCGTTGATTTTTTACCATTAGGATGTTCAATCAGTACTTCTTTTTTAAATTCGGACTTATCTAGGCCAAAACCTTGGTTTCCTGCTGGTGCAGTTATAGCGTTTTTAAAAGATTGTTTCATATTAGAAAGAGGAATTAAATCCTGTGGTCGTTTAGGCCCAGATAAATTCGGCTCTAATTCCGAGAGATTTATTTCTACAACGTCTGTAAACTCAGGATCAGGTTGTTCAGACGAATACCATAGATTATTTTCTTTACAATATTTTTGAACTAATGCAATATGTGCTTCATCTCTACCTGTTAATCTCAAGTAATTCAACGCTTCTTCATCTACTGGGAAGAAACCGCACGTAGCGCCATATTCTGGTGCCATATTAGAAATCGTTGCACGGTCAGCTAATGGCATGTCCTTTAAACCTGGACCAAAATATTCAACAAATTTCCCAACTACTTTCTTTTCTCTTAAAACTTGAGTGACTTTTAATGCTAAATCGGTTGCTGTCGTTCCATTTGGGAAGCTCCCTGTAAATTTAACGCCAATTACTTCTGGTGCAGGGAAATATGATGGTTGTCCAAGCATTCCCGCTTCTGCTTCGATTCCACCAACTCCCCAACCGAGAACACCAAGTCCATTAATCATTGTTGTATGTGAATCAGTGCCAACTAATGTATCAGGGAACGTTTCTAATTCGCCTTGCTCATTCTCAATTGCATGAACGACATTTGCAATATATTCTAAATTCACTTGATGGACAATACCAGTTGCTGGTGGAACAGCACGATAATTTTCAAACGCTTTTTGTGCCCAATTTAAAAATTCATAACGTTCTGCATTACGTTCGAACTCAAGCTCCATATTCGCTAGAAGCGCTTGTCTTGTTCCGTATTCATCCACCTGAACAGAGTGATCAATAACTAAATCGACTGGGACTTCTGGATTAATTTTATCAGGTGATCCTCCCATATCAACCATAGCTTTCCTTAGAGAAGCGAGATCTACAACAGCTGGAACACCTGTGAAATCTTGTAATATCACGCGAGATGGTTTAAATGGTACGTCTGTTTTATCTACCTTTCCCCATTGCGCCAATCCTTTTACATGTGATTCTTTTATGACACGCCCGTCAAATTGTCTAATTAATGATTCTAACAAAACACGAATTGAAAAAGGCAATCGGTCTATTTTTGCCACTCCTGCTTCTTCTAGTGCTTTTAACTGATAATAGTGATACGTTTTTTCATTTAAATGAAATTGTTTTTTAAAATTCAAATTTTTTAGATTATCTGTCATTTATTATCCCCCTTGTGATATTACTACGTATGTACTAATATATTTTAATGGAAATAGGCAAAGAAGTAAAATATTTCAGCGATTTCTAGATTACCAAGCCATTTTTGCATAAATTCATTTTATTTACACATACTTTTTATTGATGGAAGAAATTTTAAAATGAAAGGTGTAGTTAGAGTGGATAAACAGAAAAAAAATCAAAAGCCAAATCAACCTTTAAGTGGATCTAAGAAAGTTAAAAATAAAAATCATAGTCGTCAAAAACAACATAGTAAACATGATATGTAATGATAAAAATAGGGAAATATACACTAATAGTGCTTATTTCCCTATTTTTATCATTTAATCCTTATTCGGTAGCGGTAAACTAATCGAAAATATACTTCCCTTTCCGTTCATAGTTTTAATATCAATTGAACCATTGTGATTTTTAATAATTTTATTAGAGATCATCAGCCCAAGTCCTGTTCCTTCTTTTTTTGTTGTGAAAAAAGGTTCGTTAACTTTATGTATCAAATGTTCTGGTATTCCTGAACCTTGATCTATGAATTTAATATAGCACTTTTTCTCATTTGATAACACTTCAATTGTAATTGTTCCCTCTTCTGACATTGCTTCGATAGCATTTTTTATTAAATTTATAAATACCTGTTTGATTTGTGTACGATCACATAAAATGGAGATATTTTCAGTGATTTTAACATTTATAGTAATCTGCTTTCTTTTTGCCTGTGCTTTTAATAAAGTTACGATTTCATTAATCATTGGTGTTACAGATTCTATTTGTCGAATATCTGTCATAGGTTTAGATATAAATAGTAATTCTGCAGTAATCGCATCTATTTTTTCAATCTCATCAATCATAATTTTATAGTAGGCTCCTTTTCGTTCTACATCAGTTTGTAATAATTGAACAAAGCCTTTTAAAGACGTTAAAGGATTTCTAATTTCATGAGCTACACCAGCTGCAAGTTGACCAGCTACAGACATTTTTTCAGAACGAACTAGCATCTCTTCTGCTTCTTTTTTATCCGTGATATCTTTAGCTAATATCAAATATACCATTTCATTATTATTAGCAATATGAATTGAAGCAATAGATAAATCAAACCAAATAAAGTTACCCTCATAATTGCGAATATTGGCTACGAATTGTTGCACTTGGTTAGTCCCGCGATTAAAGTCACGAATAATTGTTTTTCTATGATCTGGAGAAAATAAATCGATCACTCGCTGGCCAATTAAATCAATAGTTGAAAAATTTAACACTTTCTTCACTGACGGTGAAACGTGCAATACCCTTCCAGATAATGTGCACAGTGTATAAAAATCAAATCCGTTTAATTCAATCCATTTGATTATGCTTTCTGGGAAATATGCTAGCGAGATTGAATCAGGAAGTTTTTTAATATGAAAGGTAGCGCGAGTTGTATCAAAATTTAAGACATCATTTTCAATTTCCGGCATCCCAATCACTCTCCTTATTATACAATCCGTTAAACCTTACCATTACTTGACAATTATAACATAGTCTTTATATATATATTAGCTAAATTTGAAATTTATTACCGAATGATTAACAAATTCCACAAATTTATATTTCATTTTATGAGAACGTCTACTAATCAAGAATGAATTTTATTCTTAGTAGAGCTTCGGCGCAATTTCTTAACAAGTTGCTTATATTGAAAATACATGGATAATCTCCAAGTTACAATCATACCAAATGCTAATAAAAAGAAAATTCCGCTTGTTTCACCAAGTGATATCTGAGCACTTACTAACCATTTCAAAAGCAATCTAACAAAGAGTAAACCAATTAATATAAATATAAAATATTTGGATGGCTTCAAATAAATATCCTGTTCTTTTACTTCCATATGAGTAGACTTTATTAAGAATATGGAGAATAGCATCCCAACTAGTAAGGCTAAAATAACTTCCATCGCTGGCACACGAAATTGTGGAATAAAAAACATGAATGCACCAGTGCTCATGAAAACTGGTGGTAATAATATTCGCTTCGCATTTGTTGGTCTTTTCGAAGCCCGTGCTCTTATTATTATCATTGTTGTAGCCATGAATAGGCCTATGGCAGTACTAGCTATAACCCAAAACATATGAACGATTCCTTTCTTACATTGCATGTTAAAATTTATAAATCCCTTGACACCAATAAGGTGCAAGGGATTTATAAATTGCAATGTTATCTATA
This sequence comes from Paraliobacillus sp. JSM ZJ581, assembly GCF_044383835.1. Lineage (NCBI taxonomy): Bacteria > Bacillati > Bacillota > Bacilli > Caryophanales > Bacillaceae > Paraliobacillus > Paraliobacillus sp. JSM ZJ581. Next base: position 144,517 of record NZ_JBISEP010000001.1, read on the forward strand.
ATGATATTATTTCAATTCATTTTGATTATTCATTGCACGCATCATTTGATTGATTTTTTTCTGTGACGGCTTTTGCCCCATCTGCATCATCATTGTACGTAGCATTTGTTCATTAATCGGTGGGTTTTTTTTAAGATAATTCATCATGTATTTACGAGCAATGAAGAATCCTAATGCCACACCAGCAAGTAAAGCAACTATTGCAATTAAAACAATACCTAAGGTGCCCATGTCTTACTTCCTCCTTCAAATTCTCTCTCATACAGTATAGTAGACAATAAACAAGATTACAATAGTTGAATTAGGAAAGCAAGGGGTGTTTTTTCATTGTAGTTAACCAGCCATAATTACGTCCGCTTTTCTCAATAATAAAACAACAAGAATCAAATTGTTCAAGCCACTGAAAAAATTGAGTATACGCACGTTGTAATGAATCAAATTCAACTTCTACCCAACGTTTCTCGACTTGAGCTGAAGCAGAAGATTCGATCTTATTTTTTTTAAGATCATTCAGTAGTCGTGAGGATTGATGTGGCATTTCATTTTCAATAAAATGAAATAAATTATCTATTTCTATTAACCGAGTAATATAACGAAATTGTTTTTGTAAATCTCTTCGATAAGGTTGAGTGAGAAAAGAATGAAAAAATCGACATAATATATCTGATTTATAGAAATAACTTATACGTACTTCTTGTTCTAAAAAAAACAAATAATATTTTTGCATAGGCTCGTCCCCCACTTTTTTGACATAGTATACCTTATTTCTTTTGCATATACTGTCATATACTGAAGGGAAAAACAATTTATTTTGTCATGTTTAGTTGTAATAAACTAAAATAAGGGGCTGGGACAAAACAACATTTCTCAAGAGAAAAGTCGAACGTTTATTTTAATGTAGCAGAACAAACGCCGCTGTAGAAATGCACTCCCTTTCCGCAGGAGTGTCGTGTATTTCCATAGCTAAATGGTTGCTTCAAACAAAAAGACGAACCTTAATTCTTCTTTTTAGAATTAAAATTCGTCTTTTAATAATCATCTTTTACTTATGTCCCAACCTCTTACAGATTATTTTTTCATCATTTTCTCAAATCGATCAACAACATTTTCTACAGTAAATCCGTATTCTTCCATTATTCTATCACCATTAGCTGATGCTCCGAATGTATCAATAGCAAGGATATCTCCTTGATCACCAGTATAACGTTCCCAACCGAACGGAGATGCCATTTCAATTGCTAGACGTTTTTTGACTGCTGGCGGTAATACTGACTCTTGATACGCTTGATCTTGTACTTTAAAACGGTCCCAAGAAGGCATGCTTACTACACTTACATCGTAGCCCTTTTCTTTTAATTTAGCTTGAGCTTTTACAGCAAGCTGTACTTCCGAGCCAGTAGCAAGTAGTAATGCGTCTGGGGTTTCTTTTTGTGCTGGGCTAACGACATATGCCCCTTTTTTAACACCTTCATATGCATTTTCTTTTGTGCCTTCTAATGTAGGTAAGTTTTGTCTTGTTAAGACAAGCATAGTCGGTAATTTCTTTGATTCTAAAGCCAAACGCCAAGAAGCTTGTACTTCATTACCGTCTGCTGGACGAATAACGGATAAATTAGGCATTGCACGGAATGCTGCCAATTGTTCAACTGGTTCATGTGTTGGTCCATCTTCACCTACGGCAATCGAGTCATGTGTTAACACATAAGTAACAGGTAGTTCTTGAATCGCTGATAAACGCACAGCTGGGCGCAAATAATCACTGAATACAAAGAACGTTCCGCCAAATACTTTTAAACCACCATGAAGTGCCATACCATTTAAGGCAGCTGCCATAGCAAACTCACGTACACCAAACCAAATATTTCTTCCAGCATAATCTAGTTTAGAAAAATCTTTTTCATCATTAATTGTTGTTTTATTGGAACCTGCTAGATCTGCACTTCCACCGAAAAAGTATGGTACAGATTGCGCTACTCCATTTAATACTTTACCTGAAGATGCGCGAGTTGCAACGGTATCTTTCCCGGCTTCAAATACTGGCAAATCTTTTTCCCAATTGGTTGGTAACTCACCATTGATTGCTAAGTTTAATTCTTTCGCTAACTCAGGGTAAGCAGATTGATAGTGCTCAAACAATTTGTTCCATTCTTGTTCTGCTTTTTCACCTTTTCGGACAATTTTTTCGTTGAAATCTTGATAGACTTCTTCTGGCACATGGAAATCTTCATGATCCCATCCATAGTATTCTTTGGTTAATTTAATTTCATCTTTACCTAATGGTGCGCCATGCGATGCAGATGAAGCTGATTTGTTTGGAGAACCATATCCAATCACTGTTTTCACTTCAATTAATGTAGGCTGATCTGTATTGACTTTTGCTTGTTGGATCGCATCTCGAAGCGCTTCTACGTCATTTCCATCCTCAACACGAATGACTTGCCAACCATATGCTTTAAATCGATCTTCTACATTTTCTGAAAATGCTTGGTTCAATTCACCATCTAGCGAGATATCATTAGAATCATAAAGTGCAATTAGCTTCCCTAATCCTAAGTGGCCAGCCAAAGAAGCAGACTCATGAGAGATACCTTCCATTAAATCGCCATCACTTACTAAAGCAAATGTATAGTGGTCAACAACATTGTATTGATCTCTGTTATACTTTGCTGCTAAATGTGCTTCTGCCATTGCCATCCCTACAGACATTGCAATCCCTTGCCCAAGTGGACCAGTAGTAGCTTCCACACCATCCGTATGTGTTACTTCAGGATGACCAGGTGTCTTAGAGCCCCACTGTCTGAAATTTTTTAAATCATCAATGGTAACTTTATATCCTGATAAGTGAAGTAAAGAATATAATAACATTGAACCGTGTCCTGCTGATAAAACAAAGCGATCACGGTTGAACCAGCTTGAGTTTTTAGGATTATGATCCATGAAGTCAGTCCACAATGTATATGCCATTGGGGCAGCCCCCATTGGAAGTCCCGGATGTCCGGAATTTGCGTGCTCAATTGCATCTATTGCAAGGGTTCTTACTGTGTTAATTGAAAGCTGTTCGATTTGTTTCGCCATCTTTGTTACTCCTTTCAATATTTAAAAATTATGTACATATATTTATCCTATAATGAAAAAAGATATTTCACAAGCTTTCGAGACACCAAATTATAATTCATCCTCTTTTTGTAGATCTTTAACTTTTTTTGGTGTGACATCTTCTCCATTAGGATCAACAATTTTCATTCCTTTAAATTGATTTTTAAAGGATTTTCTTACGTTTTTTAAATAGTCTTTCCTTAATTCTTGCTGCTCTTGTTTTTCTTTATCAGTTAGACCATATTTCTTTGATTTGTTTGCTAATTCATTTATTCGATTGATTTTTTCTTTAGATAACACGTTGGTTCACCTTCTTTATTAGAAAATTCAAAAATTAAAAAAGACAAGGTAATCATACTTGAACCTTGTCTTTTTATTCTATATGAAATGTACCTTCTTTTTCAAGTGTTACATATTCTTGATATCTGCGATGTACAGTAGCTTTAGAAACATTATACCCTAGCCCTCGAAGAGTCGATGCGATTTCAGCAAATGTTAATTTATTTTCCTTTAGCTTTATAACTTCTTCTATTGGGAACTCTATTCGTTCACGTCCTGGCGCTTGATGTTTATGGGCGAGATTTTTTTCAGGTTGGTACCCGTTCTCCATAGCTCGCTTTATACCACGTTTAATCTTTATATTGTGAATCTTCCTTTGATATTCTTCTACGATCCCTACAATTTGTAAGACCATGCTATCTGCTTCAGATAATTGTAATTCTCCTTGATTAGACAAGGCATAAATTTTAATACCTAATTTAGAAAACTGATGAAACAATGCTATTTTAGTATTTCCTCTACCAAGCCTTGTTTCATCCTGAATTAGTATACAGTCAATTTCGCCAGATCCACACCTTTCTAGTAAGGTTAATATTCCTTGACGTTCAATCTCATATCCACTTTGTTTTTCTTCAATTATATCAATAACATCTATATTTTTATCTTGCGCAAGTCGTATTAATTCCTGTTTTTGTCTAGATAATGAAGACGCTTGTTCTTCCTTTTCTGTACTTACTCTACAATAAATTATTGCTCGCATACTCATACCTACAATCTATTAAACTATTAACTTGTTACTAATCCTACATACATAAATACTAACGTAAAAATAAATAAAATGAAATAGAATGCATCTGCTTTTGATATTTTAGTAAACATATTAAATGCCTCCTGTTTTTATAATTTAAGAACCTTTGTTCGCATCTACATATCATTATATACGAACAAAAGTTCTTGTCAACCATTTTACTCGAACTTACGTTTGTCTTTTTTATCCTTGCATGCTATACTATTACTAGTAAAAAATATGTACGGAGGTGATCGTTTATGATAAAAATATCAAAACGGCAACAAGCAATTCTTGATTTCATCAAAAAAGAAGTTTTAGATAAAGGTTACCCACCTTCTGTTAGAGAAATTGGTGAAGCAGTTGGCTTAGCTTCTAGTTCAACCGTACATGGGCACCTATCTCGATTAGAAAAAAAAGGCTACATAAGAAGAGATCCAACCAAACCTAGAGCCATCGAAGTGCTTAACTTAGAAGATGATCAATTAGGTATCTTAAAAAAAGAAGCGACTTTTGCACCAGTCATTGGAAAGGTTACAGCTGGTTTACCTATTACAGCGATTGAAAATATCGAGGAATATGTACCACTACCTCTATCACTGACTCATGGCGATGCTACGGATCAATCTATTTTTGTCTTAGTTATTGAGGGAGAAAGTATGATCGAAGCAGGCATACTAGATGGTGACATGGTAATTGTAAAACAGCAACAAACAGCTCAAAATGGCGAAATTGTTGTTGCAATGACAGATGAGGAAGAAGCAACAGTAAAACGATTCTTTAAAGAAAATAATTATATTCGTCTACAACCTGAAAATGCGACAATGGAACCTTTAATTTATCAAAATGTATCTATATTAGGTAAAGTTATTGGTCTATATCGTGACATCCATTAAACAAGCGCTTTACTCCTTTGAGTAAAGCGCTTGTTTTTAAAGCATCAATGAAAAAGTTAAAACCTTTCTTTTGTAATTGTTTCACTCTAGCATTTATATTTTCTTTAGATTAAAATGAGCCTATTACTATATATGGTTGATTTTGTTATTTGTTATATATATCGAGACTATCGTAATTATATTTTACTTAAGAGATACATGCTTTTTTCTATGATACCAGACCACATTAGCACCCCTCCTTTATTTAATATAACCACTCCCTTAAAATTGTGGTTATTTCTTTTTTGAGAATTCATAGAAAAAATAACAAAACTTTTAGATTGAGGTGAAAAAATGAAAGCTAAAACCTACAAGATAATAATTGGATTGTTTAGTCTGATATTATTAGCAAGTTGTGGAAGTGAAGACAAGATGAATTTTTATGAACAAACAAGTGATACAGAATTAAAAGAGGAATTAAATGCTATTAAAATCGGATCAACTGAATTGGAAGTAAAAGAAGCTTTTGGAGAACCAAATTCTACTGAGGAAACAAAGAATAGTATGTATTTGAAATATGGATCTCAAGAATACAAATATGCGCAATTTCAGATTGTAAACGGTATTGTTAAACGCTATTTTTTCTCTGATAAACAATATAATAAAAATAAGAAAGTAGGAATCGGCAGCTCTAAACAAACTATAATTACTGAATATGGTGAAAATTATTATATACGGGATGATTCAAGTGATAAAGTTTTAGGTTATTTTGATAAAGATAAAGGGATAAATATCGAATTTGCATTTGAAGACTCAAAAGTTATTGGTATTGAAGTATCAAAGGTTAATAAATAAGACTCTCTTAAGTTGTTACTTGCATTAATTATTTAATAACCTTAAAGCTAACTGGGAGCACAACTAAGTGCTCCTTTTTATATCATCCAAATAATTCTCCAAATGTAACCGGTCCTGCTTTACCATCTACGCCAATGCCAACATCATTCCGGAAGTATTTTACATTCCATTCTGTATCGTTACCCAAAATACCATCTATTGCAAGGCAATAACCTTCACAACGCAACAACGCTTGTAAAATCCAAGTGAGATTACCTTTACTACTACACTAGCTGCTTTTGTTTTAGAACCCCAATAACCATCAACTTTTAGACCCGCATTAAATTGTTTGTTTAATTCTGTTTGATAAGCCTCAACTAATGCTTTACGAGTATTAGGACGTGGATTATGAACTAATACTTTCTTTCATTGAATATATAATAGCTACAATAGCTAGAGTTATTAAAGATAAACCACTTCCTAAGGGTGCTTTATATTAAATAACCCGCACAAAAAAAACCTAGTTCTCGCTGGCCAGGTCCATTCGTTTCTCTGAGGTTAATCTGATAAGAGATTATTCAGTTACTATGTTAAATTAATTATTTTAACATTTATAACTATTATTTTTGATGTAATACAAAGTATAGAATTTTAATTTAAATCCGCAATTACCAATCTTAAGCTGAGGAGTGAAAAAATGAGTAATGTCAACTATTCAAAAAAAAGCAGAAGAATGAATTTAAAAACCCATGTTCAAACAATTATTAGAAAAACTTTCGGAATACTCTTGTCCCTGTTTTTCTTCTATCTTTTTGTATCGTATGAAGATTGGATGAGTATTATATATGTTAATGATTTTATTATTTTCTTAATTTGGAGCGCTGTTTCAGTAGCTATCTTTTTGCGGGGAGTTAAACTTGATATAGGTCTACAAAAAATTAAATTTCATTTTATTATTCGTCTATTCTTAATATTTTTATTATCTTTTTCTTTGTATATCAATTGTTCACACCTTATTTCTATTCAGATGACTATCTAAAGCAGGCTGGAAAACATGTGATAGAATCATATTTTGAACTTGCAAGAGATGATCTTACCCTTAAACAGAAAGAAGACATTGCTAAGTCAATATTATCGGTTTATCGTTTGAGTTTACCTATCCATTCATTACGTCATGCACACGCTGTTTTACTATTAGAAGCAGAGAATGATATGAAATTCATTCAAGAAAGATTAGGACATCGTAGTTATCAAATAACCGCAGATATTTATTCTCACATCTCTAAAAGACTTGATCAAAAATCAATGAAAAGGTATGAAGCTTATCTTGGTCAAATCACTTCTTCAAAGAGTGATTAATTTTTGTGGGTGCGCCCGTGGGTGGATTAAAAACGCTTCTACTTCCAACCAAAACAAAAACCCTCAATACAAGCAGTATCAAGGGTTTCTTTCTATTAATAAGCCTTCATGTACTGTTCACGTTCCCAAGGGTGGACTTGTGTGCGGAACATATCCCATTCTATTTCTTTTGATTCAATAAAGTGTTCGTACAAGTGTTCGCCAAGTGCATCCGACACTATTTTATCTTCTTTCAACAACTGTATTGCATGATAAAGAGTAGCGGGTAAGTCTTTTACACCATTTGCTTCCCTTTCTTCTTTATTCATCACATATATGTTTCTATCGATCGGCTCTGGAGGAGTGAGTTTATTCTTAATTCCATCTAATCCGGATGCTAATAGAACAGAAAGTGCCATATACGGATTTGCTGCTGGATCAACACTACGTACTTCAATACGTGTGCTTAATCCTCTTGATGAAGGAACACGAATTAATGGACTTCTATTCAACCCAGACCATGCAACATAACATGGCGCTTCATAACCAGGCACAAGACGTTTGTATGAGTTTACTGTCGGATTTGTAATCGCAGTAAAGTGTAATGCATGTTTCATAATACCAGCAATGAATTGATAAGCAGTTTCACTTAATTGCAAGTCTCCACTTTCATCTAAAAATGCATTTTCTCCGCCTTTAAAAAGCGACATGTTACAGTGCATGCCTGAGCCACTCACTCCGAATAATGGTTTAGGCATAAAGGTAGCGTGTAAACCGTGTTTGCGGGCAATTGTTTTTACTACTAATTTAAATGTTTGAATATCATCAGCATGTTTCACAGCATCAGAATATTTAAAATCAATTTCATGTTGTCCTGGAGCAACTTCATGGTGAGAAGCCTCCATTTCAAATCCCATTTCTTCTAATTCTAATACAATGTCACGACGGCAATTTTCGCCTAAATCAGTTGGTGCTAAGTCAAAATAACCACCGTGATCATTCAATTCTAATGAAGGCTCGCCTCTCTCATCTAATTTAAACAAGAAAAATTCTGGTTCTGCACCAATGTTAAACGCATTAAATCCTAGCTTTTCCATTTCTTTGAGATTTCGCTTTAAATTGTAACGCGGGCAACCTTCAAACGGTGAGCCATGATGATCATAGATGTCACAAATAAAACGGGCAACTCTTCCTTTTTCTGAAGTCCACGGAAATACTACGAATGTATCAAGGTCGGGATAAAGCTTCATATCTGACTCCTCAATTCGAACAAACCCCTCTATTGAAGAGCCATCAAAAACCATTTGATTATCCAGCGCTTTATCTAACTGACTAAGCGGAATTTCCACATTTTTAATTGTACCGAGTAAATCGGTAAATTGCAGACGGATAAACTTAACGTTTTCTTCCTCAATACGCTTTTTGATTTCTTTTCTTGTAAACTTTGCCATGTTGTTCACTCCTTTTATAAATTCTAGTGGAAAAACCGAGATAATTCTCCTTGACGTAAAGAAGTTCTGCCTTTATGGCCCAATTCAAATAATTCCTTTTGCAATATTTGACGGAGCTCTTTTTCTGTTAATTCAGACGGCTTATCTTGATCGATTGCTTTTTTTGTTGTAGATAATACTTTGATGGATAGCATTTGCTTTATTCCTGCCAAATTAATACCTTTTTCAATAAGTACTTTTATCTCTAACAAACGATCGACATCATTAAAGGAGAATAACCGTTGATTTCCCTCTGTACGAGAAGGATGAATCAAGCCATGTTGTTCATAGTAACGAATCTGCCTTGCTGTTAAGTCAGTTAACGACTTAACAATTCCAATCGAAAATAAGGGCATCGAACGCCTATCTGCATCGCTCATTTCATTCACCCCTTCCTATGTACTATAGTTATTTTATATCTATGATACTATAATTGTCAATGCGTGTTAGCTTTCCTTACATATATTTTTATCGTTGAATAGATACGATATCTGCACAATAAAATAACCAATTAACTTACTTTGTGCAGGGCAAAGAATCATTCTTAAACACCTCTTGCAGCATTTGAATACTCACGTTTATTCCTTTGTATTTAATGCTTTCTCCTTTAATCATAAAATAATGAGTGTTCGTTCGGGGCATAACCTTGAACGATATACACTTCCTTTTCTGAATCAAATGTTTCTTCATGTATAATAGTCTGCTGCAAAAGCGATTGTAGTAATTTACCATCTGAAGCTTGTACTATTTTCTTATAAAAATCCCAATGGTTGATAAGTAGTTTCTCTGTTTCTTTCAACAATCGTAAACGATCTAATTGGTTTAAAGCGCTCATCTTTAATGATGGTTGTGAAAAGGGAATAAAATTTTCACGTAACTTATCATTTTTATTATAGATCGTTAATATCGGTAAATGATCTACCTCTAAATCACTTAACAAGCGCAACACCGTTTGTTGATGCTGTTCTTTGTCAGGATGTGTACTATCAACAACATGATAAATAAAATCAGCTTCCTTCACTTCTTCTAACGTAGACCGAAATGCTGCAATTAATGCGGTAGGAAGGTCTTGCATAAATCCAACTGTGTCCGTAATAATCGCTTGAAAACCAGAGGGAAACTTTAATTGCCTTGACATGGGATCAAGCGTTGCAAATAATTGATCTTCCTCTAATGAATCACTTTGAGTCAAGCGATTAAACAAAGTTGATTTTCCCGCATTTGTATAACCAACAATGGCAATTTGAGTCACTTTATTTCTTTTTCTTCTCTTCCGATATTGATCTCTTTGATTTACAACTGTCTCCAATTGTCTTTTAATCTCATTTATTCGACGATTAATATGCCTTCGATCTGATTCTAATTTTGTTTCACCTGGACCTCTTGTACCAATCCCTCCACCTAAACGCGAAAGATGTTGCCCTTGTCCATGCAAACGCGGAAGCATGTATTGGTATTGTGCTAATTCTACTTGTAATTTCCCTTCTTTTGTGTATGCTCGTTGCGCGAAAATATCTAAAATTAATTGACTACGATCAATTACTCTAACTTCTAAATATTTTTGTAAATTGCGCATTTGCGTTGCGGTTAATTCATCATTGGCAATGACTAAATCAATATTATCATTTTCTATTAACTCTTGAATTTCTTCTAGCTTTCCTTTACCCATATATAAAGCGGGATGAGGGTGTTCCCGCTTTTGTAAAATTGTGTGTTTCACATTACCTTTTGCAGTGTTTGTCAAAGAAACAAGTTCTTTTAAGGAATAATGGATTTGCTCATCCGCAACAAAATGTTTTTGAATAGCAATAATTAGTACATTCTCTTTCGTCATTATGTTATGTCTCCTTCTTTACGTATCACTTTATTCTATCATAATATCTTTTGCATTTAATAACATTAAATCATCTATCGTATAGTAGTGTTTATTTAACAATCGAACAGCCTGTTTGCGCATTGACTTTTCCATAATATTCCTAACTAAGCGGCCATTGGCAAAATGTTCGAATCCATTTTCACGAATATCATTTAATAACAAAGATTTCAGTTTCCATAAGGCCTCGTTTGATAAGCAATAATCTCTTTCGTTCGCTATTCTTTTTGCAATTTCCACCAATTGTTCAGCTGTATAATTCGGAAAGTTAAAAATAAATGGAAATCTAGACCGCAAGCCTGGATTCAAGGATAAGAAATATTCCATTTCCTCAGGATAACCAGCTAAGATTAAAATAAACTGATCATGGTGATCTTCCATCTGCTTTACTAAAGTATCGATCGCTTCCTTCCCAAAATCTTTTTCTCCACCACGAGCTAATGAATATGCCTCATCTATAAATAATATCCCACCTAATGCCTTTTCTACTAAATTTTTTGTTTTCTTTGCAGTATGACCAATATACTCACCTACTAAATCCGCTCTATCTGCTTCAATCAAATGTCCTTTGGATAAAACGTTTAATTCTTGAAACAATACTGCTAATTTTCTTGCTACCGTCGTTTTTCCTGTTCCGGGATTGCCTTTAAACAACATATGCCATACTTGCTTTTCTCCTTTCAATCCTAGTTTCTCTCTTTCCTGATTGATTCGTATATTGGCATAAATTTCTTTTATATTCTCTTTTACTTCATCCATTCCAATTATGTCCGTAAATAACTTTTCCACCAATTGAAAAGAGGTATTTATATCTTGTTTTCCCATTTCCACTGTTTTTTGGCGGTCATGTAAAATGATATTAATTTGATTTTGTTTTTGAGAAGAAACTTGTGACTCCACTTCATCACCCCTAACCAATTACATTATACGTCGACATGAAAAATATTGTGACAAATGCCTAGGATCCTTTTGTCACTTATCAATATTAAATAATAGTTTGCTGATTTATTCTGCACTAACGTAAAAAGCGATTCATCAATAGATTGATGAATCGCTTAATCCTAGAGATAAAATTATTCTTTTTCTAACGTAACATTTTTTACCGGCGCAAAAGTAGAAATGGCATGCTTGAATAGCAACTGTTGTTTACCATCTGTCTCCAAAAGTACAGTGAAATTGTCAAATGCTTTTATTGTGCCACGCAATTGAAATCCATTGGTTAAGAATACGGTAACCTGAATATGATCTTTTCTTAATTGATTTAAATATTGATCTTGAATATTAACTGTTTGAGACATGTTTTTTCCTCCTCTATTCTATCTCTACTACCATAATTATTCTACTTATTGTCGATCATTCCTGCTAAATCTTTTAAAATTGTTGAAATTTTTTTGTTTTTATCATCTGAGGTGATAGTATACCAGTGAACATCCATTTTATTTTTGAACCAAGTGTACTGTCTCTTAGCATACCTTCTTGAATTACGTTTTAGCAGTTCAACTGCTCTTTCAAGTGACTCTTCCCCTTTTAAATAAGGGATAAACTCCTTATAACCAATCGCCTGCATGGATTGGCTGTTAACCAAACCTTGCTTATACAAATGGCTTACTTCTTCTAATAAGCCATTTTCCATCATTATATCCACTCGTTCGTTAATTTGTTGATATAATAGTGGTCTATCCATTTCTAATCCTATTAAAATTGGATCGTACTGGGATGTAAGTGTTTGTTTCTCATGATATGTAGCCATTGATTTACCGGTACGTTCATACACCTCCAGTGAACGAATTACTCTTCTCACATTATTCGGATGGATTTTTTCTGCTTGTTTAGGGTCAACCTCCTTTAATCTTTGATATAAAGCATATGCCCCTTTTTGTTCCACTTCTTTTTCTAGTTCTTTTTGATACGTTTCATCTCTTTTATTATCGGTAAATTGATAGTTATATAAAGCCGCTTGAATATAGAGACCAGTTCCACCAACTATGATTGGTAATTTTTTTCGATTACTAATTGCATCAATATGCTTTCGAACCATTTGTTGAAAATCAACCACGGAGAACGTTTGTTCCGGACTAATAATATCTAACATATAATGATTAATCCCTTGCTGTTCTTCTTCTGTTATTTTGGCGGTTCCTACATCCATCCCTTGATAGATTTGCATAGAATCGCCACTAATAATTTCACCATCAAACGTTTTTGCTATTTCTATACTAAGACTTGTTTTACCTACACCTGTAGGTCCAACAACCGTCACTACTTTTTGTTTCATTATGTATTCTCCTTACAAACTTAAGCTATAGATTATGTTTAATTATACAGAAATGATCAAGAATGGTGCAATATTCTTTACATAAGACGTAAAACCATGTTCATTATAGTAAATCAGTGTTAAGATCGATATAATCTTAACACTGCATAATTTTAAATCATAGGAATCTATTGTGAATCGAGTAATAAACTACATGACCCGTTTAAACATTTTTTCTAAATCATATCCAGAAAAATGAATAATAATCGGGCGGCCATGTGGACATGTGAATGGATCTGTAGACTTACGCAAATCTTCTAGCAGATGAAACATATCATCTTTATTTAGATAGTGATTTGCTTTAATTGATCGTTTACACGACATGAGAATGGCGGCATCTTCTCGTAATTTTGCTATATTAATTTTTTCTTCTTCTATAATTTGTTCTATCATTTCTCTGATGATTTCCTCTTCAAATCCTTTCGGGAACCATTGTGGATGTGAACGAACAATATAGGTTTGTTGACCAAAATGTTCAAAGAAGAGCCCCACTTCTTTTAACTGCTCCTGATGTTGATCTATTAATAACGCTTCTTGTTTAGAAAAATCAAATGTTATAGGAATCAAAAGATCTTGCAATTCATTTGCAACTTCTCCAATTACATCACGAAAGAATTCATATTTTATTCTTTCTTGTGCTGCATGTTGATCAATCATATATAGACCATTTTCATTCTCTGCCATAATATAAGTACCATGATGTTGTCCAATTGGATACATCGGCGGAATGCGTTCGGTTGATTGATTGTCTAGCTCCTGTTGCTCATTTGAACTTTCTTTTTGATTTTCGTTATCTTCTGAATCACTTGTTGTTAGAGTTATATCAGGGATGGATTGATAATCTTCTATAGACTCTAATGCTTGATTTTGAGCTGTAATGTATGTGTCCGTATTTTTCACTATGTCTTTCTCATCTTTCATTTGTTGCTTATCTTGAGTAGCTGACACGGAATTGTCTCTATTGAATTCAAAAGAAAATGTGTGCTGCGTCGATAACGGACGCTCTTTTTTTTCTTTTCTCGTTACTTCAGGAATTAATGTTTGTTTTCTTAACGCCTCTCTAATTGTCTCTTCCACCGCTTGATATAATTCCTTATCCTTACTAAATCGAACCTCAAGTTTTGCAGGGTGGACATTTACATCTACTAAAATCGGATCCATTTTAACGTGTAATACAACTAATGGATAGCGTCCAATTGGTAACAATGTATGATAACCGTTCGTTATTGCCTTATTTAGCGGAATATTTTTTATATAACGGCCATTAATAATGCTAGAGATATAATTACGTGAGGCACGTGCCACCTCTGGTTTCGCTATGTAACCCGAAATAGAAAAATCAAGCGTTTCATAGGACACCGGAATCATTTTCTTCGCTACACTAACACCATAAATTTCTGCAATAATTTGAATGATATCCCCGCGTCCTGTCGATTTAAACATCGGCTTATCATTATGAATCAATTCAAATCGGATCTGTGGATGAGATAATGCCATGCGATTAACCACATCACTAATATGCCCTAATTCAGTATGAATCGTTTTCATATATTTTAATCGTGCAGGTGTATTAAAAAATAGTGCAGCAACAGTGATCTCTGTTCCTTGTCTGGCATCTCCTTTATCACATTCAATCAACTTTCCACCCTCAAGCTTTAATATAGTTCCAGCATGTTTACCGGTTGAAGTTTTTACTGTTAGTTGACTGACCGCTGCAATCGAAGCAAGTGCTTCTCCACGGAAACCAAGTGTGCGAACATGGAATAAATCTTTTTCATTACGAACCTTGCTTGTAGCGTGACGTGCAAAAGCAATTTCAGCATCATCATCTTCCATTCCAGTCCCATTATCAATTACTTTGATTTTTCGAAGCCCTGCTTCTTCGATTTCTATTTTGATTTCTGTACTTTTCGCATCGATGCTATTCTCAACTAGCTCTTTCACAACAGATGCTGGTCGCTCGACTACTTCTCCAGCTGCAATTTTATTCGCTAATTGCTCTGGCATCTGTACTATATGCATGATTAATCCTCCTCGTTTGCTTGCTTTTGTAAGCGATACAATTCATTCATTGCTTGTAAAGGAGTCATTTCCATAATATTTAATTTTTTCAAAGCTTGAGAAATAACACTTGTTTGCTTTTTGGTGTGTTTTTTCTCTGTTTCTTTTTGTTCTGCTACAAAAAAACTTAACTGTTGTTGCTCGTCACTTACTTGACTAGCTAAATGTTTTTGATTGGATTGAGGTGCTTCTAATTGCTCTAAAATAACTTGCGCTCGTTCAATTAACACGTCAGGAAGTTCAGCTAACTTCGCCACATGAATACCATAACTTTGATCAGCAGCACCAGCTTCCACTTGGTGTAAAAATACGACTTTATCATTGTATTCTTCAGCTCTCACATGTACATTTTTTAAATATTTCAATGAGTGATCAAGGCTGGTTAATTCATGGTAGTGTGTTGAAAATAGCGTTTTCGCCTTCACATGGTTATGTACATATTCTATAATGGCCTGTGCTAATGCCATCCCATCATATGTGCTTGTCCCACGTCCAATTTCATCTAATAAGATTAAACTGTTTTGGGTTGCATTCGTAAGCGCATGGTTTGCTTCTAGCATTTCTACCATAAACGTACTTTGTCCTGAAACTAAGTCATCAGCAGCACCAATACGAGTGAAAATTTGATCGAAAATAGATAGATTTGCCTGTTCACACGGAACAAAACAGCCGATTTGTGCCATAATTGCTATTAGAGCAAGCTGCCTCATATAAGTACTTTTCCCCGACATATTAGGTCCCGTAATTAATAGAATATTAGTATCTTGATCCATAACTACATTATTTGGAACATACATACCATCTTTCATTACTTTTTCTACAACTGGATGCCTACCTTTTGTGACCATCACTTTTCTTTCTTGATTAAACGTTGGTCGTACATAATTGGATGATTCACTAATTGTGGCAAAGCCTTGTAACACATCAATCTCACTAATCTGGTGGGCTAATATTTGTAATTTAGGTATATAATCCTTTACTTGTTCACGTAATACTAAAAATAGTTCATACTCTAAATCTATACTTTTTTCTTCTGCCTCAAGAATTAAAGATTCTTTTTCTTTTAAATCTGGTGTAATATATCTTTCTGCGTTTGTTAATGTCTGTTTTCGCTCATATTTTCCTTCGGGTAATAGATGAAGGTTAGCTTTTGTTACCTCAATATAATAACCAAACACGCGATTGTAGCCAATTTTTAACGATTTAATATTCGTTTCTTGTTTCTCGCGTTGCTCTAATTCTGCAATCCATTGCTTTCCGTTTTTTGAAGCATAGCGATATTTATCTAATTGTTCATTATATCCATCTTTTATCATGCCACCATCTTTAATTGTTAGAGGAGGATCGTCTTTTACAGCTCCATCCAATAATGTGAATAAGTCATCTAATGGATTAATTTCTTGTCCTAATTGTTGCACTTCTTTGGCATTAAAAGAGGCTAGTAATTGTTTTAAGTGTGGAATTTTTTCTACGGATTGCTTTAATTGTAACAAATCACGTGCATTTACATTCCCAAAAGCAACTCTACCAGATAATCTTTCTAGATCATAAATGGATTTTAAAGCTTCTCTTAGTTCTTCTCTTTTAATAAATTGATCAATAAAACCTTCTACTAGTTGGTAACGCGACTCAATGGAAGATTGATTTAATAATGGACGCTCAAGCCATTTTTTTAGCTTTCTTGCACCCATCGCAGTTACTGTTTGATCTACTACCCACAACAAACTTCCTTGTTTTCCTTTACGCATAATTGTTTCGGTAAGTTCTAAATTGCGCTTAGAATACATATCTAGTTTCATATATTGTTTTAGTTCAATTTCTTCTACAGGTTGTAAGTGGTCTAACGAACGTTGTTGTGTTGATTCGATATAGCACAATAATCGACCAAACGCTTCTTTTGCTTGTTTGTCAGTAATATTTTTAAATAAATAATTAAACTTAGTATTAATTATAGTTGTCTCATTATACGAAAGTGTCACATTAAGACGTTCAGCTAATGCTTCTTGATAGGTTGCTGGAAGCGTTTCTGATATAACAATTTCTTTAATTGGACGATTGTATAACTCACTGATTACTTGCTCCCAACCGAATTCAATTCGTGCAATGCTATTTTCACCAGTGGATAAATCATTATAGGCAATAACAAAAGTATGTTGATCAAATTGACTAATACTAGCTAAATAATTATTTTCTTTTTCGTCTAACATTGCTCCTTCCATTACGGTACCTGGGGTAATTAATTGAACAACTTCTCGTTTCACTACTCCTTTAGCGGTTTTTGGATCTTCCACTTGCTCACAAATAGCTACTTTAAATCCTTTTTCCACTAAATTTTTTATATAGTTGGAGGCAGAATGATATGGTACACCGCACATTGGTATCCGTTCCTCTCCTCCACCGTCTCTGCTTGTTAATGTAATTTCTAACTCTCTAGATGCCTTGACTGCATCATCAAAAAACATTTCATAAAAGTCTCCTAACCGAAAAAATAGAAAACTATCTTTATAAACTGCTTTAATTTTTAAGTATTGTTCTATCATTGGCGTATAATTTGGCATTTTTCTTCCCCCAACGCATTAAATCTCATTTTCTCATTATAGCATAATTGATCATTTTTTTAAGTGTTTGGTGTAATGATAGAAGAGTAGATTCAGTTTATATCAATATAATGGCTAGTTACGTATAAATATCACTTCATATTATTAAATACTATTAATAAAGTAACCGAATAATAGCACTAGAGTAGAAAAAAACAAAAGGGTTAATGCAACAATAACAACTAACCAGTTGACTATCACAATTTTTCCATTTTTCGCTTTTAAGACTGCGATAAGAGCTAACAAAAAACTAATCAAGGAAAAAATCACTGTAATAAAAAGTGGATGCACGTCTAATTTCACTAAAAAGAAGCTGTGAAATGCTTGTGAAAAAGAAGATGTAAGTAAAAGTAATAAACAAATAGCCAAGAAAAACATATTCACTATTGTGATATTTAAGCCTGGTTTTTCCTTCAACTTAAATGGGCTCCTTTCTTTACTTAAATCAGCTTTTAGGTTTCAACTTTTATGATTATGTAAAATATAAACTTCATCTTGATTTTTACCGCTTAATTCCTTTTATATTATACCATATTTTGGATTATGTTTGGTAATGCATCGAAATTCTCATTTTCATTTTCTTAAAAAACAGCAAACAAAAACACCTATAGACGAAACAACCTTTTTCAAGTGTTCGATCTATAGGTACCATGCTAAATCCAACTTACTTACACTAATCTTTCTGATTTTTAGATAAAAAATCTGTATCGACACTGTCAAACTCATCATCTGATAACTCTAAATCTAAATCATCATCATCTAATACCATACCATTAGGGTCAACCTTTACAGTCACTTTTGTATCACCGATTACCTCCACAAGAAATTCACGTTCTGCTTCAACTACTATTTTTTTATCATGTTGAGAAATATTACATTCTAGACAATTCGGTTGTTGTAGTACTTTTGCGTAAACTTTTTCTTCATCACCTAATGTATGTTTATCTTTAACAGCTAGTTTGATTAGGTCTTGATAAGATATACGCTCAGTTACTACTTCTGTCTTCGTATTATCATTGTACGAATACCATACATTTACGTCATAGCTTCCATTCACTTCAACTAATCCGTCACCTTTTCTTTTTGCATGATATAAGTGATTAATGATCCAACAACCTAGAATACTCGATGGCTTGTGCGTTGGTGTAATTGTATTCGTATCTTGTGTAAATTTACGTCCTTTTCCTATTACTGCTTTTGTAATGATTTCCCGAAATTCTTGATCAAGAAAAGACATAGAACTAAAACCTCCTCCTTATTCATATTCAGTTTATGCAAATTACCCACCTTAAGTGCGAATTAAATAGGTGAATAACATGTCATAGGTTTCTAGTTCATGGTATGCATTTGCCTAGAAAAGGTGCTACACTTTCATATGATTAAGCTAAATAATAAAAACACTGTTGCTAATGGAAATGACTCGCTCCTAGCAACAGTGTTTTTTTATATTATTTCTTATCATCGAAAAGCTGCTCCATCGATGTCTCTACTTCATTTGAGATGATTTGTGAGACACGTTGAAGTAAATCATTGACAACTATTTGCGATTCTTTAAACTCTTGAACAATTGGAATAGCATCAATTTCCTCTTGGATTCGATCAATTTCTAAATCAACTTTCTTTAATGCCTCTTTTTTACCGTATGCTTGAAAGTTGACAGCTTGCTTTTGTAATGCTTTCATATTATTAATTAATTCTTTTAATTTTTTATTTTGATTCAAACGTCTTTCAATTTCTTTATATCTACTTACTTCTTCTACATCCGTCATCTGTTTAGCAAGCATATTTGCTTGAGTCAAGATATCTTCTTTACTGTACGTAGTCATTTATAATACTCCTGCAGTTTGTTCCGCAAGCTCACCATCAAGTGACCATGTTTTTGCTTTTGTAATTTTAACATCTACAATTTTGCCAATAAGCGATTTAGGCGCTCTAAAGTTAACTAATTTACTTCGTTCTGTATATCCAGACAGCACATCGGGATTTTTCTTACTTTCACCTTCAACAAGTACTTTAACGATTTCGCCTTCATATTTCTCCATCGCTTGTTTCGCCTGCTCATTTACTAAAGCATTCAACCGTTGCAGTCTTTCTTTTTTCACTTCCATCGGGATATTGTCTTCCCATCGAGCTGCTGGCGTACCTTCTCTTGGAGAATAAATAAAGGTATATGCACTTTCAAACCCGACTTCTTTAACTAAGGTCATCGTTTCTTCAAATTGTTCGTCTGTTTCATTTGGAAAACCGACAATGATGTCTGTTGTTAATGTTGCATTTGGCATTGCTTTTCGTATTTTGCTTACTAACTCTAAGTAGCTTTCTCTCGTATAACGTCGAGCCATTACACGCAATACAGCTGAACTACCTGATTGTACCGGTAAATGAATATGATCTAACAGATTTCCACCTTTTGCTAAAACTTCAATCAAACGATCATCAAAGTCACGCGGATGCGATGTTGTAAAGCGTACTCGAGGAATATCAATTTTACGGATCTCATCCATTAGATCGCCAAGACCATATTCAAAATCTAAGTCTTTTCCATAAGCATTAACATTTTGCCCAAGTAAAGTAATCTCTTGATAACCTTGTGCTGCTAAATGACGTACTTCCTGTATAATATCTTCTGGTAGGCGACTACGTTCTTTTCCACGAGTATACGGTACGATACAATAGGTGCAAAATTTATCGCAACCATACATAATATTTACCCAGCCTTTAATTCGACCCTTTCTAACTTTAGGTAAATTCTCAATTATGTCGCCTTCTTTGGACCACACTTCTACAACCATTTCTTTGCTAAACATCGCTTCTTTTAATAGACTTGGTAAGCGATGAATATTATGTGTACCGAATATCATGTCAATAAATGGGTGTTTCTTGAGAATGCGATTGACTACTGCTTCCTCTTGAGACATACATCCACATACACCGATAATCAAATCAGGGTTTTCTAATTTCAATGGCTTTAAGTGACCGATCTCCCCAAACACTTTATTTTCAGCATTTTCACGAATCGCACATGTGTTTAACAAAATAACATCTGCTTGCTTTGTATCATCTGTTAATTGATATCCCATATCCGTTAATAAACCAGCCATTACCTCTGTGTCATGCTCATTCATTTGACATCCATAAGTACGAATGAGAAATTTCTTTCCGTCTCCAATAGACTGCATTTCTTTTGGAATTGAAAAGTCATAATGAATATCCACATCTTTTTTTAGACGTTTTTTGGCTTTTTTTAAGTTCGGGGGCTCATACGTTGTTTGGAAATATTTTCCGATCATTTCATCAGAGTCCATATTTTTTAATCGATCCAAGTTTGCATCCGAATCGGATTTTACGTCCGCTGGATTTCCTTGTTTTATTTGACTTGCTTGCTTTCGTTGCTGTTCATTCATCTGACATGACTCCTTTCTACTATATTGCTTAGGTAGTCTTTTTAGCTACTACTTCAATTCTACCATTATAGCAAGAATTCAACTCAAAAACAAAGCCTTTTCAGATTAAACTTAGTTTATTCTAGGGAATTTATTTATAAAATTTTGATATGCGATATTTGTCCATTGTCTTGATGTAAGGATCGATTGTAATTCATCTGCAAGTGTTTGATATTGCTCGATACTTTCCAACCCTTCAATATATTCATCAATGCCATCAAAATCTGATCCAAATCCTAAACACGATTCTGCACCAGCATCAATATAATACAGTACGTGTTTGATAGTATCATGATAAGTAACGGTTGTCTTTTTATTTGTAAAGGACGGAACGAATGTCACACCTATCCAGCCATCTTTATTAATAATTGCCTGTATTTGTTGATTATCTAAATTTCGTCGATGTTGGCATATTTGATACACGTTAGAATGCGATGCCATTATATATTTTGCTTGCTCAATAACGTCGAAAAAACCTTGATAAGATAGATGAGAAACATCAACCCAAATTCTTTCTTGGTTCAATAATGCGATTACTTTTTCTCCAAAACTACTTAATCCAGCCCCTCTCTTTTCACCGATACCATCAGCTACACCATTCGCTTGATTCCAAGTCAACCCAACCGCTCGAACACCTAACCGTAGCAATGTCTTCAATTTATTTATGTCTCGCCCTATTACATGACAGCCCTCTAATGTAAGCATTGCACCGCGTTCGTTTTCTTTCAATTCAATCAGGTCACTTTTACTCTGAATAAATTTAATATCTTTATTCGGTTCGATAATTTGCTCAAAGAAAATAGTTATCATTTCTAATGCAACTTGAAATTGCTCCTCCTCTGATACTTCAGGAGGAACAAATATGGCAAAGCATTGAACTTTGACTGGACTTTCTCGCCACTTACGTAAATTAACCTGTAGCTTGTCACTTGTTTTAAAATCAAGCTTATCTGACCATAGTTTCAATAACACATCACAATGCGCGTCAATAATCAAATTGTTCTCCTTCTTCCATAAAAATGTATCTTACATACTGAAAAATGTATCTTACATACTGATTGAACAAAAATCCTGTTTGCTAAGTAGCAAACAGGATTTTTGACATACTATCTTGGTTCGACAATTAATTTTATTGCTGTACGTTCTTCATTATCAATGATAATATCAGTAAAAGCTGGAATACAGATTAAATCAACTCCACTAGGTGCTACGAATCCTCTAGCAATCGCTACTGACTTTACGGCCTGGTTTAATGCACCAGCACCGATCGCCTGAATTTCTGCTGAACCACGTTCTCTTAAAACATTTGCAAGTGCTCCTGCTACTGAATTAGGATTTGATTTTGCTGAAACTTTTAATACGTCCACTTTTGCTACCTCCTTCATTAACTAAAGTAGTTCCACTTTTACTATATTCTCACAGATAATAGTTATTCCACTTAATTTCATTATGAAGGAAATTATCTTAACATTCAAACGCTATACAAAGAAGGGATGATCATCATTGATCATGATTCGTTTTATTTGTTTTGCTTTTCCGCTCGTATCATCTATATCGATTAATACTGCATTTAGCTGTACTTTTCCCCGCTTAGTGACTTCGAATCTAACAGGTAGATTAGTTAAAAAACGTTTAATAACTGCCTCTCGATCTGTACCTAAAATGCCATCATAAGGTCCTGTCATACCAACATCAGTAATATAAGCTGTTCCATTATCTAAAATGCGTTCATCTGCTGTTTGCACATGTGTATGTGTTCCAACTACCGCACTAACCCTGCCATCTAAATACCATGCTAAAGCCTGTTTTTCGCTCGTTGCTTCTGCATGGAAATCAACAAAGATAATAGATGCTTCTTTTTTTGCGAGTTCTACTAGCTCATCTGCTTTTCGAAATGGATCATCAATTGGAGGAAGGAACGTTCTTCCTTGTAAATTAATCACCGCAATTTTCACACCATTACAATCTATTATTTGAAAACCTCTTCCAGGTGTTCCTTCTGGAAAATTCGCGGGACGAATCATATTTTTTGCATCATCAATAAATTCAAAAATCTCTCTTTTATCCCAAGTATGGTTTCCCATTGTAATCACTTGTGCGCCCCAACTTAGAAATTGCTTGTATATCTTTTCAGTCATTCCTTTACCTGAAGCTGCATTTTCACCATTCACGATCGTTAACTGTGGTTGATATTTTTGTTTTAATTTAGGTAAATATGCTTCTAATTGATTTCTTCCTGGTGAACCTACGACATCACCGATAAATAATATTTTCATGTTTAATCTTCCTTGTCTATATAATTAGTATCAGTTTCACATAAGTGCATACAAATGTCAAAGTATCAAAGGTTTAATATTGATTCGATTAAATAAAATAAAGCGACCGATTGGTCGCTTTATTTTGCATATTCGATAGCTCTTGTTTCTCTGATTACCGTTACTTTTATGTGACCTGGATAATTCAACTCACTTTCAATGCGTTTTTTGATCTCTCGTGCAATACGCAATGATTCCAAGTCATCAATTTCTTCTGGTTTCACCATGATTCTAACTTCACGTCCTGCTTGAATTGCAAACGATTTTTCAACCCCCGCATATGATTCAGAGATTTCTTCTAGTTTTTCTAATCGTTTGATATAATTCTCTAGTGTTTCGCTTCGTGCACCAGGGCGTGCAGCTGACAGTGCGTCTGCGGATGCAACAAGAACAGCAATAATGGATGTTGCTTCTTCATCACCATGATGCGAGGCAATGGAGTTAACTACAATATCATTTTCTTTATACTTTATCGCTAATTCTTTCCCTATTTCAACATGACTTCCCTCTACTTCATGATCGATAGCTTTTCCAATATCATGTAACAAACCAGCACGCTTAGCAACAGTAACATCTTCACCAAGTTCTGCGGCAAGTAGTCCTGAGAGATACGCAACTTCCATCGAATGTTTTAATACATTCTGACCATAACTTGTACGATATTTTAATCTTCCAAGTATTTTCACTAAATCAGGATGAAGTCCATGAACACCAATATCAAAAGTGGTTTGCTCTCCCACTTCACGAATATATTCATCTACTTCACGTCTTGATTTATCAACCATTTCTTCTATACGGGCGGGATGGATTCTACCATCCTGTACTAGTTTTTCTAGTGCAATTCGAGCAGTTTCCCTCCGTATCGGATCAAATCCTGACAAAATGACAGCTTCTGGCGTATCATCAATGATTAAATCAATTCCGGTTAACGTTTCAAGTGTACGAATATTTCGTCCCTCTCTACCGATTATACGACCTTTCATTTCATCATTCGGAAGGTTAACAACCGATACAGTTGTTTCCGCCACATGATCTGCTGCACAACGTTGCATTGCGATAGAAAGAACTTCTTTTGCCTTCTTATCTGCTTCTTCCTTTGCACGGTTCTCCGCTTCTTTAATCATCAATGCTGCATCATGTGTCACTTCTTTTTCTACTCGATCTAGAATAATTTGTTTGGCTTGGTCAGTTGTATATCCTGAAATGCGTTCTAGCTCAGCTTGTTGCTCGCTTAATGTAGCTTCCACTTTGCTTTCCGTTTCTTCAATTTGTTGTTGTTTTTCTGTTAGCGAACTTTCTCTTTTCTCTAACATGAGCTCACGCTTGTCTAGCGTTTCATCTTTTCGGTCCAAATTCTCTTCTTTTTGCAATAGACGATTTTCTTGTTTCTGAAGTTCCACTCTTCGTTCTCGAAGATCTTGATCTACTTGCTGGCGAATTTTATGACTCTCATCTTTCGCTTCTAGCAGTGCTTCTTTCTTAGCCACTTCAGCATTTCGATGTCCTTCTTCAACAATTTGCTTAGCTAATTCTTCCGCACTAGAAATCTTCTTTTCTGCAATAGACTTACGAATCAGATAACCAACAACAATACCGACGATTAGGAGCAAAATGGAGATGACGATGTCTATGCTTTCCATGGTTTCACCTCCTCTTGCTATAAATTTGTACAAAACAATTTAAGTCGGCATGTACAGTTTTACCAATATAAATGCATAATTAATCAAAAATGTATAATAAAATTATACATTTTAATTTTAATCTTGCTAGTTTGTTATGTCAAGGAAACGTCAAATATTATCAAAAAAACTGATAACAATGTTATGTTATCAGTTTTTTAATCGTTGATTATTATTTTTCACTTTGATCCGATTCTTCAGTTGGTGCAGGCACGTCCATACCATAGTGATTGCGAACTTTATTGTAGATTTCCTCTGTGATAGCAGTATTTTCTTTCAAAAACTGCTTAGAATTTTCTCTACCTTGTCCTAAACGTTCTTCATTATAAGAATACCACGCACCACTTTTTTGAACAATATCTAAATCGGATGCAATATCAAGTAGTTCACCTTCTTTGGAAATGCCTTCTCCATACATAATATCTACTTCTGCTTGCTTAAATGGTGGGGCTACTTTGTTTTTCACTACTTTAATTCTTGTTCTATTACCTACCATATCGTTTCCTTGCTTTAGCGTTTCCGCTCGACGTACTTCTAAACGTACAGATGAATAGAACTTTAGTGCGCGCCCACCAGGTGTGGTTTCGGGGTTACCAAACATTACACCAACTTTTTCACGAATTTGGTTGATAAAGATCGCAGTCGTTTTCGATTTATTTATTGCACCAGACAATTTTCGTAAGGCTTGAGACATTAGTCTTGCTTGTAAACCTACGTGGGCATCACCCATTTCACCTTCTATTTCAGCTTTAGGAACAAGAGCAGCAACAGAATCAATAACAATCATATCAACTGCGCCACTTCGCACAAGAGCTTCAGCAATTTCTAACGCTTGCTCACCAGTATCCGGTTGAGATAATAATAGTTCATCAACATTGACGCCAAGATTTCTAGCATAAGTTGGATCTAATGCATGCTCAGCATCGATAAATGCTGCTTGTCCTCCTTGTCTTTGCGCTTCTGCGATAGCATGTAAAGAAACGGTTGTTTTACCAGAAGACTCAGGTCCATAAATTTCGATAACACGACCTCTAGGATATCCACCTACACCTAAAGCGACATCCAATGCTAAAGAACCACTTGAAACAGTAGCTATTTTTTGTTCTGCTTGCTCACCTAGCTTCATAATGGAACCTTTACCAAATTGTTTTTCTATTGATTTTAACGCCATGTCTAAGGCTTGTTTACGATCACTCACATTATCTTCCCCCTCGAAATTTAAACTATTACTATCATAACTTGTTTTTTGAGATTTAACAAGCAAAAAGCGAATAAATGTTCGATAAATTTCTGTTCAATTCAGATATGTAAAATAGTTTTTTATATCAAACAAACAAGTTATTTATTAACTGTAAAGTATCCTAAATTCAACTTTTAGTTATTTTTTAATAAATGGTATAAAAGTTCAAATCCTTTTTTTACTGATCGCTTACGAATATAATTACGATCACCAGAAAAATAAAATTCACTAGTTTGAACATTTGCCTTGGCAAAATATATACTAATAAACACTGTCCCAACTTCTTTACCCTCTAAATTATTCGGACCTGCAACACCTGTGAAACTAATTGCTATATCTGAATTAAATTTGTCCGATGTTTTTTTCGCCATTTCTTCAGCACATTTTCTACTGACAACACCATCGTTCTCTATCGTTGTATCTGAGACACCTAGTACATTTCTTTTTGCATTTACTGCATAGCTAACTATGCTACCCAAAAACACATCACTTGCACCTGGATTTGCCACCATGGCATCCGAGAAAAGTCCACCTGTTAAACTTTCCGCTCCAGCAATTGTTTGATTTTTCTCTTGAAGTAAACTTAGGACTGCTTGTTCAATCGTTCGATCATCATAACCGTAAAAATGGTCACCTACAATTTGAAGTAACTCGTCCTCTTGTTGTTGAATGAGCTGATTAGCTTGTTCTGTTGTCTCTGCTTTTGCAGTGATACGAATGGCTACTTCACCGTCAGTAGCTAATGGAGCAATTGTAGGATTATCTTGTTTTGAGATAATTGTTTGAATCTTGTCTTCCAATTGGGATTCGCCTATGCCAATAAACCGAAGCATTCGAGAACGAATAATATCTTGTAGCATAAAGTGATCTTTTAGATAATCCATAACAAACGTTGTCATCATTTTTTTCATTTCTCGAGGAACACCTGGCATCAAAATAAACGTACATCCATTATAAGTGGTAATCATTCCTGGCGCAGTACCAATCGAATTTGGGATAATGACAGCATCTTTAAAAGCCATTGCTTGTCTGTGATTATTAGTAGTCATTTGCCGTTTGTTTTTTTTGAAAAAGTTAGATATAGCAGCAAGTACTTGTTCATTCAGCACTAATTCTTTGTTCGAAAGTTTTCCAAACGCCTCTTTAGTTAAATCATCTTCTGTTGGTCCAAGTCCTCCAGTGACAAACACAAGATCGGATCGACTAGAAGCTTCTTTAAAACAACCTATGACACGATCCATGTTATCACCGACTACTTGGTGATAAAAAGTGTTAATACCTAAATTAGCTAATTTTTCAGAAATCCATTCCGCATTTGTATTTGCAATCTGCCCTAATAGAAGCTCTGTTCCAACCCCAATAATTTCAGCATTATATGATTCACCCATTATTTGGACCCTCTCATCACATGCCAATTTTTCACAAAATAATCTATTCCAGAAATTACAGTTAAGATTAATGCGATATATAATGTTAGTATGTCAAACGGGAAGTTGATGAAAGAAAACGGAAAATTATGCAATAATAGCGCCGCGATGGACACAAGCTGAAAAGTAGTTTTCCATTTACCCATGTTTCCAGCTGCCAACACAATTCCTTCTCCTGCTGCAACTAAACGTAGGCCTGTAACAGCAAATTCTCTACTAATGATAATGATAACAATCCAAGCAGGTATCATGCCCATTTCTACTAAAAGAATAAAAGCTGATGAAACTAATAATTTATCTGCCATTGGGTCTAGAAATTTCCCTAAATTCGTTACTAATTGGTGTTTTCTTGCATAATAACCATCAACCCAATCGGTACCCGCTGCAACAATAAATAACATAGCGGCAACAAAATCTACAATTGGTAAAGTAGATGCACCAATTGTCCATTCCCCGAAATCTAATGGTAAAGTTAAAAGCAAAATAAAGATCGGGATTAAAAAAATTCGAGATAAAGTAATTTGATTAGGTATATTCATATGTATTCTCCTTTAATTTACAACATAAACTGAATTTTCTTTTAAATGATAACCCCTCCTCACCGTATGATGAAAAGGGGTTGTTTCATACTCTATTCCTGTTTCTGATTCATATTAATCCAAACCTGTTGAACTGCTGTTGGACTACTAATATCCTCAGATAGTTCTAACGGCATCCCATTCAATTCGATCGAAATAGTCGTTGGTTCACCAAATCTTAAATATATTTTTTCATTATTAGAAACATCTAATTCCATTGGTGAATCAGACTGTTGAAAAGTGCCGTAATAGAGACTTTTTCCATTGCTATCTTCTACTTCCAACCAGTTTTGTCCTTCTGTATTAAATGTTACTGTTACTTGATCTTCGACAGAAGTAAATTCATAAGTAGACTGATCATTTTCAAATTCTATCAGTTTCAATTCTAATTTTTGAACACTGTCATCTTCTGGATTTTCTTCTAGTGTCTCATCATCTATACTCGCTTCCGAATCTGGTGATTCCGGTTTATCTTCTGATTCAGGAGGTAATCTTACTTCATCCCCTCCGTTTTGCTCAGAAGAAGGTGCGGTTCCGTTCTCTTTCCCATCATTAGAAAAATAATCACTGGTTATTAAATAAATAATAAAAAATACACCGATGATTAATATTCCTGCAATCACAGTTGGTAATAAAGAGGAGATGGGTGATTTTTTTTGTGAGAAGTTAGTATTTTTCTTACTACGTTGCATGCGAGTATACTCTATTGTTGTATCTTTATTCGCGGACGGTAGCTCATGACTATACTCTTCTAATAATTTACTTGAATCTAATCCTAAAGCTATCGCATATTCTTTAACAAACGCCCTTGTATAAAACGTGCCGGGTAACAGTGAAAATTCACCTTTTTCAATCGCATGTATATACCTAGCTTGTATTTTAGTCATCTTCTCAATATCTTTGATGGATAACCCTTTTTCTTCTCTAACTTCTTTTAATCGTATTCCAATTTCCATGTTAACACCATCCAATTAAATAATAACAGGTATCTATAGCTTTTCACACTATTCTTATCATAAATGATTTTAATAATTTATGAAAGATAAATGACATTACTTTTTTATTTCTATGTCTATTGTATATGATAATTTATAAGATGGATAGTAGTTACAAGTTAAAATTTGAACGATTAGTAAAAAAATATAAAAAAGCCTTGCTTTAAAAGCAAGGGCTTTTGGATTAACGATCTGTACCTTCATTCTGCACTAATTTTACCATCATGTTTGCAATGGCATGCTGCTCTTTTTCATCTCCTGCATTCCACAGCTCTTTGATAACAGCTTCTTTGTCATTTTTAGCATCCACATTGTTAGATAAATAATTACCAATATCATATGCTAAATCCGAAATTGCTTCTTGACTTATTCCTTGTGCTTGTGCTTGGTGTAATCGATCACCAAGAAAATCCTTCCATGATTCAAAATTGTCTAAGACTGACATATATACTTTTCCTCCTTAATATAGATTGCATTGTTATGGTGTGAAGAAATATAGAAAAATATACATCGCCGCCTATTTACCATGCAACAACTATCTTGAATCATTTCACTATTACTCGAAATAAGTCGTTCAGGATGTATCTTGAAATAATCTAATTAACGATTGTTAATATGTGTAGGTTTTAAAAAGCTATGGATTAAATCAACTTGCGTATTCCTGTTGCTATATACAAATCAGCTTCATTACTTTCATTACAACCGATACTGATGACTTTTGTGTCAATTATTAATTCATTTGCTCGTTTCTAATATTATGCAGATATAGTAAATCTTTCGTTTACCATTTTGAACTGAAATTTACTTACTAATACCTCCACTGTCCCCTAGCTATTAGACAATGCTTATGCATTACTTGTCTTTTTTAGCTGGCATAACTTGAAAAACAGTAAGGTTATCATCATTGATCCAATTTTGCAAAAAGGTGTTCGCCTCTTCTATCGTTAATTTATCAAGTGTAGGTAGTAACTTAAAATAATCAAATCCTAATGTTTTATAATGTATGAATTGTTGAGCCGTTGCTTCTAAACTATTCATGCTACTTAAAATCCCTCCAGTTTTTTTTCGTTTCATTCGTTCAAATTCTGAAGGTGTTAAAGAAGTATTGTTCCATATTTCGAGTTGCCTTTTTATCACATCAGCTAATTGATCTGGTTTAGTAGTATTCCCACCAAGTATAGAGAATGCAAAATTCTTTTCTCTATTGGATTCAAAAGAAAAGCTGTCATCAATTAGATCCTGATCATATAATTCATTATAAAACGCTCCACTCTTCGAATAGAAATGATCCATGAGCATATCTGCTAACAAGTCATGCTTCATAAAATCACCGTCAACGTGTTGTAAGTTCTCCTTAATACCGACCATACATTTCGGGACAGATACAGGCATTTCTAACACCTTATTACGTTCAGCCACATTTGCTGGTTCTTTAGCGAAAGAACGTTCTATTTTGTTTAATGGTTGAAATGTCTTTTTCTTTTGGTTCACTTCAATTAATTCCATCATCTGCTCAGCTTGAAAATTACCTGCAATAAATAAAATCATATTTGACGGATGATAAAAGGTTTCATAGCATGTGTACAAATCTTCTTTTGTAATTGCCTGAATCGAATCAACTGTACCAGCGATATCTATTTGCACAGGATGATTGTGATACATATTACTAATTGTTCCGAAAAAAGCACGCCAATCTGGTTGGTCATCATACATCCGAATTTCTTGTGCTATAATACCTTTTTCTTTCTCAACTGATTGAACAGAAAAATAAGGTGCTTGTACAAAATCAAGTAATGTTTCAACATTGCTTTCTATTTCTTCTGTAGCAGAAAAAAGGTATGCTGTTTTTGTAAAGGATGTAAAAGCGTTTGCTGAAGCGCCACGTTTAGTGAAATCTTGAAAAACATCACGATCTTCTTTTTCAAACAGTTTGTGTTCTAGAAAATGAGCAATCCCATCAGGAACCGTAATTATTTCATTTTGATTGATTGGCGTAAAGGACTGATCGATCGAACCATAATCTGTCGCAAAAATAGCAAATGTTTTCGACATCTCTGGCTTAGGTAACAAATATACTTCTAGACCATTAGCTAAATGATTGGAATACAACGTTTCTTTTAGTTGCTCATAATATTGTTTATTCATGATTATCCCCTTCCTGAGTTGTCAACAAATAAACGGTATCTAAATGTAACTTATTCGCTACTTCAATCAGATCGGACTTAGATACACGATGTATTTGCGTTAAAATTTCTGAAGGTGTAAGCTCAATGTTTGCTAATACTTGATGGTAAAATAGTTCAACAAGTCCATTCGGATGATCAATGGTTTCTTTCCATTGGTTTTCCACTTGTTTTTTTGATTGCTCCATATCCTCTTCAGTAAACTCACCTTTTTTCATCGATTCCATCTGCTCCAAAATAATCTGCTTCGCTTTTTGATAATCTTCAGGTGCAATTCCGCTAAAAACAAGTAATAAACCTTTGTGACTTTCAAATCTTGAAGCTGCGTAATAAGCTAGACTATTTTTTTCTCTTACATTAATAAAGAGCTTAGAACTTGGAAAACCACCAAAGACACCATTAAATACTTGGAGTGCAGGATAAAGCGGATCGCCATAAGTAATGTCCGTCCTAAATCCAAGATGTAATTTTGCTTGTTGCACATTTTGTTGCTCTACAATCTCTTTTGGAGAATTAACACGATGGGATTCCACACTAATATTTATCTCATTCATGCTTCTTACTTGGTTAAAGTATGAGCTGATTGTATCTTCTACATTTATAGATGATAAATCACCTAAAACATAGATATCCATTTGATCTTGATTGAGTAACGTTTGATAGTAAGCGTATAGATTTTGTTCATTAATATGCTCCAAATCATCTTCATACCCATGAACATGCAAGCGATAGTCTTCTTTTTGACACATTTCATCAATTAATCGCATGTTTGCATAACTCATTTTATTATCAATAATAGAGTGAATCTTTTGTTTTAATGTCTGTTTCTCCCTAGCTACAACAGTTTCATCAAACGATTCATCAGTCCGTTTCGGTGAAAAAATTACCTCATGTAAAAGTTTAACTGATTCATCAAAGATATTAGTAGTCGTGTTTAGGTAAGATTGATTAGCAATTTCCATTCGGAATGTCAGAATATGATTGTTTCCTTTTTTTGCTCCATCAATATTTAGTTCTGCTCCATAAAGGTTATCTAATGCTTGGCGAAGCTCATTTCGACTAGGGTTGGAGCTAGTTCCTTGCTGTAAAACAAACGGTAATAATGCCCTTTTTGTTATCGATTCTTTTATAAGCGGCGCTCTAAATTTTAATACGATATGAATCGTTTTAAATTTTTTCGTATTGACCATGTGTAATCGAAAACCATTCTGTTTAACAATTGTTTCATTTAAAATAGACAACTTGATGCCTCCTTATCCTTCATACAGATTCCAAATCTTTTTTCTTATTATACCCTTAGAACTCATTCTATCGAAAAAAGAGCCCGGTAACAATTACCAGACTCTTTTTCTCATCAATATATTTAACGTGTCCCTTTAATATAAGGCTGGCCGTTAGCTTTCGGAGCCTCTGCTCGTCCAATAAATCCTGCTAATGCAAGAATGGTTAATACGTATGGAGCAATCGTCAGATAAACTTTAGGTACATCAGCTAAAAACGGTACATTTGCACTAATAACACTCAAGCTTTGTGCAAAACCAAAGAACAATGCGGCACCTAAAGCACCTAAAGGATGCCATTTTCCAAAGATTACTGCCGCCAAAGACATGAAACCTTGTCCCACAATGGTTGAAGCCGAGAAATTAAGTGCGATTGTAAGTGCAAAGACAGAACCACCTAAACCACCAAACGCACCGGACAACATCACAGCAATATAACGCATTCTATATACATTAATCCCATTTGTGTCTGCAGCCATTGGGTGTTCCCCTACAGATCGGAGCTGTAAACCGAAAGCAGTCTTATAAAGAACAAACCAAGAAATAACTGCTAAAGCAATTGCTAGAAATGAGGTGTAATACGCCCCTGAGAAGAACATATCTCCTATAATTGGTATGTCAGATAAGATAGGTACATTTTTAGAGTAGAAAGGCTGAGTTACCATATCTGTTTGTCCTTTACCATACCATTGCTTCGTTAAGAATACACCTAAACCTAACGCAAGAAAGTTGATTGCCACACCACTTACTACTTGATCTGCTCGTAAAGAAACAGATGCCACAGCATGCAATAAGGAAAAGATAGAAGAAACAATAGCAGCAACAAGAATGGATAGCCAAGGTGTAGCTGCACCAAACATGTCAGCAAACGTCAAGTTGAATACGATCCCGACAAAAGCACCCATCACCATTAAACCTTCTAAGCCAATGTTTACAACACCAGATCGCTCACTAAATACTCCTCCAAGTGCTGTAAAAATTAGTGGAGCAGAATAGAACAATGCAATTGGTATAATTGATTGTAATATATCTATAATTGCCATTTATTTCTCCTCCTTTCTCATGCGTAATAAAGCCCAGCGAATAATATAACTTGATGCGACAAAAAAGATGATTAATGCAATAACGATCTCTACTAGTTCAGACGGCACACCAGCAGACGTAGGCATATTCAACGCCCCTATTTTTAATATACCGAATAAAAAAGCTGCAATTACCGTCCCAAAAGCTGTATTACCTCCTAATAATGCAACAGCAATCCCATCAAAACCTAAGTTAGTAAAAGCAGAATGCGTAGGCATATAACCAAATGTCCCCAATCCTTCCATTGCACCTGCTAAACCAGCGAATGCACCTGAGATTACCATAGATATGATAATGTTTTTCTTAACATTCATACCAGCATATTTGGATGCATGTGGATTAAATCCAACTGCTTTAAATTCATAACCAGAACTCGTTTTTTCTAGAATAAACCACATAATAAACGCCATAATAAATGCTACAATAATTCCATAGTGCATCCTAGAGTAATCAGTCAATTCCATAATCCAATTGGATGCAAGCGATGCTGTATCCGCAACACGATCGGAAGCATCTCCACCGTCACTAATTACATTTCTGATCATGTAATTAGAAACGTGCAAAGCAATATAATTCATCATAATCGTTATAATTACTTCATGGACACCCTTCGTCGCCTTTAATAATCCAGGTAAAAATCCCCAAAGTGCTCCAGCGAAGCCAGCAGCTAATATAGCTAATGGTAAATGAATAATCATAGGAGCTTCAATGCTCGATCCGACCCATACAGCCGCAACCCAACCAACGATAACTTGCCCCTCTGCTCCAATATTAAACAAACCACTTCTAAAAGCAAAGGCAACAGCTAATCCAGTTAGAATATATGGTGTAACTTGACGAATGGTTTCGCCAAAGAAATAACTGTTACCAAAAGCACCGTCCCATAATGCTAGATAGCCTTCAATAGGATTATATCCAAAAGCAAACATGATAATCGCACCAGCTACCAACCCAAGTAATACGGAAATGATTGGTACTAATAGGTTAAATAATCGATTAGAAAACATTACCGGTCACCTACCTTCTGCTTCTTACTTCCAGCCATTAACAATCCAAGTTCTTGTTCATCAGTTTCTTCAGGCTTAACATTTGCAACAATATTCCCATCAAACATTACTGCAATTCGATCACTAACGTTTAGAATTTCATCTAATTCAAAAGATAAAAGTAAGACAGCTTTTCCTTTATCTCTTTCTTCAATTAACTTTTTATGAATGAATTCAATCGCACCAACGTCTAATCCTCGAGTAGGCTGAGCAGCAATTAGTAAATCTGGAGAACGATCAACTTCACGTGCTATAATCGCTTTTTGTTGGTTTCCACCAGATAATGCTTTAGCTTGTGTATATGGACTTGGTGTTCGAACGTCATACTCATCAATCAAACGATTAGCATAATCATATATTTTCTTAAAAGATAAAATACCCATATTTGAAAAAGGTTTTTGATAATAGCTTTGTAAAACCATATTCTCACCAATTGCATAATCTAATACAAGTCCAAATTTATGTCGATCCTGTGGAATGTGAGCAATACCTGATTCTGTAATCTTTCTAGGAGATAAGTTAGTAATATCTTTCCCACCAAGATTTATTTTTCCTTTTTCGACTTTTCGAAGTCCAGTTAATGCTTCGATTAATTCTGTTTGACCATTTCCGTCAATACCAGCTATCCCAACAATTTCTCCAGCTTTAACAGATAGGTTAAGGCCTTTAACCATTAAGGCATTACGAATATCTTTCACTTCAAGGCCTTCTACTTTTAATATTTCTTCTTTAGGTTGTGCTGGCGTTTTTTCTGTTTTGAAGCTTATTTCTCTTCCTACCATTAACGAAGCTAATTCATTTGGATTGGAATCCTTCACATTAACTGTACCAATTCCTTCCCCTTTTCGAATAACAGTACAACGATCA
Organism: Paraliobacillus sp. JSM ZJ581; assembly: GCF_044383835.1. NCBI lineage: Bacteria > Bacillati > Bacillota > Bacilli > Caryophanales > Bacillaceae > Paraliobacillus > Paraliobacillus sp. JSM ZJ581. The sequence continues at coordinate 180,197 of NZ_JBISEP010000001.1, forward strand.
CACACTTCCATAATCTCTTTTAATTTATGTGTGATTAAAATAATTGAAATGCCTTCTTTAATTAAAGATTTCAATATTTTCATCAATTCCTTAATTTCTTGTGGGGTTAAAACCGCCGTTGGTTCATCAAGAATTAAAATTTCCGCACCACGATAAAGCGTTTTTAAAATTTCAACACGTTGTTGCATACCTACGGATATATCACGAATTTTGGCTTTTGGATCGACGTCTAACCCATATTTTTCGGACAATTCAACAATCTCTTGTTCCGCCCGTTTTGTATCAACAACTAAACCATTTTTAGGTTCGCTACCTAAAATAATGTTTTGAGTTACAGTAAAGGTATCAACGAGCATAAAATGTTGATGCACCATTCCAATCCCTAGCTCATTGGCAATATTTGGATCAGTTATTTTAACCGTATCACCTTTTACACGTATCTCTCCTTGCTCTGGTTGGTAAAGACCAAAAAGCACGTTCATTAATGTAGACTTACCAGCCCCGTTTTCTCCTAAGAGAGCGTGAATCTCTCCTTGTTTCACTTGAAGGTTTATATTATTGTTAGCAACGATACCAGGAAATTCTTTACGTATTCGAAGCATTTCAATTACATAATTCTCCATCCATCTTCACTCCTTATACGGAAAATGTATGATAAAATCACCAAATGAAAAGGGGAGAGTAATTTCTTTTCATTTGAAGACTTCACAGATTAGTAGAGATAAAAAAGGCTAGAAAATCTCTAGCCTTCAGAAAATTTAAAGCATGTTAAGATTTGTTACATATTATAATGCTTCAAGATATGTTTTTAATTCTTCATCAGTAGATGGAACAGCTACATCACCATTAAGAATTTTTTCTTTCCAATCTTGAACAGCTGTATCAATTTCGTCTGTGTAAGCTTCTTCATTCGTATCCGCTACACCAATACCTTCTTCTTCAATACCAAATGTAAGAATTTCGCCACCTGGGAATTCACCATTAAGTGCTTGATTAGAAACAGTTTGTACAGCAGTATCCACACGTTTTATCATAGAAGTAAGTGTTACGTTAGTATCATTAATTGCACCTTCATCATGTTGGTCACGGTCTACACCAATTACCCAAACGTTTCGATCAGGATCGCCATTTTTAATATCTTTCGCTTGTGCAAATACACCATTACCAGTAGCACCAGAAGAGTGATAAATTACATCAACATCATTGTTATACATATTTGCCGCAATTGCTTTACCTTTATCAGGAGCTGCAAATGATTCAGCATAATCTACTTCTACTTTAATTTCGGGATCAACGGAAGCTACACCAGCAACAAAACCAGCTTCAAACTTCTTGATCAAATCACTTTCTTCCCCACCAATAAAGCCAACTTTTCCTGTTTCAGATTTCATTGCAGCTGCAACACCAACTAAGAATGAACCTTGATGCTCAGCAAATGTAATACTCGCTATATTGTCGCCTTCAACAACAGAGTCGACAATTGCAAAATGTGTATCTGGATTTTGACTAGCAACCTCATCTAATGCCTCCGCTAATTTAAAACCTACACCAAAGATTAAATTAAAATCTTGCTTCACTAAACGATTTAAGTTAGGTAAAAAATCTGCATCTTGATCAGATTGTGCATAATCGTATCCAACCTTCTCCTCTAAACCATGCTCCTCACCAAATGCTTCTAAGCCTTCCCACGATGATTGGTTAAATGATTTGTCATCTACTCCACCAACATCTGTAACCATAGATACTTTAAAATCCGTTGTTTCTTCTGATGCTTTTTCGTCTGATCCATCTGTACCTTCGTCTTTCTTGTCAGTATCATCTGAACCGCCGCAAGCACTTAAAACTAAAACAGCACTAAGCAGTAAACCAAACAATAATAATAAACGATTTTTCTTCATTTCTATACCCCCAATGATATTGTTAAATTTAAAACAAATAAAAAATGTTAGTTATACCCGAGATTGATGCAGACACCACCTCCTCAAAGTCAACTAAAATCAAATTCTTCTCCGAACGACATAGAACTGAAATACATCTGGTCTAAAATAATTCTCTGATATAAGAATTGGTTCGTCTGATTCGGTGTAATGAATTTGCTTTAGCAGCAATAATGCTTGGTCTGGTTGACAGTTTAATATCGGTGAAATATTCGAGTCAAAACTGATTGGTTCAATAAACGCTACAGCATAAGTGATTTTCTTGTTGCTGTAATCTTCTAACAGTTGAAAAATGGAATGTTTACTATGTATTTGCTCCATCGGCATCAACTTATGATCAACTTTATCAATACAATAAACAACAGGTTCTCGATCAGCCGTTCGCACACGCTCTATTTTCGCTATATTGCCAAGGGTACCGTCCTGAAAATGTTTTAAATCGCTGTTGTCTGGTTCGACAATTTCCGCAGACACATACTGTGTACCCGGCGTTTTTCCAGCGTTGCTAATCATTTGAGTGACACTACCTAATTGTTCAATTCCTGAAGAGAAAATGGGCTGTGAGTTAACAAACAATCCTACACCTGCACGATTTAAAATAATTTGATCTTTCATTAACTGCTGAAGGACTGCTTTCATCAGCTGTTTTGAAACACCATACCTTTCAGCAAGTGTAAGTACTGATGGCAGCTTTTTTTTCCTTTGAATTGCATTGTTTTCTATATCTTGTTTTATTGCCAACGATAGTTTTTGAAATGCATCATCCCATTTTGTTTCTATTGACATTCATAAACCTCCAGTATTTACACCGTATCAATATTGTCAAACATTAATATAACATTATTAATTCGATAAATAAATACTAAATAGAACATGTGACTGATGAAAACGATAACATTCGTCATAATCATAATGAAAGCGCTGCATTTTTAGTAGGACGTCCAACGTCATCATTGTTTTGAAAACGGTATCATCGTTACAATTACATTTTAAAGGTTGGACGTCTGATAAGTCAATATATTTTACTATTCTTTTTCTATTTTTTAAATAAAAAACACTACCTTAATCATTAAGGTAGCGATTTTTACATACTTAACTTGATTTTTGTTCGTCATATTCTGTCACTAGAACAGATCTAGGTTTTGATCCTTCATATGGCCCTACAATACCTCGGTCTTCCATTGCATCTATTAATCTTGCTGCTCGTGTATAACCAATTCGAAATCTTCTTTGGAGCATAGACACACTTGCACTTTGCATTTGGACGATTAGTTGAACAGCGTCATCAAATAATACATCCTCTACTTCATTTTGTACTTCCGTTTCTTCCTCGGGTATCATTTCTTCTTGATATTGTGCTTTTTGTTGCTCAATACAATGATCAACAACCTGTTCCACTTCTTCATCAGAAAGGAACGCTCCTTGGATACGTGTTGGTTTAGAAGAACCTACTGGTATAAATAACATATCACCTCTACCTAGTAGTTTTTCTGCACCACCAGAGTCTAGGATTGTACGAGAATCGGTCTGAGAAGAGACACTAAAAGCAATTCTGGAAGGTATGTTTGCTTTAATCACTCCAGTAATAACATCAACAGAAGGCCGTTGTGTAGCAATAATTAGATGAATACCAGCCGCTCTTGCCATCTGTGCAAGTCTAGTAATTGCATCTTCTACGTCACTAGAAGCTACCATCATTAAATCAGCAAGTTCATCTACTAACACGACAATGTATGGCAAAAGTGGTTGTTGCTCTTCGGTATTCGTCGTATTATTATAACGCTTAATATATTCATTATACCCTTCAATATTTCGATTACCTGTATCTGAAAATAGTTCATACCTTCTTTCCATTTCTGAAACTACTTTCTTTAGTGCTCTTGATGCTTTTTTCGGATCGGTAACAACAGGTGTTAACAGATGGGGTATTCCATTGTAAATATTTAATTCAACTTTTTTTGGATCAATCATCATCATTTTTACTTCATGTGGTTTAGCACGCATCAAAATGCTTGTAATAATTCCATTAATACATACACTCTTACCACTACCTGTCGCTCCAGCAACAAGTAAGTGTGGCATTTTATTTAATTCAGCAACTACCGGATCTCCTGAAATATCCCTTCCCAAAACGAAAGATAAGATCGAGCCATTGTTCGCTTGATTTGTCTCTAATACTTCACGTAAAGACACTGTCGCGATTTCTTGATTAGGGACTTCAATTCCTACAGCTGATTTACCAGGTATCGGCGCTTCAATTCGAATATCTTTTGCTGCTAAAGCTAACGCCAAATCATCATGTAGATTAACAATCTTTGAAACTTTCACTCCTGCTTCAGGATAAACTTCATATTTAGTTACAGCTGGACCTACGTGTACATGGGTAACTCTCGCTTTCACACCAAAACTTTGAAAGGTGCGCTCTAGTTTTCTTACAGTAGCTTGAATTTCTCCTTTGCCTTGTTGGTGATGTTGATTTTTAGGCTCATCTAACAAGTCAAGCGTCGGAAGTTGATAATCGATATTCTCCATTTCTGTTAAAGGTAATGCTTGCTTTGAATCTGTTGTATCACCATCAGTCTCTGAATGGTTTTCCTTTGTGTCATTCCCTTTCAAATGCTGAGTTGGATATGCTACATCGGTAAATTCCTGAATGACCGGCTCTGACACTATGTCTTCATCATGGCTTTGGGTTTCTTCTTGAAATGCCCCATCAATTTCTATCTTTTCAGAAGTAACTGACACTTTTTTTTGCTTCTTTTTCGCTTTTTTGTATTTAAAAAGCTGATTCATACGTGATTTAAACCCTTTTAAACGGTTTTCTAAAAAAACACCGATTGAAAAATCCGTAATAAAAACAACACCGATTAAAAAAGAAAAAAACGCTACAATTTGGGCTCCCGTAGCTGAGAAAAGAACGTATGTAAACGCAAATAGTATACCTCCTATTAATCCTCCCCCTAAACTAGATGCAGGCATTTCGCCATTTAAATAACTAACGTAATGAGACCATGTTAACTGTAAGACAGAGGCGTTTTGCGCAACAGCTGACTCAAATTTTTCAATATGGGTTACTAATAATAAAGAAAGGAAAACAATCATGATTCCTATTAATCTACGGTTCAATAAGGTTGGTAATTGTCGCTTAATCATTAAATACAAACCAAATCCTAATAAAGCGATGGAAGCAATAACATACCAAATACCGAACAGTAATCGAAACAATAGTTCTAACCAATTTGGAATTGCTCCTTCACTGATTGCACTTGCTCCACTTCCTAAAATGGCAAGGAAAATAAATAAAATACCTAATAATTCATATTTCAATTGTTGTTGTAACTTTTTTTTATTTTTTCTCTTTTTACGTTTTGCCATTTCCCTCACCTCACATTTATCTATCATTCTAAATTCTTTTCATTATTTATTCTACTTCATAAAAATGATAATAGAAACCCTCGCCTACAAGACAAGGGCTATCCATTTTTCTAAAAAACTATCCATATCATGATAGCTCGGTACAAAAAAACTTCGCTTGGATGATAGCATCAGACACTATTCTCATTTCACAGTTACATGTCTATTATAGCACAAGTGTTTGTTCTTGTTATGCATTTTGTCATCTATTGGTTGCATTGACGTGCTGTTAGAAATTATCTAGCTATTTAATATTTCTCCCGGTTGCAATGATGTCTCTAAATAGTCTTTTGGGTTTGTTGATAATAGTTGAACCACTCGATAGGTTCCATCATTTAAACAATCAACCAAAAGACGTTTTCCTGCTATTTCAATCATTTTTTGCTTATCATATTGCTCCTGTGTGGTTACAAATATATCGTTATGTGTTAAAGGAGTATAAAGTATCATTGGATCATCCCTTTGTTTTCTTTATACATTTCAATTTGTTTATTTAAATGTACCATTGCCTCTTTCACTCCACCAACAGCATCAATTAATCCATATGATACGGCATCTTTACCGACTACGTTTGTCCCGATATCTCTAGTTAGATTTCCTTTTTCAAACATTAGTGATTTAAATTTTTCTTCACTAACTTGTGAGTGGGTTGTTACAAACTGAATAACACGTTCTTGCATTTTATCAAGGTATTCAAATGTTTGCGGTACACCAATGACTAATCCTGTAAGACGTATTGGATGAATTGTCATTGTAGCCGAAGGAACAATAAATGAATGATTTGCTGCCACAGCAATAGGAACACCAATTGAATGACCGCCTCCTAACACTACTGATACCGTTGGCTTAGATAGTGAAGCAATCATTTCTGATAAAGCTAATCCAGCTTCAACATCTCCGCCTACTGTATTTAATAAAATAATTAACCCTTCTATTTTAGGGTTTTGCTCAATCGCTATTAATTGGGGTAAAAGATGTTCATATTTGGTTGTTTTGTTTTGTGGTGGCAGTTGCACATGACCTTCTACCTGGCCAATAATTGACAATACATGGATATTAGAATCAGGCGCATGTGGTATCGTGCTTTGACCTAATTGTTGAATTTTCTCAACTAAAGAGGACTGTTTCTGCTCTTCTTCTTCTTGTAATTTATCTGGTTTAGACATTAGCTTCAGCTCCTTTTTCATATCTTTTACTAGTATGAACATATAAATTCACATCATACAAAAAGATAGCAAAATAAAGAGCCTTCACTTGTAGTAAGTAAAGGCCTAAAAAAGCTAATGTATAGCATTCATTAATTCTTTAATTAATTGTTCTTCTATTTCAGAAAGTGGCACTAATGGTAAACGAACCTTACCAGTGTCTATGCCCTGTAATTGTAATGCGTATTTTACAGGAGCGGGAGATGGCGCAACGAACAATCCACGCATAATCGGTAGTATTTTTCGATGAATGTTAGCTGCTTGTTGCACCTTTCCGTGATCGAAATAGTCTAGCATTTGTTTCATCTCTTCACCAATAACGTGTGAAGATACAGAAACAACACCATTTGCTCCAATAGATTTTAAAGGTAAAGTTAAACTATCATCTCCACTATAAACAGTAAAGCTTTCATCCGTTTGTTCAATAATTTGTGAAATTGCATCTAAATTACCGCTAGATTCTTTAATTGATACAATATTATCGATTTGTGACAAAGAAACAATTGTCTCAACAGATAGGTGAACCATTGTCCTACCTGGTATGTTGTATAACATAATAGGTAAACTAGTTGATTCTGCTACTGCACGAAAATGCTCATATAATCCAGACTGATTAGGTTTATTATAATATGGTGTCACTAATAAAATACCATCGACACCCGCCTTCTCGGCTTTTTTAGTTAATTCAATTGTTTCTTGCGTATTGTTGGATCCTGTCCCTGCAATAACAGGAATTCTTCCATTTACTTTTTTTACTGTTAATTCAAATAATGCTACTTTTTCTTGTTTGGAAAGTGTTGGTGACTCTCCTGTAGTACCTGCTACGATTAATCCATCTGTTTTGTGTTTGATTAAATGTTCAATTAATTTTTCAACTTGTTGATTATCCACGTGATTTGACTGATCAAATGGTGTCACCATTGCAGTCAATAAACTTCCAAAATTCACGATAGTCACATACTCCTTTCACACCTAGTGATCAATTTAAGTTCCAACTATTTGGCTATACTATTTAATTCAAAGCTTTTGTGTAACGCATTAATAGCTGGCACAAGATCATCATGGTGAATAAGAACCCAAATTGTTGTATGGCTATCCGCAGACTGTAAAATTTGTATACCAGCTTTTGATAAAGTTTGCACAATTTTTGCTGTCACACCAGGTACACCTGTCATACCAGCGCCAACTAAAGATACTTTTGCACAATGATGGATCATTTCAGGGTGATAATCTAATTGGTTTAACGACTGCTTTGCCTGTTGTGAGAATGCTTCAGGAATTGTATATATGACACTGTTAGGTAAAATATTAATAAAATCAACTGAAATACCTGACTCGGCCATTGCTTTAAATACATTTGAATGTAGTTGATCTACATTTTCTGTCGTATCTACTTTTATTTGTGTAATACCTGACATGTGAGCAATACCTGTAATTAATCGATCAGATATATCCTTTCCTTTTGTCTCATCTAAGGAAGAGGTAACTAATGTACCGATCTCATCGGATACAGTAGAACGTACTCGCATAGGTATTTTTGCTTGCATTGCAATTTCAACAGCTCTTGGATGGATCACTTTTGCGCCTTGATAAGCAAGGTTACAAATTTCATTATATGTGACAACATCTAACGTTTTAGCATCTTTTACTACTCTTGGGTCAGCTGTCATGATACCAGCTACATCTGTAAAAATATCAATGTAAGCCGCATTCAGTGCTGCTCCTAATGCTGCAGCAGAAGTGTCACTTCCACCTCTACCCAATGTAGTAATTTCACCGTTTTTAGAGATCCCTTGAAAACCCGCAACAACTACTACTTGATGGCTGTTTAACTCTTGCTTCAGACGATCCACTTGTAATTCTTTTATTTTTGCTGAATTAAAATTTTCAGTAGTTAAAAAGCCTGCTTGTGCCCCTGTAAGTGCAATAGCAGAAATATCATGTTGTTTTAACTCATTAGAAAATACAACAGATGATATTACTTCACCACAAGATAATAACAAGTCTTGCTCGCGATTTGAAATATGTGTGTTAGGAAAATCAACTAAAGCTAATAATGAATCGGTTGCATAAGGCTCAGGGCTTCTTCCCATAGCCGAAACAACTACAACCACTCTATATCCTTGTTTAACAGATGCTTCAATGCGGTTGATTGCCTCTTGTCTCACTTGTTTATTTTGGACGGAAGTTCCGCCAAACTTTTGTATGATTACTTCCATGTTGCCACCTCGTCATTACAACCAGTTATTTTTGATTAATGATTCAGCAATCTGAACAGAATTCCAAGCTGCACCTTTTAATAAATTATCTGAGACAACCCATAAATGAAACCCTTTTGGTTGATCTAAGTCTTTACGAACTCTTCCAACAAATACATCTGATTTTCCTGCTGCCTCTAATGGAGTTGGATACACTTGATTTGTAGGATCGTCTTCTAGTACAATCCCTGGTGCATTAGCTAATACTTCTTGTATCTCATCAACCGTTATCTGGTCTTTTTCTACTTCAACATAAACACTTTCAGCATGTGATGTAAAGAATGGTAATCTCACACATGTTGCTGCAACAGATAATTTGTCATCATGTAAAATTTTCTTTGTTTCATTTATCATTTTCATTTCCTCAAAGGTATAGCCATTCTCTTGAAATACATCAATTTGAGGAAGTGCGTTAAATGCAATCGGATAATGATTTTTTTCACCACTCACCGGTAAAACTGCAGGTTCAAGCTCCTCACCATTTAAAAACGCTTGTGATTGTTCAGACAGTTCTTCTACTGCTTGATTTCCAGCTCCTGATACAGCTTGATAGGTAGATACCAAGACACGCTTTAACCCAAATGAATCTTTGATTGGCTTTAGTGCAGCAACCATTTGTATTGTTGAACAGTTTGGATTAGCAATAATACCACTGTGTTTTTGGATATCTGATTCATTCACTTCTGGAACAATAAGTGGTACACCTTCAGCCATGCGAAAAGCACTTGTGTTATCAACCACAACAGCACCACGATTTACTGCTTCATGAGCAAGTGCTTTCGATACAGATCCTCCTGCAGAAAACAGTGCAATATCAACACCTTCAAAGCTTTCTGGTTTTGCTTCTTTCACGGTATAAATCTGATCATTAAATTTTATATTGGTTCCGGCAGAACGTTTCGAAGATAAAAGAATTAATTTCCCTATTGGAAACTGTTTTTTTTCTAATGTTTCTAGTATTTTCTGACCTACTGCTCCTGTAGCTCCAACTACAGCAACCTGATATCCTTTAAATTCAGACATTAAAAAACCCCTCTCCAATGCAATAAATTACCCTAGAATATAATTGTAATCATTATTTTAACATAGAATAGGGGAAAAAAGTAATTATAGCAATGAAACTTGCATTAAACTCTTCTAATTAAGACTGGTTGTAATTGTTTAAACCGCAATGCCTCTGCAATAGTTTCTGGTATCATTGTCATATCCGCTACTAATGAGTTTGGTTTTTCGACTGGATCATCTTGACCAAATGGTACAAAATATATTAGTTTTGCTGTCATTAAACGCATTAAATTGACACCATTTAACCCTAAAGCATCGTTTGTAGATATGCCAAGTACGACAGGATTACCATTTCGCATAGTTGCTTTTGTAGCCATTAAAACAGATGAATCAGATATTGCATTAGCCAATCTACTCATTGAGTTTCCGGTCAGTGGTGCAATAACCATACAATCAAGTCGTTCAACTGGACCTAATGGTTCTGCGTCTACAATTGTTCGAATTGGCTCTCTACCTGTTATTCCTTCTATTTTCTTTAACAAATCATCCGCTTTACCGAATCGAGTATCTGTTTGTTGTACTGTATCTGACACAACAGGTACAATTTCTGCTCCAAGGTCAATCAATTGCTCTATTTGAGGTAATACCGCTGCGTAGGTACAATGTGAGCCCGTTATCCCAAAACCAATTTTTCTCCCTTTCAACACAAGAAATTCTCCCCTTCTATATTTTAATGTGTAAATATTAGTTGGCTTATGATATTCGCAAGTATCTCTCCGGCTGTTCTAGGTGCTACCATTCCGGGAAGGCCTAGTGCATGAATCGCATGTATTCCTCTCTGTTTAGCATATTCAAAGTCAACTCCACCTGGCTTTGAAGCTAAATCAATAATTAATGCATTAGACTTTAGCGGATTTAACACTGGCGCTGTAACTACTTTTACTGGAATCGTGTTAATAAGAATATCACACTGTCCAGTATATGCAGCTAAGTCATTCATGTGAAAGTTGCCCATCCCCATTTCATTTATTCTTGCAAAATCTGCTGTTTTTCGTGCTCCAACAAAAACATTAGCTCCTAATGCTTTAAATTTGCTTGCTACACTCATCCCTACCCTGCCAAAACCTAATACTAAAACGGTGGATTCATGCACAGTAAAATTTGTATTTTGAATCGCAAGCATGATTGTTCCTTCTGCAGTTGGTATGGAGTTATAAATTGCAACATCATCTCGATCCATTAACGGAATTAACTTTAGTTTATTCATTTCTTTCATTTTTTCTAAATAAGGCGTAGATATACCTGTAAATACAACAGAAGATTCTTGAATCCTTGAAAACCAATGCTCAGAAAGGTAAATTTCTTCATTTGAAAAGACAGCATGTAACGAACCAGTTTTATCGATTCCTGGTATAGGCAAAATGACTGCATCTAGTTTCTCGACTTCTAATGACGAAAAGTCTGTCTGTTTTATACCAGTAAAGCCTTGATTTAATTGATTGAAACCAACCAATTCCATTTTAATTCGTCTATCTTCTGACAACTTTTTAATCATTTCAAGATACCTAGCATCACCGCCCAGTATCGCTATATGAAGTTGATCCATTTCTCCACCTCTTCTTTTATAAGATTAACCATTTTTCGTAATATCATATGAGCAACAGAAATCAAAGTGAAGGTACATGTACCCATCAGCGTAATCTACCCAAATGTACGTTAAGCATATTTACTCTGCTTAGTCCTCTTTTAAATTGAAATACGATATAAAAAAACTGTTTAAAGAAAAAAATCTTTAAACAGTTTTAAGTAATGGTAACTTCAAAAAAGAGTCATTTGAATCATTTATTTAGAGATAGGCGTTTGCCGTATCATGATCATATCTTCACCAATTTTTTCTATATCTGACCATAAAATACGCAAATTCTCATCTTCCTTTTTCATGCCGAACCAACTATAGTTAGGAATAATAAATGCAACAATTTCACCTGTTTTTTCATCTAATTCTATGTCTGTTTGCCCGAGAATTCCTAACCTAGTACCAGTTTGAATATCTACAATTTCCTTACTGCTCAAATCACGATATCGCATGACACTTCCTCCCTTTTCTATCATTAGATTATGATAAGAAAAAGCGATCTATTCCGTTTAAATAAAACATTATGGGCAAATTAATGCAGTGGAATAGCTATGATTAAACACTTGGTGTAATACGTGATTTGTTGATTCCTTACTTACTTGATCAATTTCTTCTGATAATTCATCTAAGCTTCTATGTTTACCGAGCATTAACTCATTTTTTCCATTTCTACTCATTCTACTACTAGTACTTTCTAGACCGAGTAACAAATTCCCTTTTAACTGTTCTTTACTATTAACAAACTCTTTTTCAGTTAATCCATTTGAGACAAATGTGGCAATCGTTTGTTGAATTGTTTCTTGCAGTGTTGATAAATGTTGCTTGCCTGTACCAGCATAGATTGTCAATAGCCCATTATCTACAAAAGAGCTATGATACGAGAAGACAGAATAGGCTAACCCTCGTTGTTCTCGAATTTCTTGAAATAATCTAGAACTCATACTTCCGCCCAATACGTTATTTATAATAATTAAACTGAAAATATCTTTATCCTCAATCGGTAACCCTTGATATCCGATACACAGATGTGCCTGCTCTGTTTGCTTTTGTCTCATTAATTCAATTGGTTCAAACTGTGGCTCTACTAATATCTTTGAACAATTTTCATTATCAAATTGATTAAACTGTTCCTCAACTTCATTAATAAATGATGCTTCTACATTACCAGCTATAGAAATAACAATATTATTTGGCGTGTAATGTGCATGTTTATAATGAATTAATTCTTCACGAGTAAAGTGCTGTATCGTGTCTTCCTTTCCTAAGATAGGATAACTTAATGCATGTTTACCATAAGAAGCTTCCGCTAATAAATCATGAACAATATCATCTGGTGTATCTTCTGCCATTCTTATTTCCTCTAGAACTACATTTTTCTCTTTTTCTAGCTCTACTTCGTCAAAAGTAGAGTGGAAAAACATATCTGATAAAAGTTCGATTGCCGTATTTTTATGTGTATCCAGTACTTTAGCATAGTAACATGTATATTCTTTAGAGGTAAATGCATTTATTTGACCACCTATTGCATCAAATGCTTCTGCAATATCTTTTGCCGTTCTTTTCTTCGTTCCTTTAAAAAACATATGCTCTAAAAAGTGAGAAATACCATTATTTTCACTTGTTTCATCTCTGGAACCCGTCTTCACCCATATACCAATTGTTACTGATCTGACAGTTGGAATTGATTCTAAGATAATACGCAAACCATTCGTACAATAATTTTTATGTAGCATCATCATGCTCCTTCCTCACTTGTTGTAATAAGTAAGAAAAGAAACTGGAGAGCCAGTTTCTTTTTGATTACTTGCTTTCTTTATTTTGTTGTTCATCGAGCAATACGGCTTTGCGTGACAAATTAATCCTACCTTGACGGTCAATTTCTTTTACTTTAACCATAATTTGATCTCCAATAGAAACAACATCTTCTACTTTATTAATTCGTTCTAGAGCCATTTCTGAAATATGAACAAGTCCTTCTTTTCCTTTGAACAGCTCAGCAAAAGCACCAAATTTCTCAATACGTTTAACTGTTGCGAGATATAGTTGACCGACTTCAACTTCACGAACAATATCTTCAATGATTTTTTTCGCTTTTATATTCATTTCATTGTCTGTTGATGAAATAAATACATTTCCATCTTGTTCAATATCTATTTTCACACCAGTTTCTTCGATAATCTTGTTTATTTGTTTCCCGCTAGGTCCAATGACATCTCTGATTTTGTCGGGGTGAATACTCATGGTTAAGATTTTTGGTGCATACGTAGATAATTCTTGTTTTGGTTCTTTAATGGTTTCTAGCATATGACTAAGAATGTGCATACGACCTTTTTTCGCTTGAGATAAAGCCTCTTCTAAAATTTCTTTAGATAGACCGTCAATTTTTATGTCCATTTGAAGTGCAGTAACACCATTTGCTGTACCGGCAACTTTAAAGTCCATATCACCAAGGAAATCTTCCATTCCTTGAATATCACTCAAAATCGAATAATCTGCTCCCGATTTAACAAGGCCCATCGCAATACCAGCTACAGGTGATTTAATCGGAACACCCGCATCCATCATCGCTAATGTACTTGCACAAATGCTTGCTTGTGAAGTAGAGCCATTTGACTCTAACACTTCTGATACAAGTCTTATCGTATAAGGGAATTCTGCTTCAGAAGGGATTACCTTTTCTAAAGCACGCTCACCTAGTGCACCATGTCCAATTTCCCTACGACCTGGTCCACGAATAGGACCAGTCTCTCCCACACTGAAAGATGGGAAATTATAATGATGCATAAATCGTTTTGACTCTTCTAAATCAAGACCATCCAGAATTTGAACATCACCTAAAGCACCTAATGTACAGACACTTAATGCTTGTGTTTGACCACGTGTAAATAATCCTGATCCATGTGTGCGCGGTAAAAGACCAACACGAGAAGTTAACGGGCGAATCTCATCTATTTTTCTTCCATCTGGACGAATTTTTTCTTTTGTAATTAAACGGCGTACTTCTTCTTTCACCATGTTGTCTAACACAGCTTTAACTTGTCCAATTGTTGTTTCATCTGCATCATTTTCTTCATAAAAAGCTAGAACTTCAGTTTTAACTTGTTCAATTGCTTCTTCTCTAGCATGCTTTTCATGAACTTGAATAGCAGATACTAGCTTATCATGCGCTTGGCTTTCCACTGCTTTACTAATTTCTTCATCTAACGAAAATAGTTTTACTTCCATCTTTTGTTTACCGACTGCAGCGATAATTTCTTCTTGGAATGCAACTAATCGCTTAACCTCTTCATGACCAAACATGATTGCTTCAAGCATTATCTCTTCAGACACTTCATTTGCGCCTGCTTCTACCATGTTGATAGCATCTTTTGTTCCTGCAACTGATAAATCAAGATCACTCTTCTCTCTCTGTTCAGTAGACGGATTAATGATAAATTCTCCATCCACGCGTCCAACAATAACACCTGCAATTGGACCACCAAAAGGAATATCTGAAATACTAAGTGCAATGGATGAACCAATCATAGCAGCAATTTCAGAAGGTGCATTTTGATCTACACTCATTACTATACTAATTACTTGTACGTCGTTTCGATACCCATCAGGGAATAGAGGGCGAATAGGACGATCTATTAGACGAGAAGTTAATACTGCTTTTTCACTCGGTCTTCCTTCACGCTTAATAAAACCACCTGGAATTTTACCAACTGCATATAATCTTTCTTCATAGTTAACTGTTAATGGGAAAAAAGGCAAATCTTTCGGCTCTTTAGACCCCGTTGCTGTAGCTAAAACAGATGTATCACCGTAATGTATCATACATGCACCATTTGCTTGCTTTGCTAGCTCGCCAACTTCTACAGAGAATGGCTTACCAGAAATTTCTGTTGTGAATACTTTTTTTTCTGATACCATGTTTTTTGACCCCTCTCAAATACCACTTTAAACATTATTTATCTAAGCTAGAGGGTAGAGGCTATCTTATTCATAAATACTTTATATCCTTTTGCGTCTCATTTTTTATTTTGCTCCATCCTGATCAAACAGTTGAAACAGTATTTTCAGCTGTTTGATCAGAATCGAGCGAAAGGACCATAAGAATGATAGCTACGTTATTACACTTCAAGCTTGACATTTGAAAAGTGGTTTAATTAAATACTTTCATTCATATATTTTACTAAAAAAATAATTCTAAACATACAGAAAAAGCGGGAATATTCCCGCTTTCATGTAGATTATCGGCGTAATCCAAGTTTTTTAATTAACTCGCGGTAACGTGTAACATCTTTATTACGTAGGTAATTTAAAAGATTACGACGTTTACCAACCATTTTTAACAAACCACGACGTGAATGATGATCTTTTTTGTGGAAACGTAGATGCTCATTCAAGTTAGTGATTTCTTCTGTTAGGACAGCGATTTGAACCTCTGCAGATCCAGTATCGTTATCATGTGTTTTGAACTCATTAATGATTTCATTTTTACGTTCTTGAGTGATTGCCATCCTTTTTCACCTCCTATAACTATTGTAAAACCCCGATCACCTAGCAAACGGCGGAGAGTCGTGTTGCCAAGTAGATGGTTTCCGTTAATTAGATTACATCTTTTTAGCTTAAAATGCAAGTGTTTATCCATAAATCACGAAAAGAATTGTCGAATTTGTTGTTCGTCTTGTTTTAGTTGGTTAATTAGTAGATTAACAGTAGCAAATTTTTGTTCTTCCCTAATAAAAAGATGCCATTCGATTTTAACTAAATCACCATAGATTATTTGATCAAAATCAAATAAGTGAACTTCGACCGTTTGTTCCGTTTGATCATTTTGCTGATGAAAGGTTGGTTTGTAACCAATATTAGCCATTCCATAAAAAGATTGATTATTTATTAAAACTTTCACACCATAAACACCTGCTTTAGGTAGAGCATACGCTGAATCGGGTAAAACATTAGCAGTTGGATATCCAATTGTTCTTCCCCGCTTTTCACCTTCAATCACTGTTCCTAAAGTTAATAATGGTCTGCCCATTAATTCATGAACCTTTTCTACATTACCTTCCGTGAGTAAATGGCGAATTCGCGTTGAACTGACTTTTTCATTCTCTTTCTCATACTTATCTACAACAGAGATTTCAAAACAGCCATCAGCATCTTCTAGTAATGTATGTATATTTCCTTTTCCTTTGTACCCATATGTAAAGTCAAATCCAGTGATTAAATGTTTAATATTGAGCCCTATAATAAAATGATCGATAAATGCTTTTGGTGATAATTGAGACAAAGTTTCATTAAACGTAATAATATATAACAGATCAATTGTCATATCCGCTAAAATAGACTGCTTTTCCGGTAACGGTGTTAAATAATGGACATCTTGCTTTTTCTTGTTTAGTACGACAGAAGGATGTGGTGAAAAAGTAATGACAGCACTTTTTCGATCTTGTTGCTTAGCAAGCGTTTTTGTTTTTTTAATAAGTTGTTGATGCCCTTTATGGATACCATCAAAAAATCCAATTGCTGCAACAGCTTCTTCTTGTTCAATCGCTTGTAAATGATGTGGGTAGCTTAACGTTATCACTTGCACGTATATTACCTACTTTCTTTTATTACTGAAATACTCGAACAGGTTTAATTTCATAGTCATTGTCTGGATGTTTCTGATAAATCGCTAATAAATCATCTTGATATTCTATACAAAATGGTTGATCCGACGGTACCGAGGTAGGTCTAGGTAGTTTTTGGCCATTCACAACCTTAGTAGCTGTTTTCTCATCAACCTGATAGCTAGCTAAATGCTTAACTCCATAAGTAATAGGAAAAATTAATTCATTTAAGTTGTTTTCTTCTTTTTTCTTTTTTATCTCTGCTAGCGTAACAGACTGATCTTGTGTAAATCCACCTGTTTCTGTACGAACTAATGCAGACATATGGGCAGGATAACCTAATGATGCTCCAATATCAACACACAACGTCCGAATATAGGTTCCTTTGGAGCAAGTGACTTCAAAGGAAAAACGTAAAAGATCTGTTTCTTTTTTTATTGAAAGTGGTATAAAATTGATCGATTCGATTAATACTTGTCTTGATGGTCGATCAACAGGTATATTATTGCGAGCGTACTCATATAATTTCATCCCATTCACCTTAACAGCAGAATATAGCGGAACGGTCTGTGTAATATTACCAACAACATTTTGTAATGCATGATTAATTGTTTGCTCTGAAATTGTTTCATTTACCGATTTTTTTGTGACAATTTCTCCTGTAAAGTCCTCTGTTTCTGTACTATAACCGAGAGTAACTTCAGCAAGATACGTTTTTTTTGTATCGGTTAAAAAAGGAACAATTTTAGTTGCTTGATTAATGCAAATAGGTAAGACGCCCTCGACTTCAGGATCCAATGTCCCTGTATGCCCAACTTTTTTAGTTTGACAAATACGTCTTAATTCCATCACGTAATCATGCGATGTTTTTCCTTTTTCTTTCCATACTGGGATAATCCCGTCCATATCGTTTTCCTCCATTGCCTGTGCCAATTATTGTTCGGTACAAACAAAACCCTTGTATCATTATAGAACAAGGGTTTTGTGAAGTAAATATCATTGATCTTTATTGTGTAAGTCGCGTAAAAGGTGTTCAATTCTATTTCCCTTTTCAATTGTTTCATCAAATTCAAAAAACAATTCAGGAACTTTACGTAGGCGTATTCTACTGCCAATTTCTGAGCGAATAAACCCCTTTGCTTTAGCTAGCCCAACTAACGATTCTTGTTTTTGTTTTTCTTCGCCTAAAACAGAAATAAAAATCTTTGCTTGCTGTAAATCACCTGTCACTTCTACATCAGTAATGGTCACAAAGCCCACACGAGGGTCTTTTATTTTTCGACTAATAATATCTCCTAGTTCTTTTTTCATTTGCTCTGCAACTCGATTTGCTCTCATATGATTCATCAAAATCACCTCTTATGATTGAAAACATTTAAAGCCATTGCTTCTCGGTTATTGTTCGTTCAATCTCTGGAAAGGAATCAATTAAATGAAGACATTGATCCAATATTTTCTCCGCTTGCACTTTTGAATTTGAGACCGTCACAATACCAAACATTGTTTTTTGCCATAGCTCTTGATAAGCTAATTCACTTATTGATACATTGTAATCATTTTGTATCCGGTGAACAATCCGTTTAACCACCGAACGTTTTTCTTTTAATGATTGTTTATCATAGATATGACAAGTTACTTCTAAATAACAAATCATTTACGAGTAATCTCTTCCATAACATAGGCTTCGATTACATCTCCCTCTTTGATATCATTAAAATTCTCGATCGTAATACCACATTCATAATTTTGAGCAACTTCTTTTACGTCGTCTTTAAAACGCTTGAGTGTATCAATTTCTCCTTCGAAAATGACAATACCATCACGAACAATACGTACGCCCGCATTTCTGGTGATTTTTCCATCTGTTACATAGCTACCAGCAATAGTTCCAATTCTAGACACTTTAAACGTTTCACGAACTTCTGCTTGACCGATAACCTTCTCTTCGTATTCTGGATCAAGCATCCCTTTCATTGCTGCTTCTATTTCTTCAATTACTTTATAAATGATTCGATGTAGTCGAACATCTACATTTTCAGATTCAGCAGCTTTCTTAGCATTTACATCAGGACGTACATTAAAACCAATAACGATTGCATTGGAAGCTGAAGCTAAAATAATGTCTGACTCTGTAATAGCACCAACACCAGTATGAATAATATTAACTTTCACACCTTCCACATCAATTTTTTCTAATGAGGAAGCTAGTGCTTCTGCGGATCCTTGTACATCGGATTTAAGAATTAAATTAATATCTTTTATGTCACCTTGTTTGATTTGTTCAAATAAATCGTCTAAGCTCACTTTCGCTTGATCACCACGACGTGCTTCTACTTGTCTTTGTTGACGATCCTCTCCAATACTACGCGCTTTCTTTTCATCTTCAAAAACAACAAAACGATCACCAGCTTGAGGAACTTCATTCAAACCTGTAATTTCAACCGGTGTAGATGGTCCAGCTAGTTTTACACGTCTACCGAGGTCATTGACCATCGCTCTCACACGACCAAAAGTATTACCTACTACAATAGGATCACCAACATGCAACGTACCATTTTGAACAAGAAGGGTTGCTACTGAGCCACGTCCTTTATCTAGCTCCGCTTCTATTACTGTTCCAACTGCAAGACGACTAGGATTTGCTTTTAATTCTTCTACCTCTGCGACTAATTGAATCATTTCAATCAAATCTTCAATTCCTTCACCCTTAACCGCAGAAAGTTGAACAAATATTGTACTTCCACCCCAATCTTCTGGGATTAACTCATGTTCAGTTAATTCTTGCATTACTCGATCAGGGTTAGCTGCTTCTTTGTCCATTTTATTTACCGCAACAATAATAGGAACTTCTGCTGCCTTTGCGTGATTAATTGCCTCAACAGTTTGTGGCATTACACCATCGTCAGCGGCTACTACTAAAATAGCAATATCTGTTACTTGAGCCCCTCTGGAGCGCATGCTTGTAAATGCGGCGTGTCCCGGCGTGTCAAGAAATGTTATTTTTTTGTTATTGTTCTCAATTTGGTAAGCCCCAATATGCTGTGTGATTCCACCAGCTTCTCCTTCAGTAACTTTCGTATGTCTAATAGAATCAAGCAACGTTGTTTTACCATGGTCAACGTGCCCCATAATAGTAACAACAGCTGGTCTTTCAATAACATCAGCTTCATTATCTTCAACGGATATATATTGATCAAGATCGGATTCATCTACTTCTACTTCTTTTTCTGCTGTCACACCATATTCTTCACAAATTAATTCAATGGAATCATTATCAAGATCTTGATTTTTAGTTGCCATCACACCTAAAAACATCAATTTTTTAATTAATTCACTTGTGTCTTTTCCTAATTTTTCTGCTAATTCACCAACAGTTAATGACCCTGTATAGGTAATTTTTGATGCATCTTGTTGCTTTAGCTGGTTTTGAGTATTTCCAACTGGATTTGCTACTTGTTTCTTCTTGTTTTGTTTCTTCTTGTTTTTATTTGAATGTTTTTTTGATTTTTCTTTACTTTCAGTAGCTGCCTTTGTTTGATTAACTGCCTTCTCTTTTTGAGAATGACCTTGTTTTTTCTTGCTATTGAAAAATTCATCTAATTTTATTTTTGTTTCAGTCGTGATAGTAGACATATGATTCGTTACTTCCACATTTAATTCTTTTAACTTATTAATCACTTCTTTGCTTGCTACATTCATTTCTTTTGCGTATTCGTATATGCGTATTTTACTCATACATTCACCCCCGAATTTATTTAATCGAGTAACGAGTTCAGTTTAGAAGCAAAGCCATCATCATTGATAGCAATAGCTACTCTTCCAGTTTTTCCAATCGCATGAGAAATCGTATCTCGGTCATCCACGATACAAATTGGTACCTGATAATAATCGCATTTATCCATTAACTTCTTTTTGGTTTGTGATCCGATATCATTAGCAAGTAAAACTAATTTTGCTTTGCCTTTTTGAATATCTCGTATAATCGATTCTTCGCCTATCGTAATTTTTTTAGCACGATAAGCTAATCCTAATAAGTTCAAATATCTTTGATTCTTATTCAATTTTCTTTCCCTCTATAACACGTTCTAGTTGTTGATAAATCACATCATCAATTGTGGTTTGTAATTGACGTTCAAGCACATTTGATTTTCTAGCCTGTTCAATAACACTTATCTCTTTTGAGATATATGTTCCACGTCCATTTTTTTTACCAGAAGGATCTACAAAAACGTCACCTTCTTTTGTACGAACAATTCGAATTAACGATTGTTTCGGCTTCATTTCTTGTGTCATGACACATTTTCGAAGAGGTATTTTTTTATTCTTTTTTGGCATGATCTATTCCCCCTTAATCAAATAAATCTTCACCTGTATCAAATAACGGTTCTTCCAATTGATCGTTTACTTCTTTTTCTTCAGCAAGTAAACCTACCTTTTTTGCTTCCGATTCACTTTTAATATCAATTTTCCATCCAGTCAACCTAGCTGCTAAACGTGCATTTTGTCCACGTTTTCCGATAGCTAGTGATAACTGATTATCTGGTACAATGACCGTTGTTGCTTGCTCTTCTTCGTTTACTAGTACTTTAACAACTTTAGATGGACTAAGTGCATTGGAAACATAAACTACTGGATCGTCTGACCATTCAACGATGTCAATTTTTTCACCCTTCAATTCATCAACAATCGTTTGAACACGCTGTCCACGTTGACCAACACAAGAACCAACTGGATCAATTTCTGGATTCGGTGCATGTACAGATATCTTTGAACGATCACCCGCTTCTCTTGCAACAGAACGGATTTCTACAATACCCTCATAAATTTCAGGAACTTCTATCTCAAATAGTCGCTTTAATAAACCAGGGTGTGAACGAGATACAAAAATTTGTGGCCCCTTATTTGTATTTTCTACTTTTGTAACAAATACTTTAATACGATCATGCACATTATAAACTTCTGTTGGCATTTTTTCTCCTTCAGGTAACTTTGCTTCTACTTTACCTAAATTAACATAGACGAAACGTGGATCAACACGTTGGATAATGCCATTCATTATGTCCTCTTCACGATCAATATATTCATTAAATATGACACCACGTTCCGCTTCACGAACGCGTTGTGTTACTACTTGTTTGGCTGCTTGAGCTGCAATTCGACCAAAATCCCTTGGTGTTACTTCTAACTCAATTACATCTCCAATTTCATAATTGGGATTTATTTGTTTTGCTTCTTCCCAGTCAATTTGTTGTTGACTATCTTCCACTTCTTCCACAATTTCTTTTCGTGAAAATACATGCATACTTCCTGTTTGTTCGTTTATATCTACACGAACATTCGTTGCGGATTTAAAATTCTTTTTATAAGCGGATATTAAAGCGGCTTCTAACGCTTCCATTAATACTTCTTTATTTATCCCTTTCTCTTTTTCCAAATACTGAATGGCATCAAAAAGCTCACTACTCACTACTCTTCCCCCTTTAATTAAATGTAACTGCTAAACGAGCCTTTGCAATTTTCTTAAATGGAATTTGCACTGTTTTGGTACGGGTTTTTACTGTTATTTCTATTGTAACAAACTCGCCATCAAATGCGGTTAGTTTTCCTTCAAATGTTTTTGAACCTTCATAGGGCTCATATAAAGAAACAAAAACAGATTTACCTATACTTTCATTGAAATCTTGCTCTTTTTTTAGTGGTCTCTCAGCACCTGGCGAAGACACTTCTAAATAATAAGGGACAGATACGGGGTCCTGTTGATCTAATTGTTCACTTAATTGTTCTGACACGATACCACATTCTTCAATGTCTACACCTTCAGGCTTATCAATAAACACACGTAAAAACCAATGTTTCCCTTCTTTTTCAAACTCGATATCCACAAGTTTTAAATGCATGTTATCTAAAATCGGTTGGACAAGTTCTCTTGTTTGATCAGTCACTTTTTTTCCCATTATCGTTACCTCCTTTGTTGAACATATTTATCTTCATAGGGTTCCGTGTTCAGTCGTTTTCGTTTATATTTTTCTACTTAGCTTACGCTTTTTTCCTACTTTTCATTATTACAATTGTATAATTATAAAACCCTTGCCATTATTCGGCAAGGGAAGCTGCTGTCTAAGTAAGATCGTGACTTGTCGTCCTTACGTTTCATACGACACTCCGTGTAACAAAGATATTATGTGTAAAGAAAGAGTGGGTTTCCCCACTCTTTCTTTACCATATATCTTCTTAACAAAAATAACTATAGCATAAACGATGTAATTATGCAAATAATGCCTGTAATGCTTGTATGAATCATTTAAAATAAAGATAATTGGTTTTTTTCTTCCATTCCCTCTAAACAACCATGATTATCTAAATATTCTAACACAGTTTTTGATATTCTACTTCTTTCTCTTAAATCTTCTTTTGAAAGAAATTCTCCTTGCTCTCGTGCTTTTACAATATTTAATGCAGCATTTGTACCTAAACCGTCTACTGCATTAAATGGTGGAATTAGCGTATTTCCTTCAACTAAGAAGTCTGTCGCATCTGATCGATATAGGTCTACTCTTTGAAACGCAAAGCCTCTTTTATTCATTTCCAACGATATTTCTAAAACCGTTAACAAGTTTTTCTCTTTTGGTGAGGCATCATTACCTTTTGCCAGAATCTCTTCTATTCTTTTCTTTATGGAGTCACCACCTTTAATCATCGTATCTAACTCAAAGTCGTCAGCCCGCACAGAGAAATATGCAGCATAGAACAAAATAGGATGATGAACCTTGAAATATGCAATGCGAATCGCCATAAGCACATAAGCTGCCGCATGCGCTTTAGGGAACATATATTTTATTTTTTTACATGAATCGATATACCAATCTGGTACGTCATGCTTCTTCATTTCAATGATCCACTCATCTTGTAGACCCTTACCTTTACGAACAAATTCCATAATATTAAAAGCTAGAGATGCATCTAGGCCTTTATGCATTAAATATACCATGATGTCATCGCGACAACCGATCACATCTGGCAACTGGCATATCCCATTATCTATTAATTCCTTTGCATTCCCTACCCATACGTCCGTACCATGTGACAAACCTGAAATAATTACTAATTCTGCAAATGTTTTCGGTTTAGTATCTTCTAACATTTGTCTCACGAATCGTGTGCCGAATTCAGGTACTCCTAATGTACCTGTTTTACACATAATCTCTTCGGAAGTTACACCTAACACCTCAGGACCTGAAAATATTTTCATTACATCAGCATCGTCTGTAGGGATTGTTTTTGGATCAATTCCACTCAAATCTTGTAGCATTCGAATAACTGTAGGATCATCATGTCCTAAAATATCCAATTTTAATAAATTATCATGAATGGAGTGGAAATCAAAATGCGTTGTGCGCCATTCTGAACCTCTATCATCGGCTGGATATTGAATCGGCGTAAAATCATAAATTTCTTTATCATCTGGAACAACAATAATACCACCTGGATGCTGTCCCGTTGTACGCTTTACACCAGTACATCCCTGTACTAATCGATCAACTTCCACATTTTTGAATTGTAATTGGTTATCACTGGCATAGCCTTTTACAAAACCATAGGCTGTTTTTTCAGCTACCGTACCAATTGTACCAGCTCGATAAACTTTATCTTCTCCAAATAAAACTTTTGTGTAATTATGCGCTTTAGGCTGATATTCACCAGAGAAGTTTAAATCAATATCTGGAACTTTATCTCCTTTAAACCCTAAAAAGGTTTCAAATGGGATATCTTGACCATCTTTTCTTAAATCCGAACGACACTTCGGACATTTTTTATCTTGTAAATCAAATCCACTTCCGACTGAACCATCTGTAAAAAATTCATGGTATTGGCAATCTGGGCAAACATAATGAGGTGGTAAAGGATTCACTTCTGTAATTTCTGTAAGCGTCGCGATTAAGGAAGAACCAACTGAGCCACGTGACCCTACTAAATATCCATCGTCCAACGATTTTTTTACTAGCTTGTGTGAAATCAAATAGATAACAGCAAAACCGTGACCGATAATACTCTTTAATTCTTTTTCTATTCTATTTTTAACGAGTTCAGGTAAATCATCACCATAGATACTTTTTGCAAAGTTATAGCTCATTTCACGAATCTCTTCTTCAGCTCCATCAATATTTGGTGTATATAAATCTTCTTTAACCGGTTTTACGGAATCTATTTTATTCGCCATTTCTTGTGTATTCGTTACTACGATTTCTTGCGCTTTTTCATTACCAAGGAAAGCGAAGCAATCTAACATTTGATCTGTTGAACGGAATTCCACATCCGGTAATGACTGACGGCTTAATGGATTACCACTTTGAGATTTAATTAAAATTTTCCGATACATTTTATCCTGTTGTTCAAGATAATGAACATTACCAGTCGCAACACAAGGTTTGTTTAGCTTAGTTGCAAGCTCAACTAAATTACTAATGATATCAAGAATTTGCGCTTCATTCTGAACTAGCTCCCTACTAATTAATGGGTAATAATTCGCTGGAGGCTGTACTTCAATATAGTCATAAAAAGCAGCAACTTTTTCAGCTTCAGCTTGTGATTTTTGCATCATTGTTTCAAATACTTCACCTTTATCACAACCAGATCCTACTAAAATCCCTTCTCGATACGCTTGTAATTTAGACCTTGGTATTCGTGGTACACGATAGAAATAATCAATATGTGCTAAAGAAACAAGCTTGTAGATGTTTTTTAACCCTACTTCATTTTGTGCAAGTAATGTTGCATGAAATGGCCTTGCTCGCTGATAAGCATTTCCTTCACCCATATGAAGATTAAATTGATTATGATTTTCAATCCCTTTTTCTTTTGCTTCTTTCACCAGTTTCCATAACAAATAACCTGTTGCTTCAGCATCATATATTGCACGGTGATGTTGCGTTAACTCGATATCAAATTTTTTACATAACGTATTTAATCGATGGTTTTTTAAATTAGGCAATAAAAACCTTGCCAGTTCCAATGTATCAATGACCGGATTCATAGATTGTGGAATGTCAGCCTTATCAAATCCTTGATTCAGAAACCCCATATCGAAGCTTGCATTGTGCGCAACTAGAATATCTGAACCCATCCATTGATGGAAATCGCGGAGAACCTCACTGACTTCTGGTGCATCGCTTACCATGTCATCTGTAATACCTGTTAGATCAATTGTTGTTTGTGATAAAGGATGATGTGGATTAGCAAAAGATTCAAATCGATCGACTATGTCTCCATCTTTAATTTTCACAGCTGCTAACTCGATAATTGTATCGTATACGGCAGATAAACCTGTTGTTTCAACATCAAAAACAACATAAGTAGCCTCTGCAAGATCAATATCATGTTCATTATAAGCAATTGGTACACCATCATCTACAATATTAGCTTCTAAACCATAAATAACTTTTATTCCATGTTTTTGACTAGCTGAGTAAGCTTCTGGATAGGATTGGGCAACTGCATGATCCGTAATGGCAATGGCTGGATGTCCCCATTTTGCAGCCTGTTCAACTAATTTGGAAGCAGACACTACAGCATCCATTTGACTCATTGTAGTATGTGCATG
This sequence comes from Paraliobacillus sp. JSM ZJ581, assembly GCF_044383835.1. Classification (NCBI taxonomy): domain Bacteria; kingdom Bacillati; phylum Bacillota; class Bacilli; order Caryophanales; family Bacillaceae; genus Paraliobacillus; species Paraliobacillus sp. JSM ZJ581. Next base: position 206,850 of record NZ_JBISEP010000001.1, read on the forward strand.
TAATTCTACTCTTTTTTGATCGGCAGGTGCTTTATCTTCACGCATTCTGGCCTTTATTTCATTTAAGTCACTAATCATCATCGTTAATTCATTGCTAAAGGTATCTGTTTGAACAGTCCCGCGCGCTTTGATCCACATGCCTTTTTTTGCACGTTTAAAATTGTCTACATCTTGCTCTCCTTTAGAGAACATTTTTAATGTGAAGGAGTCTGTGTAATCTGTTGCTTTTAAAATTAATAAATGTCTCCCAGATCTTAACTCACGAATATCTATATCAAAAACATAACCTTGCATGGTTATACGTCTTTCTTCCTCAACAATTTCTTTCATTTCTATTGGTTCGTCATTGATCGGATAACCAAGTACTAATGGTTGATTATTTTGTTTACTTTCTTCTTTCTTTGCTCTCTCTTCCTTTTCTTTTACTGCTTTTTGAACCATTTGTTGATCTTCAAGCGCTGTTTGTTCTCTAAATCTTTGAATATCTTCTTCTGCAGTTTTTGTTTCAACAGTTAATATAAAACTAGATGAACCAATTCTATTGCAATACGTTTGAAAAGCTGGTTCTAATCTTTTTTTCAAAGCATTTGCTTCCGCTTCATTTCTTGCTATTAACTTTATTTTATTCCCTTCTATAACAGGAACTTGCTGGTGAATCAAATCATGATAAGCAGGTGAAAGATTTTCTGTCGATATAAGAAATTGTCTCCAATACGAGCAAACTTCTTCCGCATCCATTGTAGTATCAGTTGCATATAGTGTTAATTGAACAGACGCAATATGCGAAAATGTTTCTTGAAGTTTTAAATAAAAAGTTTGATAAAGCTTTGCAGGTAATACTTTTGGAATAGTAATATGAAAATGCCATTGCTTTTCTTTCCTAAACACCTCTAATTTAGTTAATGTACTACCGTTAAAAAAAGTTTTATCCGTATCAGCTAACTGGATTTGCTCTAATAACAGGTTCATTTTTTCATTACTCGATATAGCCATCTTTTTTCCCCCTATCTATCCATAGTCATGACGGTATATTTATCCCTATATGATGACGAATAAACACCCATGTCATAACCTGACAAGGGTGCTTATCACTTATGAAACATTACTTTCATATCGTTTTGAGGTTTTATGTCTACTATTCAAATGCGTTATGAATGTAATCAATTACTTCTGTATGATAAAGCTCTGATTGCTCGCCATTCTCTCTTAATTTGCATTCAACATAACCGTCGTTTGCCCGTTTACCAACAGTAATTCGGACTGGAATACCAATCAAGTCACTATCAGCAAATTTAACACCAGCTCGCTCTGAACGATCATCATATAATACCGTAATACCTTTTGATTGTAATAATTGATATAGATTATCAGCTAACTCATTCTGTTCTTCTTTTTTACTATTCATTACTAACAAATGGACTTGGAAAGGAGTCACTTGTTTAGGCCATACTATGCCTTTTTCATCATGATACTGCTCAACAATCGCCGCTAATGTTCTTGATACCCCAATGCCATAGCAGCCCATTATTAATGTCATTGCTTTCCCTTGCTCATTCAAAAAATTAGCATCTAGTTTTTCTGCATAGAATGTGCCTAATTTGAAGACTTGTCCTATTTCAATTCCTCTAGCAAATTGAAGATTTCCTTTTCCATCTGGAGAGGGATCACCTTCTGTAACAAATCGGATATCAGCATATTGTGTCACATCAAAATCTCTTCCTGGATTTACATTCACATAATGATACCCCTCTTCATTCGCTCCACAAGTAGTATTGCGAACATATTTAACAGCATAGTCTGCAACAATCTCTATACCTTTGACAGATTGAATCGGTCCTAATGATCCAAATCCCGCACCTAATAATTCTATCGCTTCCGCTTCTGAAGCCAATTCCACAGTGGATGCTTGATACAGGTTTTTTAATTTAACATCATTTACCTCATGATCTCCTCTTGTAAGTACTAACACAAAGGATTGATCTATTTTAAACAATAGTGTTTTTAAACCTTGTTCTAATGGATGACCTATAAAATCTGCTACTTCTTGCATTGTTTTCTGGTTTGGTGTAGCTAATTTATTTAACGGTAACATCTTCTTTTCTGATTCTTGATAGGAATCAACAGTAGGAGCCATTTCAATGTTAGCAGCATATGACGATGTATCTGAAAAGGCTATTACATCTTCCCCTACATCAGATAGCGCCATAAACTCATGCGTATCTTTTCCACCCATTGCACCAGAATCAGCAATGACTGCTCTAAAGTTCAATCCTAATCGTGAAAAAATTCTAGAATAAGCTTGATACATTAATTCATATGCTTCATCTAAACTTTCATAAGAATCATGAAAAGAGTATGCATCTTTCATAATAAACTCTCTTCCACGCAATAAGCCAAATCGAGGTCGCTTTTCATCACGATATTTTGTCTGAATTTGATACATCGTAATCGGTAGTTTTTTATAACTATTTAATTCATCTTTAATTAAGCTCGTAATTACTTCCTCGTGTGTAGCACCTAAAGCAAAGGATCGATCGTGACGATCATTTAATCGCATTAGCTCTGAACCAAATGCATGCCATCTTCCTGTTTGATGCCATAATTCAGCAGGTTGTAAAGCTGGCATTAACATTTCATTTGCTCCTAGTGCATCCAATTCTTCTCGAATAACAGTCTCTACATGCTGCAAAACCTTTTTTCCTAAAGGAAGAAAACTATATATGCCAGAAGCTGTCTGTCTAATAAAACCAGCTCGCAGTAATAGCTGATGACTAACTATATCTGCTTCAGCAGGTACTTCTTTCGTTGTGGGAATAAATGCTTGACTTTGTCGCATAATATCTAACCTTTCTTTACCAACTCATACAACAAACAAAAATGAATCCATACTGCACTAGTAAAATTAATAGGCAAGCTAACTTATAAAGCTGTTTATTGTGACGGTATAAAATTGTATTATAATGTTATTTCATTTTATGTTATGTTCTCATACAAAAATCATAAAAATAGTCGTTGAATGTCGTTCCATGTTACAACAATCATTAATAGCATAAGTAATGCAAAACCAATAAAATGTACAATACCCTCTTTCTCTGATGACATTGGTTTACCTCGTACGGCTTCAATACCAACGAATAATAATCTTCCTCCATCAAGAGCAGGTAATGGTAACAAGTTAATTATTCCAAGATTAACACTTAAAATTGCTGTCCAAGTAATATAATTAGTAAACCCAGTTTGAACAACTTGATCTGTTGCATCATAGATACCAACAGGGCCTGAAAGCATATCAATCGAAAACTGACCTGTTACCAACTTACCCAAATTGACAAGAATTAACTTAGAGTATTCATAAGTTTGACTAAAACTATAAGGGATAGCACGCCATGATGAGCTATCTAACGTTTGCATTACACCTAATTGACCTATATCTCCTTCTGGACCTTCGATTGATCGTGGTATAACTGTTAACGTTTCCTGCTCGTCACCGCGCAGTACGATCATTTCGATCTTTTCAGCTGGATTAGCTCGAACAATCTCTTGAAACTCTTTCCAAGTAGAAATTTTTTGATTGTTTATTTGGATTACTTTATCTCCAGCTTGAAAACCCGCTTGTTCTGCAGGACTATTTTCTTGGATAGATGCTAATTTGGCTTCTTCAGAGGGCACTCCTTGTATGAATCCAAGAATAGCAAAAATAACTATTGTAAGAATAAAATTCATTAATGGACCCGCAAACAATTGCATAGCTCGTTGACGTTTTGTTTTTGAAGCAAATTGACGATCATAAGGAGCAATTTGTGTTTCCATTTCATTCATTACAAAGTTAGCAGTTGGCTCAATCGAAAACGTAAGTAACACTTCTTCATCAATATCGTAGCCTTTAATAAATAAATCATGCTCTAAGTCTGCCTTTTCAACTTCAATTACCTGTGCATTTGGATGTTTCGACTTATTATTAATAATAATTTTTGAAACGGTTCCTTTACTTGTGAATTCTAAGCCAATATGTTGACCAGGTTTTATGTCGATTATTTCTGGGTCTTCGCCTGCTACACGTACATAGCCCCCCATTGGTAAAAGTCTAATTGTATATAACGTTTCGTTCTTTTTTATTGAAAACACTTTTGGTCCAAAACCAATAGCAAACTCTCTAACGAGCATTCCCGTTTTTTTAGCGAAAATAAAATGTCCAAATTCATGTACAAACACAAGCAATCCAAACATTAAAATAAATGCAATAATGGTATTCAAAACAACACACACTCCTTTCCAATCAATTGAATAATATTCATTCTTTACTTATAACGTTTTATTATAACAAACGATTTATCACATGTCATAATGAACCATTTAAAGTACAAATAACAATAACTAATAGATTTGCTGAACGTCGTACATCATAGAACTAAGTTATTTTTTTTGATACTCCAAGTATCTTTTACGCTTCAATTTGAGTCTATGAAATAAATTGAATAAAATGCAAAAATGGAAAAACAAACAACCAGCTATCAAAACGATCTAATATGCCACCATGACCAGGTAACAAATTTCCAGAGTCTTTTACATTATAATAGCGTTTAAAAGCTGATTCAACTAAATCACCAATTTGACCACATACACTAGCAAGTATAGTAACAATGATGACAATAAGTAAAGATGAATGCACTGGTGCGAAAAACTGAAAAATGATTGCAACTAAGCAAGCTAAAATTATTCCACCAATCGCCCCTTCAATGGTCTTGTTCGGGCTAATCTCAGGCCAAAGTTTGTGTTTACCAAATGCTCGTCCAAAAAAATAAGCTCCAGTATCTGTAGCTAATATAACTAGAATGCCATAAAAAATATATTCTAAACCCAATGCTTGTGTTTCCATAAAATAATAGAATCCCAAGCCGACGTAAATAGCTGATAAAACTAAAAAACTCGCATCTTCAAATGTAAACTTATTTTTAACTAAAACAGTATAGCCCAATAAAATAAGTACGATGAACAAGGTTAATTCAGATTTATTAGTATCTATTCCGCTAAAGATTTGATTATTATTTGGCAAAAGTAATATCCATAATAAAATAACGGTAAAAAATACCGGTATTGGGTAATTTGTCATTTTTCGCATGTTTAATAATTCAATTAATCCAATCGAACCTATTAAAAACATCACGATATAAAAGGGAATTCCTCCAATAAAAACAAAAGGAAAAAATAACAATATTGCTATAATAGCTGTAATAATTCGTTGCTTCATTTCTTCACACCTATTCTTGTTTCGATTTATTATTTGATAGTCCACCAAATCTTCGTTTGCGATTTTGGTAATCACTTAAAGCTTTTTCAAACACATTTTCATTAAAATCCGGCCAGTATACATCGGTAAACCAAAACTCAGCATATGCCACTTGCCATAGTAAAAAATTACTTAATCGTTGCTCTCCACTTGTTCTTATAACCAAATCGGGATCTAATAAGTCTTTGGTATATAAATAATTAGAAATAACCTGTTCATTCAGTTCTTCAAGATTCAACTGATCTGATTGCACATCTTTCGTTATTTGCTTAATTGCTTGCACCATTTCATATCTGCTTCCATAGTTTAATGCTATATTCAAAATTAAACCATCATTTTTCTCTGTGCGTTTTTTTGCTTCTTCGACAGCTTCTTGTGTATGTGCTGGTAATAAATCAAACGCGCCAATTGTTTTTATTTGTACATTTTCTTCAATTAATTCTGGTAAATATATATGTATGAATTCTTTTGGAAGTTTCAAAATGTAATCCACTTCACTTTTTGGACGTTTCCAATTTTCTGTAGAAAAAGCATATAAGGTCAGTATTTTCACACCATATTTATTAGCAGTACGAACAATAGTCCGAATATTATCCATACCTTGTTTATGACCTGCTAAACGTGGTAATCCCCGCTTTTTCGCCCATCTTCCATTTCCATCCATAATAATGGCTATATGTTCTGGGACATTATCTATTGTAGCTATTTTTTGTTTTTGTTTTTTATTCAAAAAAGGTAGTCTAAACATGTATCTTTTGATCCTCCAGTATCTAAATCCTAAGCTAAGCGATTATTACCTTTTATCAGTTTACCATGTAATTCTCTCATAAGCACTAGCAAATTTTTTGTATGAATTAATCAGTCGCTTATCAACTCTTCCAGTATACGATTTATAATAAATCCAGGTTGACAATGTAATGCTTGGCAAACAGCTTTAAATGTTAAGAGCCTTATTGCTTTATAAGGTTTAAAAATAGAAAAAATCGCCATCATACTGGCTTTTTTCAAAAGCTCTGTAACACGTATTTTTCATTTTCTAGCATACATCTATATTACATACGATTTCAATTACACGATAACGACGTTCTCTAACTTTATCACATCAATACATGTATACTACATTTTTGTTTTAACATGTCATTGGTTTTAATTATTGTATTATTGTTTGTCAATTAAAATAACAAAATTAAGTTGAGAACAAAAGCGCAAATATCGGATTAACGATGGATAAACTGGACTAAACGAAGCATAGCACCATGAGTAGCGAATATTAGCCTATCGATGGAGATAATGGAAATCTTACGAATAGATCGGTTAACTATTCTAGCATTAATCCACGTTCTGCGAACAATTTCGGCGCACACGATTACGTTCGCTTAATTGTTGTCATAGGACGGGCTGGCTCAGCTTGTATAAGTTCCTACAGGACGAGAAACATTTCAGCAGTCATGTATCACTAGCAGAAAATAGCTTTTGATTGATGAGTGGTGTCTCATATTTCCTCCGCCAAATCTTTAACTCTAAATAAGAAACGAACTATAACCCAATGTTTGGAATCATAGTTCGTTTGCTATTTCGTCTAATTCGGCTTTATCCTGGAACTATTTTCGTGCTACTTCCAAATTAATATGAAGTATAGCAACTATAGACAAATATAGTCTACATTACACTTCCATAATTTCAGCTTCTTTGTCTTTAACTAAAGAATCAATTTCCGAAATATATTTATCTGTTTCTTTTTGTACATCATCTTGAAAACTTCTTAAATCATCTTCGGTTAAATCACCGTTTTTTTGATCTTTCTTTAATTGATCATTAGCATCTCTACGAATGTTTCTAATTTGAATTTTGGATTCTTCAGCATATTTACCAACAACCTTGACTAATTCTTTACGACGTTCTTCCGTTAGAGCTGGTATATTAATACGCACTACATTTCCATCACTTGATGGTGAAAGTCCAAGATCTGCTTTCTGAATTGCTTTTTCAATTTCTGAAATAGAAGACTTATCAAAAGGTGTAATTAATAATAGCCTAGCTTCAGGAACAGAAATCGTAGATAATTGATTTAAAGGTGTTGCGGCTCCATAATAATCAACAAAAACGCTATTCAATAAGGCTGGATTGGCACGCCCTGCTCGTACAGTCGCTAGTTGTTTAGAAAAAGATTGAACCGCTTGTGACATTTTTTCTTTTGCTTCTTTAATAACTTGTGACATAGATTATTTCCCCCTTATAATTGTTCCAATTTGTTCGCCTAATACAGCACGTTTAATATTACCCTCTTCAGAAATAGAGAAAACAAGCAATGGTATCTTATTATCCATACAGAGTGAGGAAGCTGTGGAATCCATTACCCCAAGACCTTCATTCAACATTTGTAAATAAGATAATTCTTCATATTTTTCTGCATGTTGATTTTCTTTTGGATCCGCAGTATAAACTCCATCAACATTGTTCTTAGCCATTAAAATGACATCCGCTTCGACTTCTGCCGCTCTTAATGCAGCAGTTGTATCTGTTGAAAAATATGGGTTTCCAGTACCCGCAGCGAATATAACTACACGCTTCTTTTCTAGGTGGCGAATTGCTTTACGTCTAATGTATGGTTCAGCAACTTGTCGCATCTCGATCGATGTTTGTACTCTTGTTGGAATTCCGAAATTTTCTAAACTATCTTGTAGTGCAAGAGAATTCATCACAGTTGCTAACATTCCCATATAATCTGCATTAGCGCGATCCATTCCCATTTCACTACCTACTTTACCTCTCCAGATATTACCGCCACCTACAACAATGGCAATCTCTATACCCAATTCCGCAATTTCTTTCACTTGCAAAGCAATGGATTGAATGACACTCGGTTCAATTCCATAGCCTTTTTCTCCACTTAATGCTTCTCCACTTAATTTTAACACAATTCTTCGGTAGCGGGCAGTAGTCATAATAACCTCCATTTATGTAGTTTTATTACATAGTAATATAAAATTATCTCATTTTTCAATTCTTAAGAAAAGGGAACACCTCGTGTCCCCTCTGTTTTAATTTCACAAAAAATCAAGTATTTTTTGCTAGAAATAATTATTTTTTCACTTGACTCATTACTTCTTCAGCGAAGTTATCTTCTCTTTTTTCCATTCCTTCGCCAACTTCATAACGCACAAAGCCTTTTACAGTAGCCCCTTTATCAGCAACTAGTTTTTTCACTTTGTGATCTGGATCTTTTACATAGCTTTGCTCTAGTAAGCAAATTTCTTCAAAGAACTTTCCTAGACGACCTTCGACCATTTTCTCTACAATGTTTTCCGGCTTACCTTCATTCAGAGCTTGTGTTTTTAGCATTTCACGTTCTTTTTCCACTTCTTCAGCAGAGACGGCATCACGTGACACATAACGAGGGTTAACAGCTGCGATATGCATAGCAACATCTTTTGCAAAGGTTTCATCAGTTGTACCTTCTAGTATTGTTAATACACCAATGTTTCCACCCATGTGCACATATGCACCAAATGCATCTGCATCTGTTTTTTGAAAAATGCTAAAACGACGTAATGATAATTTTTCACCAATCTGCGCAATTTTAGAATTAATAAATGATTCTAGCGTTTCTCCATTACCATGCAATGGTTGTTGTAATGCTTCTTCCAGATTTGCTGGTTTTTGTGATAAAAGGTGGTTACCTAAATCTGCCAACAATACTTTGAACTGATCATTCTTTGTTACAAAATCTGTTTCACAATTCATTTCTAATAATACTGCATTATTTCCATCTACCGCAACATATGCAGAACCTTCAGCAGCAATTCGATCTGCTTTCTTCGCTGCTTTAGAGATACCTTTTTCACGAAGATAATCTATTGCTTGTTCCATATCTCCATTTGTTTCAGTTAGTGCTTTTTTACAGTCCATCATTCCAGCACCAGTTTTTTCACGTAGTTCTTTAACCATTTTTGCTGTTACTGCCATTATGTTTCCTCCTCATAGGATTTGTTTATTAAACGATCTACTACAAGCTACAAGCTAAAATTAGTAACGTAGAGATATATAATCACGCTGGATGGTTTCATATCTCCTATTTGTTTTTCTTTTCAAAAAAGGTGATAAAAAGGTTCCCCTCTTATCACCCCTCGTAAACCTTTTTTTATTCTTCTACTTCTACTGCTTCTTCTTCTGTTTCTACTTCTTCTGTTACTTCACCTTGTTTTGCTTCTAAAATAGCATCTGCCATTTTACCAGTTAGTAGTTTAACTGCACGAATGGCATCATCGTTTGCAGGGATTACATAATCAATCTCATCCGGATCGCAGTTTGTATCTACAATTCCAACAATTGGAATGTTTAGTTTGTGAGCTTCTGCTACGGCAATACGCTCTTTACGTGGGTCAATAATGAACAATGCATCAGGAATTTGCTTCATTTCTTTAATTCCACCAAGAAACTTAACAAGACGATCCTTTTCTTTTAATAATCCAACAACTTCTTTTTTAGGAAGCACATCAAATGTACCGTCTTCTGCCATACGCTCAATGTCTTTCAAACGATTAATACGTTTACGGATCGTATCGAAGTTTGTTAATGTACCACCTAACCAACGTTGGTTAATATAATACATACCTGAACGAATCGCTTCTTCTTTTACAGATTCTTGCGCTTGCTTCTTTGTACCTACAAAAAGTACATTTCCGCCTTCTTCTGCAATCTGTTTAATAAAGTTATACGCCTCATCAACCTTTTTCACTGTTTTTTGTAGGTCAATGATATAAATGCCGTTTCTCTCCGTGAAAATATACTTCTTCATCTTTGGATTCCAACGACGAGTTTGGTGGCCAAAGTGTACACCAGCCTCAAGTAGTTGTTTCATTGAAATAACTGCCATTAATATTTCCTCCTAAAATTGGTTTTATGCCTCCGCTTATTTCATCTTTACAGAAAAACTAATACTTATTAGCACCTTTTCTATAATCCATAAGCGTGTGTGATTAACACCAAGAATTAATATATCATATACCACTGATCCATTCAAGCAATTTACTTATTTTTTTGTTGGAATTTCACCAATAACTCAACTTCTGTCTTACCACAATTCAATTTTCGAGCAATGGTCTCCACAGTATTCCCTTTATCATATAATGAAAGTACTTTGGCTTGAAATGATGGTTTAAATGAACCCTCAACCTCTTCAATCTTTGGTGGCTGGTAATCCATCTCTTGTTCATTTAATAACTGCTTTTCATCTGCTTTGTTTGCTAGGTTATTATTATCATCTTTGTTATACAATGCTTCTGATCTATCTGTTTTAAAAGCTTGCGGTTGTTTTTTTGATTGTTCCACTGGCTGTTGCAATGTTTCTACTAGTTTTTCATTTTCTTCTCTAATCTCTAATAAATAAACTGCAAGCAGTGCTTCTATTTCTTTTTTTTGCTCTGCTTGCTTCTGTAATAGTTCTTCCGAGCTCAACACCCTATTATTCACTGTTTTCAAATAAATAAAAGTAATCATATGAATGAAAAAGCTAATGAAAATTAGTAAATATAACATCATTCACCCCTCTTAACTATTTATGTCAAATCGCCCACCTAAATATGGATGAGGTATTTTCGATTCAAGTACATGTTTCTCATTTTTCTTTTTTGACATTGCTTGACTTTTTTGCTTACGATCATTTTTTAACTTTACATTTTTTTCAGATTGATTCACATTTTTGCGTCTTAACTCATCTTGAATTAACTGTTTAGTTGCTAGTGTATCTTGTATGAACTGACCTCGCTGCTGTATTTGCTCTTGAATCTTACTAGCATCTTGTACTCTAGGTAATGCAACTTGCATTTCAACAGCTTTCCAACTCATTCAATTCACATCCTTAGTTTTATAGTGACTGTATAATTATTTCACCATCTTCTAAATATATTTGTGAATATTTTCGTGGTACAGTAATCGTTTTTTTATATTTACCAAAACTCAATTCTACATTTGGATACATCGTACCTTTCACAATTAAACGGACTTCTTCCTCATCCCCTAAATCAACTTGTAGCGTGTCTAATTGTGCATCAATCTGTTCCATTTTTTCATTGCTTTGTTTTAACGAATTACGTTGTTTTAATAATAAAATACGTTCTTTCACATTCATTTCATTTGATGGCTTTGCTTTTAATTTATCACCAAGAATATGTAATTTTTTTATGTTATCAGCTAAATCCTGCTTCTCCTTATTCAACGCATTCTCTAATTCATAATTCTTTTGGTTAATCCCAATCGATATTTCAGTTTTGGTAGACATTTTATTACCTACATCTTTCACTTGAATCGATTTACCAGAAGAGCAAGATCCCCCAATAATATGACCAGAGTTACAAATAATACGTTCTTTTGCAACACAACGGCTATGCATAATCGAATTCTTAATAATGATATCTTTACCAGAATCAATAATTGCTTGATTTGCGTAACCAATAGTCACATCTCCATTAGCTATCACTGTACCTTTACGTAAACCAGCTATACCTTCAGAAATAAAAATATTCCCTTTTGCTTCTAAGTAAGCACCTTCGACTAAGCCATATACATAGATATCTCCTTCTGCTTCAACGCGATATCCTGTTGGAACATTTCCTCTTATTACAATAGAGCCAACAAATTTTAAATTACCAGTTTCTAATGATAAATCAGTATTTAGCTCATATGTATCAAATACATGAATAACTTTATTACCAATACTCAATTGACCATCAATAGCTGCGTAAAAAGATTGTTCTTTTTCACTATATACAACATTTTTACCTGCCCTAATCTTTACCGGTTTCCCTTGTTTTGCTTGTACTTCTTTGTCGGAAACTGTTCTACCATTTTTTCCAGATGTAGGAGAAGAGATAACAGCTATTTTTTCACCTTTTTTTAAAGAAGGAATTTTCTTTACATCACGAAAATCCCTTCTTTCTTCATGTTCAACTATTTCATTCTGTGTACATACATAGGTTATTTGTCCATCTTCCCCATCTTCAGCAGGAAGACCAGCAGCTATTTGCATAGGAAAAGTAAGACTATTTGCCTCATTATTGACCAGTTTTTTAATTAATGCCTGATTTATTCCGTATTCAACATGATGAGCAGCTAAGAAAGATAAGATAGTCTGTTCAGTCAATACTTCCTTTTCATAGTCTTGCTTTTGATCGAGTATTGCAGACATCTTATCTTTAGATATATCTACTTTAAAGATTTCATATAGAGATTCCATCGTTTTATCCCTCTTTTATTATAACAAGTTTTTAAAAGCTGTACTTAAAGATTTCTTCAATTTAAAAATGGCTTGTTTATGTATTTGTGATATACGGGAAGTCGTTAAACCTAAAACTTTTCCTATCTCTGTGAATGTCAACTCTTCTTTGTAGAATAGACTAATAACCATCTGTTCATTTTCATTCAATAATGTAATACATTCTGCCAAATCATTTAAATTCTCTGTATTAACTATTGTTTCTTCTGGTGAAGGATTACGATCATCTGGAAGATTGTAACCGATGCCTTCTTTATAGTTATCTTGATGCTCCGTTGATTTATCTTCAATAAACAATAAATTGGAAAATAATGAATCTTTAATGACTTCTTCTACTTCACTTTTGCTTAATTGTAAATACTCGGCAACTTCAGAAGCAGAAGGCTCCCGATATAAACGTTGTTCTAGGAATTGAATCGCTTGTTCAATTTTTTTTGCCTTGTCACGAGTCGAACGTGGTAACCAATCTTCTTTACGCAATCCGTCCATGATTGAGCCACGTATACGAAAGGACGCATAAGTAGCAAATTTAAGATCTCTCGTATGATCAAATTTGTGTAACGCATCAAAAAGTCCAAACAATCCAAGGCTTCTAATATCATCTTTCTCTATACTTTGTGGCAAGTGAGCAGCAATTCGTTGAGTATGATAATGAACAAGATAAAGGTAATGTTCAACGAGTTGATTCGCTATTTCATTATCTTTACTTTTTATCCATTGATCCCATAGCACATCAATTGTCGGGTTCGAAGTAGACAAGCTTATCACCTCATTGTTAGCTAATTTCTATTGAAACTAAATCTGTTGTTCACCCATATTAACGGTTCTTATATTTAAAATACCAGTTGATAAAATAAACTCAATTGTTCTACCGCTACTTCCACCAACATCTTCTGCAATAATTGGTATACCAAGTTGTTTTAAGGCATGTTTTACTGCTTCTTCATTACGTTTTCCTATTTTTAACATATCATTTGTTGAACTAAAAGAAAACATTTGTGCTCCACCAGCAATTTTAGCTTTTAAACCATATTTTCTCGCGCCTAAGCTAATTAATTGGTTCATTAGAATGGGAATAGCTGTATCCGCATATTTCAATTGATTAAATTCACTTTTTTTTGATAAAGTTGAATCTGGTAACATGATATGAGCCATTCCTGCTATTTTCATTGACAAATCATATACAACCACACCTACACAAGAACCTAAACCAGAAGTCCGTAAATGATGTGCCGGATTTGTGACTGTTTTTAAATCAGCAATACCAACTTTAACGATATCTATTGTTTGTGTAGCCATTATTTCGACACACCTAGTTGATCAAAAATTTTAGGAAAGGACTCGGGATCTGGCAAAAGAAAAAAATGTCCTTTGATTGGTTCTCGTTCGCTATCAATATCGTTAATAAATGTGTCAATGATAATTGCATAATCACTTTCCTGAGACAATTCAATTAATCCTTGTGTTAAAATCGCTCCTGCCATATCAATATGCAGTAATGGTACTGATGGTTGCATTAAGATATGAATGAAATCAGATAAAGCAGATAAATAGGATCCAGCTAAGATATTCCCCATTTCTTGAAGAGCTGATAGTCCCATTTCATCAAAAGGCGGTTGCTTTATAGAGAAATCTTCCATTCCTGTCATTTCTTTCACGAAGGATTCTGCCTCATCTGGTGATAATACAAAAAACATATTCCCAGGGGCTTCACCGTTAATTCTTAGGAAAACAGACACAATAAGTGTATCTGGTCCACCAACCAAATCCATCATTTCATCAAAATTCACTACTCGAACAGCAGGGACTTTCATGTCTACTTTTCGATGCAAAAGTGTAGAAAGGGATGTAGCTGCATTTCCTGAACCAATATTACCAACTTCTTTTAGCGCATCTAATTGGTTGTCATTTAATGATTCAATATAAGACATGTAATCACCTTCTAACTTTCTGTAGAGTATTGATCTTTGGACTCAACTATATTTAATACTCGATCCATATCTAACAAAATAAGTAAGCGATCGTTCAATTTCGCAACACCATGAATATAGTCTACTTGAACTGAGCCAATTACTTCTGGCGAAGGTTCGATCGCATTTTTAGGAATATCTACAACATCATAAGCAGCGTCAACAATTAAACCAACTTCCACATCTTTGATTTGTAATATTATAATTCGGGTACTTTTTGTATTTTTATAATTTGAAAGCTCAAATCTTTCTCTCAAATCAATAATAGGTGTCACAACACCACGAAGGTTGAATACACCTTTAACATATTTAGGAACCCCAGGAACACGTGTAATAGGCAACATCGTTTCAATTCCACCAACATAGGAAACAGGCAATGCATACTCTTCATTGTTTAATTGAAAAACGATAGATTTTAACCGTTCATTTTGCGCTTCTATTATCGTATCTGTCATTTTTAACATCCCCTTTTATTTAATTAATGCATTTGTATCAACAATTAAAGCAACTTGACCGTCACCTAATATAGTCGCTCCCGAAATCGCAAATACATCTGTTAAATAATTGCCTAGTGATTTTAATACAATTTCTTTTTGCCCTATGAATGAATCAACTATTAAACCAGCCATTTTGTCTCCTTGTCTAATAATTACAATAGAGTGGAACGCTTCATCTTCTTTATCACCAGGGATTTCAAAGATATCGTGTAAAGAAATTAATGGTACCACTTTTCCTCTGAAATCAATTACTTGTTTATTGTGTGCATGCATGATTTCATTTTTATTTATTATCGCTGTTTCAATAATAGAGGATAAAGGAATGGCATACTTTTCCTTACTAACTTCAACTAACAGTACTGAAATAATAGATAATGTTAGTGGTAACTGAACAGAAAATAGTGAGCCTTTACCATACTCAGATTCAATTTCGATCGAT
The DNA here is from genome assembly GCF_044383835.1 of Paraliobacillus sp. JSM ZJ581. Lineage (NCBI taxonomy): Bacteria > Bacillati > Bacillota > Bacilli > Caryophanales > Bacillaceae > Paraliobacillus > Paraliobacillus sp. JSM ZJ581. Next base: position 222,316 of record NZ_JBISEP010000001.1, read on the forward strand.
CCGCCTAATGATTCAATTGTATTCTTGACAACATCTAAGCCAACACCACGACCAGAAATGTCAGAAATTTGGTCTGCTGTCGAGAAGCCACTTGCTAAAATTAATTGATGTATTTGCGAATCAGACATTGTTGCTAATTGGTCTTCGTCAATTACACCATTGCTAAGTGCTTTTTTAATAACTTTTTCTTTATTTATACCAGCACCATCATCAGATATCTCAATAAAAACATGGTTTCCACTGTGATACGCATTTAATTTTAATGTTCCTTTTTCTGACTTTCCTTTCTCTACTCTTTCCTTTGGAATTTCAATACCATGATCCAATGCGTTACGAATAAGGTGAACTAAAGGATCTCCAATTTCGTCTATCACCGTTCGATCTAACTCTGTTTCTGCTCCTTGAATGGATAGTTCAATTTGTTTGTTTAAATCTTTTGCTAATTGACGTACCATGCGTGGAAAACGATTAAACACTTGATCAATTGGTACCATGCGCATATTAAGGATAATGTTTTGCAAGTCTCCGGAAATTCGTGTCATATGTTCTACCGTTTCTTGTAATTCTGCATGTTTCATCGTCCCGGCAATTTGTTCTAAACGGCCACGATCAATAACTAATTCTTCAAATAAATTCATTAAAGCATCTAATCGATCAATGTTTACACGAATCGTTTTACTTGTTAGCTGGCTAGTTTTACTATTTTTTTTGCTCTTAGCCTCTTTGTTACTTGTACTACTTGATTTTTGCTTACTTGCTTCAAGTGAGACGTTCTCTGTTGCTTCTGGTTCAAAAGATTGTTTTACATCAAACGTTGAAACGATGACTTGTGAAATCTCCGACACTTTCATTATTTTCTGTTTGACTGTTTCTTTATCTTCTTGGGTAATAAGAAGTACAGCAAAATCATTTTCAAAGTTTTCTTCCTCTAGTTCCGCTACAAGTGGTTCAGATTTGATGATTTCACCCATCTGTTCAAGTACTTCAAAAACCATATACACTCTAGCAGCTTTTAATAAACAACCTTCATCTAATTGAATATTCACTTGAAAATTGTTAAATTTCTTTTCTAATGACTGTTGTAGTACGGTTGTTTCAAATTGGTCAAGCGAACCAATCTTTATCGTTTGTGTTCCATTTTCAGAAGCATCTACTGGATTTGAATCGTTTGTTTTAATATGTCGAATTGGTTCTCCTTCTTCAATGGCTTTTAATTGTGCAACTAAGTCAGAGACATCTTTCTTTCCATTTCCTCCATCAATAATATCAAAAACCATAAATTCCAATTGATCTACAGCTTCAAAAGCAATATCAATAATAGTTGAATCTAGTTGGAGCTTGTCATTTCTAACAGCGTCTAATACATTCTCCATTTTATGTGTTAGATCGGCTAAATCTTGATACCCCATTGTTGCAGACATCCCTTTTAGCGTGTGAGCAGATCGGAATATTTCATTAACTGTATCCATGTTTTTCGGATCTTTTTCCAACTCTAACAAATTACTATTTAACGATTGGATGTGTTCTTTACTTTCTTCAATAAAAACATCTAAGTATTCATTCATTTCCATTGATTTCACCTCTGGATTTCATTTGTTTAATTAGCACATGACTGATCTCGGGTAATTCCGCAACAAAATTTACTAGATTCGTTTTCTCAGCAGCTTGAGGCATACCGTATACAACACATGTTTCTTTAGATTCAGAGATTGCAATTGTATTTTTCTTTTTATTTTTCAATGTGATTAATCCATTTGCACCGTCGTTTCCCATACCAGTCATTAATACGGTATACACTTGATAAGAACTTAATGTCGCCAATGATTCAAATAGCACGTCAACAGATGGTTGATGCCCATTTCTTGGGGCTTCCTTGTTGATGCGGATAATGTTTGCACTTCCTCTACTTTCTACGCGCATTTGATAACCGCCTGGCGCGATATAAGCAGTGCCATTTCTAAGTATTTCTCCATCTTCTGCTTCTTTCACTTCAATTTTCGACATATTATTAAGGCGTTTAGCTAAAGATTGAGTAAAGCCAGCTGGCATATGTTGAACAATGACAATAGGAGATGGGAATTCTTTTGGTAATTGTGTCAAAACTTGTTGTAAGGCTCTAGGTCCTCCCGTTGAAGTACCGATTGCTACGATTGATTTTGTTTTCCTTACGTTCAGTTTGACTTGTTGTGTAAATGTGGAAACAATAGGTGCTTTTTTTTGTTTTTCGGCTAAATTCGGTATATTAGCATGAACGGCTTGTAATACTTTAGTCTTTATCTCCTCTTCTTTTTCCCTTATATTTAACGAAATAGATCCTGAAGGTTTTGTAATAAAATCAACTGCACCAAACGAAACAGACTCTATTGTTCTATCTGCCCCTTCTTTTGTTAAGCTAGACAACATTACTACTGGGCGGGGTTTTTTTGACATAATCTCCTTTAACGTAGTTATACCGTCCATTATTGGCATTTCGACGTCTAACGTTACAACATCAGGATTATAATCGTCTATTTTCTTTAATGCATCCTTCCCGTTACGCGCGGTACCTACCACATGAATTCTAGGATGTGATTGAAGTATATCTGTAATTATTTTACGCATAAACGCTGAGTCATCAACAACTAAGACATTTATTGTATTCATGGCAGTCTACCTTTCTTTTACAAATTTTATTAGCTTGTTTATAAAAGCTGAAGGACCGTTGTTCTGATTCTTTATACCCCCTGTTTCATACTGTGCAACTAACTCATCTAGTGCACGAGTGATTTTAGCTTTAGGATCAAATATTGAAAATGGCGTCTGTGTTAAAACTGCTTTTGAGACTACTTTATCTTTTGGTAATATGCCTAATGGAATAATATCTTTTTGTAAAAAACGCTTCATTACTTGCTGTAAGCGCTTTGTTGTTTGTTCACCCTCTTTATTTGATTGAGCTTGATTGACTAATAGATACATTAAGATGCCGTGATCATAATAATGAATATGTTTCATCATTGCATAAGCATCCATCATTGATGTAGGTTCAGGTGTTGAAAGGATAATAATTTCATCTGAAGCTAACACATAACGCATAGTATCCAACGATGCACCTGCACCCATATCTAGAATGATATAGTCATACTTAAGGATAAGTTCATCTAATTGGTTCAGAAAAAAATTCTGTTTCTTTTCACCCATGTGAAATAATTCTCTTAAGCCTGATCCACCTGCAATATAAGATAATGAATAAGGTCCTGATTCCATAATATCATAGACAGACAACTCTTTTTCATATAAATCAACAATTGTTTGTTTAGCTTGTACCCCCATTAAAATATCTATATTACCCATCCCTATGTCTAAATCGAATAAAAGAACTTTCTTATTCATTTTTGAAAGTGTAATAGCAAAGTTTAATGAAAAATTAGATTTACCAACCCCACCCTTACCACTAACAACCGCAATTGTTTTTGCTTCTTTGCTACGATTCATTTGATTGATTCTTTTTCTTAGATTTGTGGCTTGATCAAGCATTTTCAGTCGCTCCAACTACTAAATGACCAACCTTTTCACCAGTCACCTCGAAAATATCATCGGGAACATCTTGACCTGTCGTAATATAGGCAATACCAACATTATTAGGAATAGTAATATTGAGCATAGAGCCATATGAGGCTGTTTCATCCGTTTTCGTAAAGATAATTCGTTTTAATGGTATCGTATTAAATTGTTGATAAATCGAAACTAGATCACTTGATTTGGTTGTTAATGATAAAACTAAATAGGTGTCAATGTCATGTTTTAAATCGATAACTTCTCCTAACTCTTTCACATATTTAGGATCCCTAAAGTTTCTCCCAGCTGTATCAACTAAAACTAGATCATAATTTTTAAATTTTTCTTTTGCTTTTTTATAATCATCTAGTGTGTAAACAATTTCTATTGGAACATCTAATATCTTTGAATAAGTTTTTAATTGTTCAATTGCAGCAATTCGATACGTATCAGTAGTAATAAGTGCAACATTTTTTTTGTCTTGCAACATACAATTAGCAGCAATTTTGGCAATCGTTGTCGTTTTCCCAACACCTGTAGGGCCAACTAAATGGATGAATTGTTTATCGTACGTTACACCACCACAGCCTATATGCTCTAACTCTGTTTTAATTTCCACTTGTATGAGCTGCTTTACCTGATCAACAGTCATATCTTCATCATGGAACTGCTGCTCGACACGTGACACAAGTTCTTGCGCCAATGATTCATCTACATCTTGTTCAACCAATAAGGTATAGACTTCTTCATAAACTTGCGGAAAAGCACTTATCTGTTGACTAGCATTATTTTTTTCTACCCATTTACGTAGAGAACGAACCTCATCCAAGACTAGTTGCTGGTTATCACTAGCTTGATTAGTCTCAGGAAAGGCAGACTTTGAAAATGGTAAGCCTTCATCCCTTTTCAATTCATTTGTAGCATTGTTTTGTGCAAGATCAGGATCAATCGCAGCAATGATTTCAATGTTTCTTTTTTTAAATAAACCTAAAAATCCACCTGTGTGAATTACTTTAGAATTAAGTATTACCGCATCATTTCCAAGCTCTTTTCGAATTTTCGACATTGCTTCTGGCATCGTAGGAGCAATATACTTTTTTACCTTCATGCTACATTCACCACCCCTATACTTTGAACGTCAAGATCTGGTTCAAGCTCATTAAAAGACAGTACAACAACATGTGGGAAAAACCGATCAAGCAATTGTTTGACAAACATTCGTATAGTAGGTGAACATAATATAATAGGTGTTTCTTCCTCTAATGAAACATTTTCCACCTTTTCAGTAACAGATCGTATAATTTTCTGTTGTGTATTAGGGTCTAATGCTAGATAGCTCCCATGTTCCGTGTTTTGAACATGATCAGCAATCAATTGCTCCACCTCACCTGCAATTGTTATTACTTTTAGTGTACCACCTTGTTGCATATATTGTTTCGTTATTTGAGGAGCTAATGCCTGTCTTGCATATTCTCCTAACAGCTCTGTGTCATTTGTCATCTTTCCAAAGTCAGCTAATGTCTCAAAAATAACTGGTAAATTACGAACGGAAACTTGTTCACGCAATAATTTAGATAAAACCTTTTGCACATCTCCAATCGATAATGGTTCAGGTGTCACTTCTTCAACTAAAATAGGATACGACTCTTTTAAGTGATCAATTAATTGCTTCGTTTCTTGTCTACCTAATAGCAAGTGTGCATGTTTTTTAATCACTTCCGTAATATGTGTAGAAACGACTGATGGAGGATCAACTACCGTATAGCCAGATAATTCTGCATTATCTTTGTCATCTTCATTAATCCATTTAGCAGGCAGTCCAAATGCTGGTTCTGTTGTGTTAATTCCGTCAATTTCATCATCGTCATCTCCAGGAATCATCGCTAAATAATGATCTAACATTAAATCACCTTGAGCCACCTCATTCCCTTTAATCTTTAATTGATACGTATTTGGACTAAGCTGAATATTATCCCGAATACGGACCACGGGAATAACAATTCCTAATTCAATAGCCAATTGTCTACGAATCATCACGATTCGATCCATTAGGTCTCCTCCTTGATTCGTATCTACTAATGGGATAAGCGAATAGCCAAATTCGAATTCAATTGGATCCATACTTATTAAATCAACTACATTTTCAGATGATTGCATTTGTTCACTTTCTGCTTGTTCTTCTTCCATTTCATGATCAACAACTGGTTGAGATGTCTGGCGAGATAACCAATATGCACTAAAGCCTAAGATGGATGCAATAGTAGTTGTTAACAAGAAATTTATTGGTGTGAAGCCAAATAAAAATATTGTTCCAGCTGCAATGTATAGGAGCTTAGGGTAGCGCAATAATTGCGTTGTTACATCACTACCAAGATTCCCTTCGGAAGAAACTCGAGTGACAACAATACCAGTAGCTGTGGAAATTAATAATGCTGGTATCTGGCTTACTAGACCATCTCCAACGGTAAGCTGCATATATGTACTAATGGCTTCTTGAAAACTCATTTCCTTTTGCATCATACCAATGATTAATCCAAATATAATATTGATAAGAACGATAATGATTCCGGCTATTGCATCACCTTTTACAAATTTACTAGCACCATCCATTGAGCCATAAAAATCAGCTTCTCGCTCAATTTTTTCACGACGTGCTTTTGCTTGTTGCTCATTGATCATTCCAGCATTTAAGTCGGCATCAATACTCATTTGTTTACCGGGCATGGCATCCAAAGTAAAACGAGCAGAAACTTCAGATACACGCTCACTCCCTTTGGTAATAACTAAAAATTGAATAATAACTAAAATACTAAACACAACAAAACCGACTAGAGGATTACCGCCAATAACAAATGTCCCAAAAGTGTCTACAACACCACCAGCATCTGCTTCAGATAAAATAGATCGAGTTGTTGATACGTTTAAGCCTAGTCGAAATAGTGTTAAAAGAAGTAATAATGAGGGAAAGATAGAAAACTGTAACGGCTCACTTGTATTCATAGATACAAGAATAACGATTAAAGCTAAAGAAATATTAGTTAATATAAGAACACTTAATAGCCATCCCGGTAAAGGAATAACTAACATCACAATAATTAAAATAACACCTAATATTACGGATAGATCACTTACTTTCATTATTTCCTCTCCTAACTTATATCTCTCACGCCTTTTTCTCCATTTGATAAACATAGGCTAAAACTTCTGCTACTGCTTGAAAGAATGTTTCGTCAATGATATCGCCAATTTCAACATTGGCATATAATGCTCTTGCTAAACGTCGATTTTCCACTTGCACCACTTGATTTGCATTTGCAATTTCTCTTATTTTCAATGCAACAAAATCAACACCTTTAGCAACAACATAAGGAGCATCTGCTTTTTCTTCATCGTATTTAATCGCGACAGCGTAATGCGTTGGGTTTGTTATAACAACATCAGCATTAGGAACTTCACTCATCATTCTTCTCATTGCCATTTGACGTTGACGTTCCTTAATTTTTGCTTTAATTTGTGGATCACCTTCAATATTCTTATGTTCATCTTTCAAATCATTTTTTGACATTCTGATGTTTTTTTCATAATCATATCGCTGATAAGCATAGTCAATTACAGAAAGAAGTAATAATGCAATGGAAGAAAAAATTCCCATTAATACTGTAACATTGCCAAAAAAGGCTAATGCACCATCTACACTTTTTCCCGCTAACATCATCATTTCATCTTTGTTCATCCACAAAATAGAAAAAGTGATCGCAGCAATTACAACAATTTTCAATAGCGATTTAACTAATTCAACTAAAGCTCTGGCCGAAAAAATTCGTTTTGCCCCTTGAATCGGGTCAATTTTATTCAATTGCATCTTCAACGGTTCTCCTGTAAAAAGAAAACCAATTTGCATAAAGTTTGCGGCAAGTCCGGCAACAATAGCAACCACCATAACGGGAGCCAGTGTTTTAGCTATATAAGCCGTCACTTCCACCATCATGGTATGAAGGTTATTTTGTGTAACATCCCAATGTATGTATTCTGTAAATGACTTTTGATAGAGGCCTGTCATTTGATCCTTCCACATACCACCAATTACAATAAATAATAAAAATACTAAAAATAACAAAATTGCTGTATTAACATCTTGACTTTTGGCTACTTGCCCTTTTTTTCTAGTATCTTGACGCTTTTTTGGAGTTGCTTTTTCTGTTTTTTCACCAGCAAAGAACTGCAGGTCCAGCTTTAATTGCATGTTCATCAAGCTCCTCCAAATAATTTAATCAATACTTGTATCGCTTCGAGCATAAGCGTAAATAAATCCTTCACAATCGAGATGTACATAACTATAAACATTGATATAACAAACAGCGCAACTAAAATCTTAAGTGGTAACCCTACTACAAAGACATTTAATTGAGGAACTGTTCTAGCTATAATTCCTAATGCAACATCCACTAAAAACAAACATCCAACAATAGGAATAGCTAATTGAAAAGCAATCAAAAATAGTTGATTAAACGTATCAACAATAAATAGTGCGATATTTTCATTATTAAAATTAATGAATTGATCTAATGGAATCATTTCAAAGCTAAACATCGCGCCATTAAGAAGCAAATGATGTCCATCAACAGTCAACAAAAAAAGGATAGCTATCGTGTAAAAATATTGACCTACTAAAGGTCCTTGTGCACCTGTTTGAGGGTCAATGACATTGGCAATAGCAAAGCCCATTTGAAAATCAATAAATCCTCCGGCAATTTGGACAGCCGCTAAAATCATGTAAGCGATAAGTCCGAGTAGTAAACCAATCAGTGCTTCTTTCCCAATTAATAATAAATAGGAAAGATCAATTGCAATGTCAGGAGCTTCGATTGTATAAAATGTCACCACAGCCAAGAAAAAAGCGATACCAACCTTGAATTGATTTGGTACATTTCGATATGAAAAAATAGGGACAGTTGCAAAAAAAGCAGTAAATCGAACAAGTATAAGTAAAAAAGATGGTAAATAATTCAAATTAATCACTTCTAACATACCATTAACCTACAAACTGATTTAAATTTCGAAAAATATTACTAGCGAATTCGACCATGCGCACTAGCATCCATGGACCAAAAACAACTAGCCCAATCAACACCGCAACAATCTTTGGTATGAAGGCAAGTGTCTGTTCTTGAATTTGTGTTGTAGCTTGAAAAATACTAACCAATAAGCCAACAGTAAGTGCTAGTAACAACAATGGACCTGTAACGATTAACACAGTATAAATTCCTTGCTCCGCTAATGTAATGACATATTCTGCGCTCATCTTTTCACCTCTTCAAACAACTAACTAAATCCTTGCAGTAGTGATTCAGTTATCAAATACCAACCATCTACTAAAATAAATAATAATATCTTAAAAGGAAGTGAGATCATAACCGGAGGCAACATCATCATCCCCATGGACATTAAAACACTGGCTACAGCCATATCTATTACTAAAAATGGAATAAAGATCATAAACCCCATTTGAAAAGCCGTTTTTAATTCACTTATTGCAAAGGCTGGTATCAGCGTGGTTAAAGGAATGTCTTCCACTTTCTCTGGTTTCTCTGCTTCATTATATTTTAGAAACAAGGCTAAATCTTTTTGCCTTGTATGTTTTGCCATAAATTCCTTTAGTGGCATGCTTGCCTTGTTATAAGCTTCATCTAAAGTTATCTCTTCTTCAAATAGAGGTGTGATGGCCTCTTGATTCACCTGATGGAACGTAGGTGCCATAATAAAAAACGTTAGAAATAAAGCAATTCCAATTAAAACTTGATTTGGTGGCATTTGTTGTGTCGCCAATGAAGTTCTAACAAAAGACAAAACAACGATAATTCTAGTAAAACTAGTTAATAAAATAATAATACTTGGTGCTAATGAAAATACTGTTAACAGTAACAGTAATCGAACGGCTGTTGAAACATTACTTGGATCTGTACTTGAGAATAAGTCAATAAATTCATTCATATTTATCTTCTTCCTTGTGTTTATAACGATTGGTAACCTTTTTTCTCGTCTGTTTTAAATTATTTAATTCAGATTTAAACAGATGAGAAAAAGAGTCTGATATTTTTTCTTCGTTCTTTTCTTTTTTAATCGATAAATTGCTAAATGTACTGCCAAGTATTTTTGTTATGTGCGAACTATTTTCACTATCCGGGTTTTTTTCAGCAAAAAGTTTATCCTTTAAATCCTGGTCTTGTATTTCTGTTAGAAGTTCAATGTTTTCCCCAACACCGACCACAAATAAACGTTCACCTATTTGAATCACTTGAACAGATTTATTTGTTCCTAAAGGAATACCGCCTAAGTTTTTTAAAATGTTTGATTGCCTAGCAAATTTATTTTTTTTATTAATCAGTTTTAACATGCCGTAAATCAATCCAACAATTAGCAATAGTGAAAAGACGATACGAACAACAATAGTAAAAAAATTGGTTGATTGATCTTCTGAAATCGTCAAATCGTTACTATCTTGCTCTTTGTTCATTTGTTTACTGTTATTTTTTTCTTCTGAATCTTGCTGTTTATTTGCGTCATCATTAAGCCATTCATATACATTGTTATTGTCATTGTCTTGCGAAGCATTTATTGTATTAGGTAACGCAAAGAAACTTATCAGTAACAAAAAACAAATCATGACATATCTTTTATTCATTATCCACTCAACCTAATGCTTTTTGAATTGCTTCTATTACTCTATCAGCTTGAAATGGTTTAACAATAAAATCTTTAGCTCCAGCTTGAATCGCATCAATTACCATTGCTTGTTGTCCCATTGCTGAGCACATAATAATAATAGCATCGGGATTTATTTGTTTAATTTCTTTTAATGCCGTTATTCCATCTTTTTCAGGCATTGTAATGTCCATTGTTACTAAATCAGGTGTATGTTCTTTATACTTTTCTACTGCTTCATGTCCATCTTGTGCTTCCCCAACAACATCAAATCCATTTTTAACCAATATATCTTTAATCATCATACGCATGAAAGCTGCGTCATCAACAATTAATATGCTTTGTGCCATGTTAACCCCTCCATACCTTTTACTTTAATTTTTTTAATCTATCTGATTGACTAACAATATCTGTTACACGCACACCAAAATTTTCATCAATCACGACGACTTCACCTTGTGCGATTAATTTATTGTTTACATGAATATCTACTGGCTCACCTGCAAGCTTATCTAATTCAATAATAGAGCCAGAAGATAATTCTAAGATATCTTTCACTGTATGGGATGTTCTACCCAATTCTACAGTTACTTGTAGAGGGATATCTAACAACATATCTAAGTTTCGTTTTTCATGTTTAGGTAAATCCACTTGCTCAAAATTGGAAAATGAAGCGGAGTGCACTGTCGCACTTTCATGGGTACTTTCACCTAAATGTTTCGGCTTTACTTGTATATCTGAATTTGTTGCGCTAGCCTCATTCGTATGTTGTATATTTGACGACTGATTGCTTGTTTCAGTAGTTTGACTCTCATTATTTGTTGGAGGATTCAATAATCCATCTACCATATTTTTAGCAAACGGTATTGGTAATATTTGCATAATATTAGAATCGATTAATTCTCCAATTTTTAATTGAAATGAGACTTTAATTAATACATCATCATCAGGGATGTACTGATTATTCTTTTCAGTTTGTACATCAAAAATCATGATGGAAGGTGGTGATATGTCTACTCGTTTATGGAATACAGTTGACATACTAGTAGCCGCTGTACCCATCATTTGATTCATCGCTTCCTGTACTGCACTTAAATGAATGTCACTTAAATCTTCATTCGTTGTATGACCATCTCCACCAAGCATTAAATCTGCAATTATCGCAGCATCATTTGATTTCAACACAAACAAGTTCACACCTTCAAACCCATCTGTATATTGTACTTCAACACCAACATGTGGTTTAGGAAATTCATCAGCTAACTCATTTTGTTTAATGGTAGATATTGTCGGTGTTGTTATTTCTACTTTTTGACTCAATAATGTTGAAAGAGTTGTTGCTGAACTTCCAAATGATATATTACCAATTTCACCTAATGCATCGATTTCAACATCAGATAACACATCTTCTACTTCTGTTTTTGTGTCGTCACTTGAATTGCTTAACCCACTATCATCTGTACCATTAAGTAGCGCATTAATTTCATCTTGTGACAACATACCGTCATTCATCAATTGGATTCCCCCTTTTTTATTTCTTCTAATATCTGCACAGCTAGCTTATTCTTTTTCTTGCCTGGTTGCACGTAGAAAAGAGGCTCTTCATCAGCCAACAATACTAATGGATCTACAATAGACTGACTCAATTGTATGACATCATTCGTTTGCAAATTCAATAAATCATTCATCGTAATTTTAGTTTGCCCTAATAAAACTTGCATGTTTAATTTAGCTGCTTCTAAGTTTTTAGTTAAATCCTCGTACTCACCAGGTTTTCTTTCTTTATTATTTTCGGTCTGCATCCAATAATGGACAGATAATTTCGGTATTATTGGTTCTAGTACCACATGAGGAATACATATATTTATCATTCCGCTACTGTCACCTATCGTAGTATCTAATGACACGACAACGACCGTCTCATTCGGTGATACTAGTTGTAAAAATTGTGGATTTACCTCAAACTCCTCTAGCATTGGATCGATATCAACAAAAGAGGACCAAGCTTCTTGCAAGTAATCCAAACCATTTTCAAAAAGCTGTGTCATTAAAGTGGATTCAATTTCGGTAAGTGAATCTACTTTGTTAACACTTCCGCCTTGCCCTCCTAACATGCGTTCAAGCATTGCATACGCAATATTAGGATTAAATTCAAAAATAATTCTCCCATTGAGTGGTGACATACTATAAACATTTAATATTGTCATTGTTGGTATAGAGCGAATAAATTCTTCATATGGGATTTGATCAACCGATGCTACTGAAATATGTACGTATGTTCGTAATTGTGCAGAAAAATACGTCGTCAACAATCGCGCAAAATTTTCATGTATTCGTGATATACTTCTTATTTGGTCTTTAGAAAAGCGGAGTGCACGTTTAAAATCGTACACACGTACTTTGTTAGTTGCTTCATCTTGCCTGAGTTGATTTGCATCCATCTCTCCGGATGATAGTGCAGATAATAAAGCATCAATTTCATTTTGTGATAATATTTCATCTGCCAAACTTCTTCACCTCCTCGACAGGAGCCCTATCATTGTATAATTTTACTAATAATATATACATCGATGATCTTACCATCATCCATAAGCTCATTCATTTGATCTTTTAATTTAGTTTCTAGTGTTGATAATCCTTCTTGAAAATCTTTTTCTGTCAAATCAACCGACTCTTTAATTAAGAAGTTTTTTAATTGAAATTGTCGATTAATCACTTCTTTTTTTGCTTTTTTACTGTCTGTAATCAATTGAAATTGCACCTGTACGAAACTATCATCTTTTAAGTCTGTATTCATTTCCTCTGTTGTATGAGAATATTCTACCATCTCTTTAATACTTAACTCGTCAGATGTTTTATCATCATTGTTAAGAACGATATAAGCAATTGCTCCAACGCCAGCAATAGTGATAATAATTAAGCTTGTTATCATTGTTTTAAATAGTTTAGGATTCATCTTTTTCACTCACTTCTTTTTGAAATCCTTGTATACCAATCTTTTGGTAATACTGATCGACTGCTTCAATCACTTCAGAATGTGTTTCTCGAACAACGAGTTTCTTTCCGTTTATTAATGTTATTGTTGTATCAGGAAAGGATTGTATTTGCTCAATATACAATGCATTTAGTGTAAATGTTTCCCCAGTGAATTTTGTAATCTCAATCATTTGTATTTGGAGCAAGTTTGTTAGACTTGCTCCATGCCCCCTTTATTATCGTTTCAGGTTAACCAACTCTTGAAGTATTTCATCTGAAGTTGTTATAATTCTAGTGTTTGCCTGAAAACCTCGCTGAGCAGTAATCATTTCAGTAAATTCTTCAGCAAGGTCAACATTAGACATCTCTAATGCACCTGATACTACAGAAGCAGATCCGTTACTTTCTGGAATAACTAAATCAGCAAGATTATTGAAAACTCCGTCATCAGTAAATACTCCAGAGTTATTTGTTAATTGGAACGTATTTGATCCACTTTTTTGTAAACCACCTGGATTTGAGAATGATGCCAAGCGAATTTGCCCCGCAACCTGTACATTGTTATTCTCATCAACATAGTTCACCGTACCATCTGCAGCTATACTGAAGCTAGCAGCATTAGCTGGAATTTGGATTCGACTCAAATCTCCACTTAAAGCCATATCCCCGTTTGCATCCGCAGTAGCACCTTCCCCTAATAAATACAGCCCATTCGGATTAACGATATATCCATCATCATCTAAATAGAAATTTCCAGAACGACTAAAGCTAATATCTGATGCTTGCATGTCAACGTCGTCCGAGGCATCTAGACCTCTTCCTAAAACAAACATTCCATCACCTTCAAGTGCCATATCTAACGTTCTGTTCGTTGTTTGACGATTACCTTGTGTTTGAATATTATCAATCGAACCTACCTGCGAACCTAAACCTACTTGTGATGGGTTAATACCTCCTCGAATAGTTGTTGGAGCTTGTGCACCTGACATCGTTTGACTCATCATATCTTGAAATGTAACACGACCCTTTTTGAAACCGGATGTATTAACGTTTGCAATATTATTACCAACAACATCTAGCTTTGTTTGAAACCCTCTCATTCCTGAAATACCAGCATACATTGAACGTAACATGTAACATTCATTCCTCTCATTTATAAGTTATAAAATGGCTGTTTCTATCATTCCACAGCTCTCGGCTTCCCGGATAGGGTCCAGCCTAATCAATGACTATTGTTCCGTTGATGTTTGTAAAAATGCGGCTTTGCATTTCTTTTCTATCCAATGCTGTAACTACGGTGTTATTCTTCACGCTAACAAGTAATGTTGCCTCGTCCGTTATAACAAGTGAATCAGTAACACCTTTTTGTTTCGCTTCACTTACTTTCTCAAAAATGCTCTCCCATTTTGATGCATCAATCCTAATGTTTCTTTCATCTAAACGTGTTTGAGCATGCTTGCTAATTTTAAAAGATTGGGCACCTGTTAATACATCTTTAAAATTTGTTTTATTTTCAGTTTTAACTGTTTTATTTGGTTTGTTTGGCAATAAAACATGTTGGTGCACCTGTTGGATACGATGATCCATAATAATCCCCTCTCTAATTTTTAGAACTACTCGTTAGCAGGCTCTTCAATTTTGATAACCTCATCTGTATAAATATTTTGACCATTTTCTAGTTCTAATACGGCAAATCCTTTTTTTTCACTCACCGCAATAACGGAGCTTGTTATTTCTTCTTTTGGTTCAACGATTTCCCCTGTTTCCTCATCAAATTTATAAAAAGTCACTTCTTTACCGATTAAATGACTATACTGTATAACCGGAGACACCGATTGATTATTTACTAAATAACTAATCGACTGGTTCATATTCATCATTTGTTCTAACGAAGAAAATGTTGCCATTTGTGAGATAAATTCTTTATCTTCCATTGGATTTAATGGGTCTTGGTTTGCAAGCTGAGCCATAAGAATTTTCAGAAATTCATCTTTACCTAAATTTGAGCCACCAGTCCCTCTGGGCTGATTGCTTAAATAATACGATGGGTCAATTTTTGTCACCTTACTTCACCTACACTTTCTCATTCATCAGCAGCTCTTGAAAACTTAATGATTCATCCGTTGTTGGTTCATCTCGCTTATTATTCGCATCATCTTCTTGATGAGAGGATTCTGACATTTGCTCACCAAATTCCCCCTGTGCATCTTGTTGTGATAATTGAAATTGCTGCGTTTCTTGTTTTTCAATAACAACTTGTTGTGGAGAGAACATATGCTTTAATTGTTGTAAATTACCTTCTAACGCATCTTTAGCTAATTGCGTAGTTGTTGTAATCTTAACAAGCATTTCACCATTTTGTTGAATCATTTTAACTGTTATATCTCCAAGCTGTCTTGGATTTAAGCGTAGCAATAGCTCATTTGATCCTTTTGCCTTTGAGAAAAACTGACTTGATTTAAGAATTTGCTGAAATTTTTCTATTAACTCATTCTGTGTTGCTTTTGTGTTACTTGTATTTGATTGATTCATATAGACTAGATATTGTTCAACTTTTGAGATAGATTGACCAGTTGCATTAGGTATTGCTGTGTTCGTTTGTTTTATATCACTTGCTTCATTGGAATAGTTGGAGAGGGCATTTTTAACCCATTTAGCAACATCTGTTGAAGTCACTGTTGCATTAGTTTGATATGCTCCCTTTACAGCACCATTCAATCTTTTTTGGTAAACATGCATCAACTGGTTCCATAATTTAGCTTCAGCACCTTTTTGATTTGACAACACTTGATTAGCAGTATTCGATGAAGTATGGTTCATCTCATTCCATTGCTTCATTAATTTTAGTAATTGAGCACTCAGTTCATTGGTCGACCCCTTAGCATTTATCTGTTGCAGTACATCCTTTATTTGACCCCATAACTGGTTCGCTTTTTCTAAAATTGTTTCGCTACTATCCATTGGTTTTATTGACGATTGAGCAAAAGCTAGATTTTGTACAGTAAAAGCATTCTCCAAATCAAGACTTTGTTGTGTCTGAATTTGTTGATTGTTGCTAATGTACCAATGTATTATAGCTGCATCGATTTTATTCAATCCATCTATATCTAGTTTTTCTTGTAGCGCTGTTAACTCTTCTTGGCTTAATTGTTCCGAGAATTGCTCTAATTGTTGCGAATCAATTCCTAATAGCTGTAAAATATGTTCTTTATTTTGATCAAACTGCTGTAAAAATTGTAATAAATCTTGTTCTGACGCATCTTTACTTGTTAACATCGTTCGAATAGAACTAGATCTATTCGTGAGGCCGCTATTGGAGATAACTTTAAGTATGTTACCAAATTGACCCTCACTTTCTTGCTTAGGTACATTTAAATTATGAGCCATACTTCGTGTTGAAACGTGTGTTAATAAAGTACCGATATGCATTTTTTCACCCCCTTTCAACTTTAAATGGTTATTCTAACAAGCTTTTTGTTAATTTGGCAGCAATTTCTGCATCCATTTGACTCAAGACTTCTCCACGATCTTCATCTTTCATTTCGTTTAGTATCGCGGTGGTCGTTTCCAAATCTACACTAGCTAATATAGATGCAGCGCGATCTGGTTTCATTTCTTCATATGACTTTGTTAGCTTTGTTAAATTTTTTATTTCTTTTTGATCCACTTCTTTATTTTCAGTCGCTTGTGCTAACTGCTCTGTTAACTTCACAACCTCTTGATTCAATTCGTCAATTGTTTGACTTTGAGAAGACACTTCCACTTCTAATGTTTCAATTTTACTATCTTTTTCAGCTAGTTGATTTTTAAAGTTATCCTGCTCCCGAGCTTTATCTTCTTCTTCTTGGGTTGTAACTACTGTTGATATTATAGGAACTTGATTTGCTATTTCCTTTGATTTATTAATGACATCAATCCCCATTAAAGACAGAACAATAGATAGTACAATGATTAAGAAAATCAGTGGGACGATAATGACTAATACCCATTGAAAAAAACCTGCTTTTTTACGTTTTGTTTTTTCTTGTGTTTGAGCCATTTAATTCACCTAATTTCATTCTTTAAAAACTGTCGCATCGACGTTTCATCTAATTGTTTTGATTCTTTATATAAAATACTATTTTTTTTATTTAATTGTTTAGTTTCAACAATCTTTTCGATTTTTTTTACTTCTACATGAGCTGCTGTCAAGTTATCCTGTTTAAGTTCCATTTGAGTTCTTGCTTGATCAACTTGAGCTTGGATATGCTTTATTTTACTTTTTATCCCGTCGATATAAGCATGGTGAGTCGCTAACGTCGTCACGGTACCAGTAGACTCTAAGTAGTAATTATATTGAGCTTGCACTTCTTCCTTTTTTCTCAACAACTGGTACAATGTTGTCGCTACAGTTTCAAATTGATCAACAGATTGTTTGTATTCCATCTGTGCATTTTTTTTCAACCGCTCTTGGTGGGATAGTATTTTTTGAAAAGCGTGTATTTCTGCCATTAATTAACCCCTCCATACAACGTTTCCTTCATTATCTCAAATGCCTGTTCCCTTGAAACTGCTTCGTCCATTTCTTGTTTTAAAAAGCGAATGACTTTAGGATGAAATTGAATCGCATGATCGACTTCTTTACTTGCCCCTTTTTTATATGCACCAATTTGAATAAGTTCATAATTTTCCTCATACGTTGCTAAAATAGCTCGGATTTCTTGTGCTAATTGTTGTTCTTTTGTTGATGTGATTTGTGGCATAACACGACTAATTGATTTAAGTACATTAATAGCAGGATACTGTCCTTGTTCTGCTAATTTTCGATCCAAAACAAAATGTCCATCCAATATTCCTCTAGTTGTATCTGCAATTGGATCATTTAAATCATCTCCATCAACTAGCACGGTATAAAAAGCAGTAATCGTTCCCTTACTGCTTGTACCCGTCCTTTCTAACAACTTTGGCAACATGGCAAATACAGAAGGTGTATATCCTTTTGTTGTAGGTGGTTCACCGATTGCCAACCCTACTTCTCGTTGTGCCATCGCAACTCTAGTAACAGAATCCATCATTAAATTCACATTGTAGTTTTGGTCTCTAAAATATTCAGCTATTGCTGTTGCCGTATAAGCACCTTTAATTCGCATTAATGCAGGCTGATCAGATGTTGCAACAATGACAATAGATTTTTTCAAACCTTCTTCACCAAGGTCTTTTTCTACAAACTCTCTAACTTCTCTACCTCTTTCACCAATCAAAGCAATGACGTTAATGTCAGCTTCGCTATTACGAGCAATCATACCTAGTAAAGTACTTTTTCCAACGCCACTTCCAGCAAATATCCCCACGCGTTGACCTTTCCCTACTGTTAATAAGGTATCAATCGTTTTAACACCAATTTGGATTGGTTCTAAAATTCTCGGTCGTGCTAAAGGGTTGGGTGGTGATTGTTCTGTATGATAAGGTAGCAATCCCTTTGGTAACGCTGATTCGTCCAATGGTTCGCCAATCGCATTAACTATATTCCCAACCAAACCTTTTCCCACCTTGATTGTCAAAGGGGCATTAGTCGCTTCCACCAAACTTCCTGGACTAATTTCATTAATAGAAGCATATGGCATGAGCAGCACATTTTCATTATGAAAACCAACCACTTCAGCTAAAATTTTCGTTGTATCTGACGTATGGATGTAGCAAACATTGCCGATACTGACAGATGGTCCGACTGACTCAATCATTAGTCCAATCACACGCTTTATTTTGCCATAATATTTATACAAATCAGCTTGCTTCACATGTTCCGCAAAACGTTCAAGATTCACTATCCATTTCCTCCAACAACGCATGCAATTGATTGCGTAGATTTTCAAGTTGTGTATCTATACTTGCATCAATTTTCCCAATTGGAGTCTCTATAACACAGCTCCCCACCTGTAATGTATCATCAGGATAAAAGCTTAACTCTATTTTTGGATCTACGATAGAAAAAAGTTCGTCTTTATATTTTTGGCAAATAAGATAATCATCTGGATGTGCATGTATTTGAATGGTAGGTTGTTCTCTTGCTTCTTGTAACACACTTTTAACTATTTCTATGTAAGCATCTTTGTCAACAATTGATTGATGAACAATTTTCGTTGCGGCATCTAAGCTTATGTTTAAAATAAATCGTTCATTTTGAGTTATCATTTCCATTCGTTCAGCCCTAGTGATGTCTATTATTTTTTTTGCTTCATGAATTAAATTTTGATAATTTAATAGACTTTCTTGTTTGCCTTGTTCAAAACCAGCGTTGTACCCTTCTTCTTTTGCTTGCTCAATCCATGTTAACTTTTCTTCTTGCCATGCTATTTTCTCTGCTTCTATTTGCTTGTGTTTTGTCTCTATCCATTCTTGGGTGTCTTGTTTTTGTTCTTGTAATTGCTGTTCAGCTTTTGTAATTTGAACAAATTTATCTTCATAACTCTGTTGCTCTTCTTCCACATCTATTTTTGGTAAATGAATAGGTCTAAGACCAATCACTTTGCGAGAAGGACTACACAATAATATCATCTCCTCCACCGCGAGCAATTACAATTTCTCCAACCTCTTCTAAACGACGAATAGCAGAAACAATTCGAGTTTGAGCTTCCTCTACATCACGCAATCTGACAGGCCCCATAAATTCCATTTCCTCTTTAAAGGTTTCAACCATTCTAGTAGACATGTTGCTAAACGCAACTTCTTTCACTTCATCACTTGCTACTTTCAACGCTAAGCGGAGGTCATCATTTTCAACTTCACGAACAACACGTTGAATCGCCCGGTTGTCTAATGTAACAATATCTTCAAAGACAAACATACGTTTCTTAATTTCTTCTGCTAATTCTGGATCTTGAATTTCCAATGCATCCAAAATTGTTCGCTCTGTACTACGATCTACCCCATTTAACACTTCAACAACTGCTTGTATCCCACCAGTTTGTGTGTAATCTTGGGTAACCGTTGCAGACAATTTCCTCTCTAATATTTGTTCTACTTCATTAATTATTTCCGGTGAAGTAGAATCCATTAATGCAATTCGCTTTGCAATATCAGCTTGCATTTCTTGAGGAAGTTCTGAAAGAATTTGACCAGCTTGCTCTTTTTCTAAATAAGACAAAATAAGTGCGATTGTTTGCGGATGTTCGTTTTGAATAAAATTCAAAATTTGACCGGGTTCAGCTCTTCGTGCAAAATCAAATGGTTTAACTTGTAGAGAGGAAGTCAAACGATTAACAATATTTGTTGCTTCCTCTGCACCCAATGCTTTTTCTAGCACTGTTTTAGCATAATTAATCCCACCTTGAGTAATATAGTCTTGCGCTAATGCAATCTGGTGGAATTGATCTAGCACTACTTCTTTTTGATCTGATTCTACTTTTTTAACAGATGAAATTTCTAATGTTAGTTTTTCTATTTCTTCTTCCGTTAAGTGTTTGTAAACTTGAGCAGAAACATCTGGACCTAATGATATTAATAGAATCGCAGCTTTTTGTTTTCCTGTCAGTTTTTTATTTCGTACGACCATAAAGGTTTCCCCCTAATCTTCTGCAATCCAGCTGCGTAGTAATTTGGCAAATTCTTCAGGTTTGTCTTTTGCCATTTTTTCTAGCTGCTTTCTTCTAATAGATGATTCTGTATCAGCTTTGTTTTCAATATCTGGTATCTCAATTTCATTCTGTACGTTTACCTCTTCACTTATAACTTCATCTTCTGTTCTTCTTTTTCTAACAATGATAATAATTAAAGCAATAATACCAATTAATAAGATGGCACCAATAATATAAACCCAAGTCGGTATCCCTGTCATTAAAGGCTTTTGTCCTTGTGTGTGATTAAAGGTTTGGAACACAATAGAAGTTTTTTCTTGAGGATCAATATCCCCATATGTTTCATCTACAGACGTTGATATAATTGAATCTAAAATAGATGCAATACTTGCCTCTACATCTGCTTGTTCTTGTGCCGTTAACAACTCCGGTTCTCCATTTTCAGCAAGTGTTTCCTTTGAGTTATCTACTGCAATTTGAATTCCTAAATCGCGAACTTTATATGGACTTTCAACAATTTCACGTGTAATACGATCGAATTCATAGTTGATAGACTCCTGAACCATTTCGTACTCCCCGTTATTTCCATCTTCAGTAGCAGGATAGTTAGCTATGTCTTCTTCCCCTACCCCTGGTGTTCCTGCTGCTGCGGCTCCTTCACCTGTATACGTTTCTGTAATAGTTTCTACACTAACTGGTAATCCTTCTTTTTCTTCTTCATCCACTGGTTCAACAATTTCTTCTATACGATTTTCTTTTGTGAAATCAACGTCAGCTGTAACAGAAGCAACAACTTTATCTGCACCAATCATTGTTCCAAGTAATTGCTGGACACGGCGCTGGATATCACGCTCAATGTCCTGTTTTATTTGTTGCTGTGTTGCATATGTATCTCCACTTCCAATATTTTCTGATCCTTTTTGATCATAATAATTAAAATTTTGATCCATGATAACAATATTATCAGTAGCTAAGTTAGGTACTGTTTTTGACACTAAATGATAAAGTGAATTAATTTGACTTTCATCAAATTGATATCCCGGTGTCGTAGTGAGCACAACTGAAGCTGATGCTGTTTCTTGATCATCACTTATAAAAACTTGCTCCTGTGGTAAATTGATCATGACAGTTGCATCTTCAATACCGGAGATACCAGTAATTAATCCGGCAAGTTCTGTTTGCATCGCGTCTAATTTCATCACGTCAAATTCGTTATCTGTCATCCCCCACGAAGTATTCTGGCTAAAAAATGAGTAGTCAATACTACCACTATCCGGAATACCTTGGGCAGCTAAGTCAACTAATAACGTATCCGCTTGGTCGCTAGGCACCATAATGGTTGAACCTGACTCTTTTAATTCGTACTTAACTCCACGTGCATCTAGTTCAGCTTTTATCTGACCAATTTCTTGAACAGATAAATTATTATACAGTGCAACCATATTTGGCCTAGCTAACAAAAGTGTTCCGCCTATAACGATGACGAGAAACAAAATAATCATAGAAAAAAAGAACCCTTTTTGTTTTTTTGATTTTGCTTGCCAATAATCTATTATATTATTTTTATAGTTTTCTATTTTTTGTTTCATCCTCTGCCTCCATAAAACATAAGCAACGCATCTTTCATTTTAAATTAAATCTGCATTCTCATTATTTCGTTATAAGCATCTATTGCTTTTTTTTGCACTTCTATTGCCGTATTCAAGGTGATACTAGCCTTCTGAGCAGTGATCATTACATCATGTAAGTCATCAATCTCACCGTTAACTAAAGCTTTCGTCTTCTCGTCCGAAACTATTTGTGACGTGTTTAATTGGTTGATTGCATCTTTCAAACTTGAAGCAAACTGTTTTTGCGCCTTATTGGGCGATACGCTTTTTGCTTGGTCAGCTTGATTCAACGAATGAGGCATCAATTGCAAACTTTGAATCCCACTAGTCATTATTCACATCCCTTTCATAATCATTTCCCTATTTCTAATGCTTTCATTAACATACCTTTAGTAGCATTAAGCGATGTCACGTTTGCTTCATATGACCTTGTTGCACTCATAAGGTCAACCATCTCTTCTAGCGTATCCACGTTTGGCATTGCTACATAACCTTCCTCGTTAGCATCAGGGTGGCTTGGGTTATACACCATTGTAAATGGTTCATCATCCTCAGATATACTTGCAACTCTAACTCCTGATCCAATACTTGTATTTTTTGTCGCTTTATTTAGGTATGATGAAAAAGGTGTGCCGCTTTCTTGAAAAGTAACCATTTTTCTTCTATATGGCTCATATTCCCCTTGTTCATTAACGGTCGCCCTTGTTGTTTCCGCATTGGCGATATTTGATGATATCGTGTCCATGCGCAATCGTTGTGCAGTTAAAGCACTAGCACTCGTATTAATAGAATGAAATATACTCAATTACGCTCCTCCTCCACGAATAACGGTCTGTAAACTATTAAATTTACCATTTAAACGATCTACCAATGCTTGATAGTAAAGTTGATTTGTTGCTAGTTCAGACATTTCTTTATCAATATCGACATTATTCCCATTATGGTTGTACTGTGTATTTTTACTAGCTACAACTTGAAATGGTTGATTTTTTGTTCGGTTGAAGGTAAGATGTTTTTCATGTGTTCGTTTTGCTTGAAATTCAGTATCTAATTGTTTATGTAACACATCTTTAAAGACAACGTTTTTTGTTTTATAATTTTCAGTATCAACGTTTGCTATATTATTTGCGATTGTTTGATTTTTCAATGTTGAATAGTTTAATCCACTTTGAAGTGCACTAATTGATTCTCCAAATAACGACATACATTAACACCTCCTATAAATAACCCTTATAAAAATGTATTTTATATCGAATATTGTAAATTAAATATCATAAAGTGTCTATCCTATTTATGGATATACTAACTATAGTTTCAACCTAAATTGATTAATTGAGTCAAAAGTACTATCATGATGCGCTCATATTTCTAAAAAAAATGAAACGTATGTTTTACTGTCTAGAGTATCTAAGCGTTTATACATTATTGAAAATCGCTTGAAAGACGATATTATAAGTCATTTCACTTATACTAGTCTTATTTGCTCATTTTTTGTAATAATTAAGGTTTTTTTATATTTTAGGTTTAAGTTTGTGTTTAGGTTTTTTTGTTTTCTATTACTATTAGATGGAATTTTCAGCAAAAAAAAGACGCTTTTTTTAAAAGCGTCTTTTCACATATTAATTAATTTGATTTGATTCGTTGTAACTCCACAAGGAACTTATTATTTAGTACTTTGATATAAGTTCCTTTCATACCAAGTGATCTAGATTCTATCACACCTGCACTTTCTAATTTCCTTAAGGCATTAACGATAACCGAACGAGTAATACCTACACGATCTGCAATTTTACTTGCTACAAGTAAACCTTCATTACCATCTAATTCTTCAAATATATGTTCAATCGCCTCTAATTCACTATATGAAAGTGAACTTATTGCCATTTGCACAACCGCTTTGCTTCGTGCTTCTGTCTCAATTTCTTCTGTTTTTTCATGTAAAATCTCCATACCAACTACAGTTGCACCATATTCAGCAAGTAAAAGGTCATCATTGTTAAAACTATCAGTTAAACGACTTAATATTAAAGTCCCAAGTCTTTCTCCCCCACCTATGATAGGCACAAGCGTCGTTAGCCCACTTTTAAATAGTTCACGATTTTCTATAGGAAAGGCAGTGTACTTACTGTCAATATCAATATTCGAAGTAGTTTCATTAATATTAAACAAGCTATCTGTATACTCCTCTGGAAACTGCCTGTCTTCTAACATAGCTTTCATTCTCGCGTTTTCAATTTGCTGATTAATGGCAAATCCTAATAACTTTCCCCTTCTACTCACAACAAAAATATTTGCAGTAATTATATCTCTTAATGTAGCTGCCATCTCATTAAAGTTTACTGATTTCCCTGTTGTCTTCTGTAATATCGAATTGATTTTTCTAGCGCGATCTAATAGTTCCATTGTGCTCCTCCGTTCTCATTTAAGTTAAAATGATTTTCAATGTTGCTGTTGTTTAACTATATTAATTATCTTAAAGGATATATTGACTTAAATCTTTATCCTTAACAATTTTACCCAGTTTGTCTTCTACATAACCTTTAGTTATTTCAATTGTTGGCATTGTTACATCTGACGCTTCAAATGATAAATCTTCTAATAACTTCTCCAAAATGGTATGAAGTCTTCTGGCACCAATATTATCAGTTTCTTGATTTACTTCATAAGCAACTTTTGCAATATTTGTAATAGCTTCATCAGTAAACACTACTTCAATGTCTTCTGTTTTTAAAAGTGCTTGATATTGCTTTAACAATGCATTAGATGGCTCTATTAAAATACGTTTGAAATCATTAATTGATAACTTTTCTAGCTCTACCCTTATCGGAAATCTACCTTGTAGCTCAGGAATTAAATCAGAAGGTTTAGCCATATGAAAGGCACCTGCAGCTATAAATAGAATGTGATCTGTTTTCACTGGACCATACTTTGTCACAATCGTCGATCCTTCAATAATCGGTAAAATATCACGTTGCACCCCTTCACGAGACACATCCGCTGATTGCTCTGACTTACCCGCAACTTTATCAATTTCATCAATAAAAATAATACCTGATTGCTCAACCTTATCTAAGGCGACTTGAGTTACCTCATCCATATCAATTAATTTTTGTGCCTCTTGATGGATTAATACTTGCCTTGCTGCTTTTACAGGTAATTTTCTTTTATGTTTTTTCTTTGGCATGAATGCCCCTAGCGCATCTTGCATATTCATCCCCATTTGTTCTATTCCCGAACCTTGTAGCATATCAAACATATTAGCTGATTGTTCTTCAACCTCAACCGTAACTATTGTATCCTCTAGCTCCCCTGA
The DNA here is from genome assembly GCF_044383835.1 of Paraliobacillus sp. JSM ZJ581. Classification (NCBI taxonomy): domain Bacteria; kingdom Bacillati; phylum Bacillota; class Bacilli; order Caryophanales; family Bacillaceae; genus Paraliobacillus; species Paraliobacillus sp. JSM ZJ581. The sequence continues at coordinate 248,004 of NZ_JBISEP010000001.1, forward strand.
TGCTAATTGTTGAGCAATTTGTTTGCGCTTAGTTTGAATTTCTTGGTTTACTTCAGCAGATTTTTCTTCTGTTTCTTCTGATGTCTGCTCATTATTAAAAAGCATTTCAAATGGGTTCTTGACTTGAGTTTGTTGTTTTTTTGCAATTGGAACAATTAGCTTGATTAAGCGATCATTTGCATGCTTTCTCGCTCGTTCTTGCACTTGTGACATTTTTTGTTCTTTCACCATTCTAATCGATGTCTCTACCAAATCACGCACCATTGACTCTACATCTCTACCTACGTATCCAACTTCAGTGAATTTTGTTGCTTCTACTTTTAAGAAAGGGGCACCAACTAGTTTGGCTAAACGTCTTGCTATTTCAGTTTTACCTACACCTGTTGGACCAATCATTAAAATATTTTTTGGTACTATTTCATCCTTTATACTATCGTCCAATTTTGAACGACGATAGCGATTTCTCAAAGCTACTGCCACTGACTTTTTCGCTTGCTTTTGACCAATAATAAAACGATCTAATTCTGCGACAATTTGTTTAGGTGACATACCTACATCCACCTATAAAACCTCCTTAAACTAATCAATAACTTCTAATGTTATTTGATCGTTCGTATAGACACAAATTTCACCAGCAATCTCCAAAGCTGATTGTGCAATTTCTTTCGCGGATTTATCACCACTATAGCGCTTCAACGCTCTGCCTGCCGCTAACGCATAATTCCCACCCGAACCAATGGCTAAGATACCGTCATCAGGCTCAATTACTTCCCCTGTTCCGGATACTAGAAGTAATGTCTCTTTATTCATCACAATCAACATTGCTTCTAATTTTCGTAACACTTTATCACTTCGCCATTCTTTAGCTAATTCGACTGATGATCGTTGCAAGTTTCCATTAAAAGTATCTAGTTTCGCCTCGAATTTTTCAAAAAGTGTAAAAGCATCGGCAACAGATCCAGCAAAACCGGCTAATACTTGGCCTTTAAATAATTTACGAACTTTCCTTGCAGTATGTTTCATAACGACCGCATTTCCCATCGTCACTTGACCATCACCACTCATCGCACATTGACCGTTATGTTGGACTGCAAAAATCGTTGTTGCATGAAACTCATTACTCATCCTATCACCTCAATTTCTTTTTGCTCTTGGATGACTATCCATATAAATATGACGTAAACGATCCGTTGTTACATGTGTATAAATTTGTGTAGATGAAAGGTGTTCATGTCCAAGTAGTTCTTGAACACTTCGAAGATCAGCACCTGCATTTAACATATGTGTGGCGAATGAATGTCGTAATTTATGTGGGTGTAGTTTAATTGTAAGAGCTGCATCTTCTACCATTTTATTTAAAATTAACCGAATTCCTCTTGATGTAATCGGTCTTCCCCTTGCATTTAAAAAAACTTTATCTGTGCTTAATTTAGATTTATCTAATAATTTCTTTCTTCCGTCTTCCATGTAATCGGTTAACGCCTTAGCAGCGAAACTGCCAAATGGAACATACCTTTCTTTTCGACCTTTTCCTAATACTAAAATCGTTTGTAAATCTGAATCAATTGCATTTAGCGTAAGATTAGCGCATTCACTTACACGCACTCCCGTAGCATACATCACCTCTAAAATCGCTTGATTTCGTTGACCTAATGGTGTAGAGAGGTCATTAATTAAAAAAAGCTTTTCTAATTCTTCTTCATATAGAAAATTTGGAAGACGAGATTTATCTTTTGGTAACACAAGTTGCATAAACGGATTATCAGTAACTACATTTTCTCTTTCTAGGTAGGTATAAAAACTCCTTAAACTAGAGATTTTCCGAGAAACACTAGATCTTGCAAGTGATTTATTATATAAAGTAGTCAAATATAATCGAACCGTTTGATGTGTTACATGATGTAAATGCGCGATCCCTTCCGCATATAAAAATTGATAAAATAAATCAATATCTTTTTTGTAGAAATCTATCGTATAATTTGATGCATTTTTTTCTATTTGAAGATAGGATTGAAAAGATTGAAGTTGTTTTTTAAATTCGTCCATTTGCACCTCCACTAAGCGATTAAAGCTTAACATAACTATACTGACGATGCAATAAATTTTACCAAATTACCGAAAAATTCTGAAAGGTTTTCACTATTAAAGTTTGATGCATTTTTCTGTAAAGCAATATTACTTACCAATCGAGAATTATAGCCTGTTGTATCTTAGATGTCAAACAATATTTTTAATAGGATCATTTTTCGCACTATTAAGATTAATCATTACTATTGATTTCCTGTTTTTTAATGTCCTAAACCATTTTTATTTAAACTAAACAAACTTGAAAATTTTCATGTTCTTATAAATCACCCCTTACTATTAAGAAGCATATGAAAAAGAAGTTGCCCTCAGGCAACTTCTTAATAGTCATTTATTTCTGTGCTTCTTCTTTATAATCACAAGAAGAACATTGTATTTGCACGCCTTTTTTAGATTTTTTCTCTACGAGTAAACTTTGACATTTCGGACATGGACGAGCAATTGGTTTTTCCCAAGATAAGAAGTCGCATTCCGGATAATTATCACATCCATAAAACGTACGTCGCTTCTTTGATTTTCTTTCTACGATATTACCTGTTTTACAGCTTGGACATTTTACCCCTATTTCTTTAAGTATTGGCTTCGTATTGCGACAGTCGGGAAAATTAGAACACGCTAGGAATTTTCCATATCTCCCCATTTTATAAACCATTTCATGACCACATTTTTCACAGTCAATACCTGCTGGTTCATCTCTAATTTCTATTTTTTCCATTTCTTCTTCTGCTATTTTTAAACGTTTTTCAAAACCTTGGTAGAACTGATCAATTATTTCTACCCAATCTATCTTCCCGTCTTCGATATCGTCTAAATCACCCTCCATTTTCACTGTGAAATCAACATCTATAATTTGAGGGAAAAATTCTTTTATTAAGTCAATAACGATTTCTCCTAATTCAGTCGGTACAAATCTTTTATTATCTAGCGAGACATAACCTCTTCGTTGAATCGTGTCTAAGGTTGGAGCATACGTAGACGGTCTTCCTATTCCCTGTTCTTCCATAACTTTTACTAGTCTTGCTTCTGTATATCGTGGTGGCGGCTGAGTGAAGTGTTGATTTGGCTTAATCTCTTTTGCTTCCACAACCATGCCTTCCTCTAATTCAGGCAAAAATTTATCTTCTTCTTTTTTATTATCATCTGTTCCTTCAATATATACTTTCATAAATCCTTTAAATTTAATTTTGGATCCACTTGCTCTAAACATTACACCATTTTGGCTCATCGTAACGGTCATAGTATCCATAACGGCTGGTGCCATCAAACAAGCAATGAAACGATCCCATATTAGTTTATACAAGCGATATTGATCTCTAGTCAATATCGTTTTCAGTGTACTTGGATTGCGAAAAGCCGATGTTGGTCGGATTGCTTCATGCGCATCTTGCGCTCCATCTGATCGCTTTTTTTCAGTTACATTTCCAATGTAACTCTCACCATAATTTTCACTAATATAATTCTTACCTTCTTGCTTTGCTATATTAGACAATCTAGTAGAATCTGTACGCATATAAGTGATTAATCCTGTAATTCCACCATCTTTTTTTCCTAAATCAATTCCTTCATACAATTGCTGTGCCACCATCATTGTTTTTTTAGCTCTGAAATTTAATTTCCGAGCCGCTTCTTGCTGTAATGATGATGTCGTAAAAGGAGCAGAAGGGTTTCGTTTTCTTTCTTTTTTCTGTACTTTATCAACTTTGTATTGATTACTTGTTAATTTGGCTTGTATTTTTTCAACTACTTCTTTGTTAGGTAATTTTGTTTTTTTACCATCAATACCGTAAAAAGAACCTTCAAAGCTAGAAGTACCTTTCATAAATATGCCATCAATAGACCAATATTCTTCTGGTTTAAATTGATTAATCTCTCTTTCTCTATCAATAATCATTTTTACTGCAACCGACTGAACACGTCCTGCGCTTAGTCCTTTTTTAACCTTTTTCCACAATAATGGGCTAATATTATAACCGACTAAGCGATCAAGAATTCTCCTTGCTTGCTGTGCATCAACTAAATCCATATTAATTTTTCTTGGATGTTTGAAAGATTCTTTTATTGCATCTTTTGTGATTTCATTGAAAACGACACGACACTCAGAATGTTGATCGATATCCAAACTATGTGCAAGGTGCCAAGCAATTGCTTCACCTTCCCTATCAGGGTCAGCAGCAAGATAAACTTTTTTCGCTTTTTTGGCAGCGGTTTTCAATTCTTTTAAGACAGGACCTTTCCCGCGAATTGTGATGTACTTTGGGGTAAAGTCATTTTTTTCATCAACACCCATTTGGCTTTTCGGTAAGTCACGTACATGACCCATCGATGCTTTTACCCTGTATTTTTTTCCCAAATAACGTTCAATTGTTTTTGCCTTAGCAGGTGATTCTACTATTACTAAATAATCTGACATTTCATTTCCTCCCAGGAGGGTTTCTTCTTTTATCTATTTGATAAATCTTCACTATTATTAAATACTTCTCACCACTTTGTCAAACATAACCTGTTTTATTTGATTAAAAATAAGCTTCATATTAATGATTATTCATCAAATTCAGTCCCCATTTTTCCTGGATTTGGTTCCAATCCTCAATTAAATCATAGGTGTTTTGAACTAACTTCGCGCCATCTTGAATCATTTTATGACAACCTTGTGTCTGGGATAATAAAGGGTTTCCTGGTACAGCATAAACTTCTCTACCTTGTTCCAAAGCTTGATCTACAGTGATTAATGAGCCACTTTTTTCTTTTGCTTCAATTACAATAGTTCCAAAGCTTAATCCACTAATAATTCGATTCCTTTCTGGGAAATGATATTTTTTCGGAGGTATATCTGGAGGGTATTCAGAAATGACTAATTGGTTCGTAATTAACTTTTCAAATAATGCTTCATGCTGCTTTGGATAAACATGATTCAAACCGCTTCCGAGAACTGCAATTGTTTTACCTTGATAATAATGTGCTAAACGATGCGCGAACCCATCAATTCCTAAAGCCATTCCACTAACAAACAACCACTCTTGTTTAATTAATGGCCCTAAAATTGACAACATTTTAAACTTTGCCTCTTTTGAAGGATTCCTTGTTCCCACAACACTTAATGATGGTTGATACGTTAACAAATCTCTTTGTCCAAGTCCATATAAAACAAGTGGTGGGTCGGGGATACACCTCAATGATGACGGATAATCTTCATCCGATATCGTCCAAACATGATATTTTTCTAGATCATTTTGTACTTTTTCTAAAATTTTGGAATTATAAAGGTTGGAATATAATCTATCCGCTTGATCTTTTGAAATAAAGAGCGATGCTTGCATGTCTGTTGGAGTCCATTTATAGAGGTGATCTAGGGTTGGGTCTTGCTGTAAAAATCGATGAATCAGTTTTCTTGAAGTGAAACAAGCGTGATAAAGATGAATAAGACGAAAGCGCATGTGTTGCAATATACTTCACTCCTAATTGAAAACAACTCAGCTTGCTAGATTCCTATTGCTGAGTTGTTTCATGCTTTTTTGTATATAGCTTTATTGTATAAAAGCACTGTATGTTTGTCTATTCATTTTTTTCTATATTGGTTTGCTTATCCACTTGATAAATGAAAGCAAATACTTCTGCGACAGCTTGATATAGTTCCTCTGGAATCTTTTCATTTATATTTAATTTTGCTAATAACTCGATTAAAGTATGATCCTCTTGAATAGGAACGTTAGCATTTTTAGCTCGTTCTATAATTTCCTCTGCTATTAAACCAGTTCCTGTTGCGGATACTTTAGGAGCTGTATTTTTTTGTTCATCATAACTTAAAGCTACTGCTTTTTTTGGTTTGTACTTTTCTGTCATACCCGAACATCCACTCCTGTTTTAGAAACAATATGATTCTTTGTTTTCAATAATTGATGCTCTATCTCTTCAGAAAATTGCTTGAATTGAATTGACATTAATTTATATTCTTTGTTTTGTAGACCGTCTTGAAGCATCGGCTCTAACTGATCAAGCAATGGAATAATTTCTTGATTTTTATTATATACAGTTAAATTAATTTTTCGATTTAAAACTGACATATCAATGCATGTATCACCGATTTTTTCCAAAGATAAAAAAAAGACAATATGACAGTAATCTGGATCAATCTGATTACTCTCATTCTTTTTACTATCCATATTAATTGTTATATTTTGATTAGATCCTAAAAATCCCGGCAATTGAACACTAGTTTGGATGAACGCTCCTTCTTCCTGCACACTGGACAATTGCAATCCATTTAATGTATTGATCAACTGTTCAGATTCGCCTGTTTTTGCTGATGAAGCTTGCAAGAGCAACTGCTTTAGCGAAAAATTGTGTTTTAATTCAACTACATCATTTTTCGCTAATTGGTATTCATCAAGGACACCTGAAAAATTCAAAAAATGTTTTAGTTGTAATAAAAATTGATCTTTTGTGCTTATTACATTATTTCTTGTTAATGTTAAAAGTTCAATCACTTTATTTTCAGCTTGTTGTGGCAGTTGTTGATCTGCCACGCTTTTCAAGGTTGACAAAACAGGTTCTATGTTTTTCCATTCTGGATTCAATCTCCAATTAGTAAACGCTGCCCGCTCATTAACAGGAAATAAACTAGCTAATCTAGTACCTAAATGATATTTATCTAAAAATACTTGTAACTGTCGTTGCGCTTTAGTTTGAAGCTCATGATTTTTTCCAGAATGAACCATGGATTCCACTATCTTTTTAAATTGTGACATTTGCTGGTCTGTCAAACCTAACTGCCTTGAAAATGTTTCACCAAATTTTTTACTAATGTAGTTTTCCCCATGTTGATTCACTATTGATTGAAGCTGATTTTTTATCTCTTTTGTTTGAGTAGTATCTAAATGATTATCTAATAAACCAACTTGCTTCAAAGTGTGTAACATCGCTTGATCTCCCTGATTCATTTGTTGCTGAATCAACTGAACGACTTTTGACATATCTCGATTACTAGTCATTCCATAAATCATACTTTCAATACGATTTAATAACAATTGTTTATCTTTGATTGGCTGATTACTGGACTGCAATTGTTGATAGATCTGATAAAGCTGTTGCTGAATAGATTCCGTTTTTACACTCGTTAATGATCGATAAACAGAAGTGGTAATCGGCAATTGTTTTGCCATCATATCCAACAAAAATGGCATAGATGTTTTTATATTGTTTTGTTTTAATTCTAATGCTTGTCCCAGGCTTCTAGGGTTAAAAGTAATTTGTGATTGAATTAATTTTTGAATGAATTGTAAGTTTTCTTTTGTCATTGGCAATTGGAGTTGTTTTAACAAAGCCGCTGCTTGCTTCTCTAATGATTGCTTTCCTGATTGATCTATCAGTACTTTTAGATGCAATAGTTGATCATTTTCTTGTACTTGAAACCAATAGTTATTTTTTAAAGTTAATGCCGTTTTTAACTGTGCAATAACTTGCTGGTCTCCTAGTTGAATCATCGCTCTTTGATTAGGATAAATCTCTAGCACTTTTCCCGATACTATTTGCCCAACTCTTAATGTATTTACTTTCGCTTGAGTCTGGTTCATTGTTAATAAACGAGATGTAGAAAATGAATGCGATGAATAAATAGACAATTTAAATTCTCCCTTCTTATCGTTTCATTGGAGCAAAAGATTGTCGGTGATAAGGAGTAATTCCATACTGTTCTAATGCTTCTAAATGCGCTTTTGTTCCGTAGCCTTGATTTTGATTAAATTTATAATTTGGGAATTGATTGTGTAGTTTAGACATCATATCGTCACGTTTTACTTTAGCTAATATACTTGCTGCCGCAATACTAACACTTTTTTGATCACCTTTAATGATTGAATCTGTAGAATAAGGTAAATCAGCAAGATCCATTGCATCAATCAATAAATGATCTGGTTGAATAGAGAGAGTTTCCACCGCTTGTTTCATCGCTTGAATTGTTGCTTGATAAATATTTATTTGATCAATAATTTCGTTGTCTATGATGCCAAAACTATAAGAAATTGCTTCTTTTTGAATTTGATAATAAAAAGACTCCCGCTTCTGACGAGACATTTTTTTTGAATCATTGATGCCAGGAAAATAAGATTTGGGGTCTAGAATAACAGCAGCCGCAACAACTGGCCCGGCTAAAGGACCTCTACCTACTTCATCAATACCAACTACATATTTCTTTCCTTGCGCATAACACTTACGTTCGTATGTCATCATTTCATTATATTCAGATCTTAGCTTCTGCTCTTGATCGATTCTTTTATAGTATTGCTCTATAGCTCTTTGCACGCCTTTTCGATTATCTTTTTTTAGCAGCTGTAATTGTTGTTCTGTTAACATAGTCTCCGTCAACCACTTTTTCATTTCTTTCACTGATTTTTGTTCCATAATATCTTATTCCCCCATTTTATCTATTTATCGACATACTTCAAAAAAAATAAAGACATTCCAAAAATGAATGTCTTCATGATTAATTTAATAAGCTATTCTCGCTTAAAATTATGGAGCTTCCAAAGTAATTCTACCAATTTTTCCGTCTCTAAGATCTCTAATAATAACATCAGCAGTTTTTTCTAAATCAACATTTCCTCCACTTTCAATACAACCGCGCAAGCGACCGATGGATTCCATTACATGATAGACATCAGCGCTAGCTTCTTCTAGCTTATAACGAGACTGTAACGATGAGTAATAGTGTGTGGATAGATAATTTAAAACGAAAACTGCCACTTCTTCAGATGGTAACAGTTGGTCTTTAATCGTTCCAATTGCAGCTAATCGATACCCTACTACTTGATCTTCAAATTTGGGCCACAAAATCCCCGGGGTATCTAATAACTCAAAATCTTTTTTTACTTTTATCCATTGCTGTGTTGTTGTAACACCAGGTCTATCACCTGTTTTGGCAATTTTTCGTTTTGCAAGGCGATTAATTAAGGTTGATTTTCCTACATTAGGAATACCAATAATCATTGCTCTCGCTGGTCTAGGACGTATTCCTTTTCTTTTTAGCCGTTCCATTTTTTCTTGAGACATTTGCTTTGCTGTCAATATAACCTGCTCTATATCCTGTTTTTGTGAAACATCTACTGCTACTGCTGGAATATGCTTCTCTTTATAATAATTTAACCATTTATCCGTATAAACAGAATCCGCTAAATCTTTTTTCATTAACACATACATTTTTGGTTTTTGATTCAAAACTTGATGCAACATCGGGTTTTGTGAAGATAACGGTGCTCTAGCATCCACAAGCTCAATTACGAAATCAACTAGCTTTAGCTTGTCTTGCACTTCGCGTTTTGCTTTTGCCATGTGACCTGGAAACCATTGTATTGTCATTCTTTTTCCCCCTGCACAAAATCAAACCGATTCAATGGCCAATAGACCATGGATGCTTTTCCAACTAATTGATCATACGATACGAATCCAATACGAAAAGATCGGCTATCCGTAGAGTTATTACGATTATCGCCTAATACCAATATGTGATCTTCTGGGACTACTTTATAATCTCCTGGTAATTCTTCTAAGGAAAAGTCTTGTGTATATTTTTGACCTTCTTTTAATATTTCCTTTTGTTCCTCTAAAAAAGGTTCAGCTAGAGGTTCTCCATTAACATATAAAATATCATCTTTTATATGTACCGTTTCTCCTGGTAATCCGATTACTCTTTTAATATAATCCTTTTGCTCCGTTGCGTGAAAAACAACAATATCAAATCTTTTTGGTTCATTTATTTTATAATTTATTTTATTGACTAGCATATGATCACCATTATGTAAATTAGGCTGCATAGAAGGACCATCTACAACAATTGGTGCGAATATGAACGTTCGAACAATAAAAGCTAATATGGCTGCGATAACCAATGCTTTCAGCCAGTCAAACCATTCATTTTTTTTCTTGGTCATCTCTGTTTCCTCCAATACCAATCACACTCACTACTATCTATTGTAAATATTTTAACATATTACTTATTATGAATGTCATTGTTTTATCATGAAGAAAAAGGAGCTTGACAAATCAAGCTCCTTTTACAGTCATCATTAGCGAATTTCTTTAATACGTGCAGCTTTACCACGAAGGTTACGTAGGTAGTAAAGTTTCGCACGACGTACTTTACCGCGACGGCTAACTTCAATTTTATCAACGCGTGGTGAATGCAATGGCAATGTACGTTCAACACCTACACCGTAAGAAATTTTACGTACAGTAAATGTTTCACTAATTCCACCGTTTTGGCGTTTAATGACAACACCTTCAAACACCTGAATACGCTCACGTTCACCCTCAACAACTTTTACGTGAACTTTAACTGTGTCACCTGGGCGAAAATCAGGATGATCTGTACGAAGTTGCTCTTTTGTGATTTCATCAATTAAATGTTGCATTATGTCACACTCCTTCCAAACCAATGCTCTTATTCGATAATAATTAACAGCGGAACATCGTTTATACGACTTAAGCATTCACTTAAGCACAAGAAATAATATATCATAATATTATAGATACTTCAACTATTACTTAGTATTCTTTCTTAAATTCAGCAATCCAATCTTTCTCCTGATTTGAAAGCTGATAATTCGCTAATAAATCCGGTCTGCGCATCCACGTTCGAAAAATTGATTGCTTCTGCCTCCATGTTTCAATATGCTTGTGGTTTCCAGACAATAACACATCAGGTACTTCCAACCCTCGAAATACAGCAGGTCTTGTATAATGTGGATGCTCTAGCAAACCAGTTGAAAATGAATCTTCTGGTGCGGAAGCTTTATTCCCCAACACGCCTGGCAATAAACGTGCTACACTATCAATCACAACCATCGCACCTAATTCGCCACCAGTTAAAATATAATCTCCAATTGATATCTCATCTGTTACAAGTTCTTGACGAATTCGCTCATCATATCCTTCATAATGGCCGCAAATAAAAATGAGTTGTTCTTCTTGTGCTAGTTCCTCTGCTTTTTTTTGGGAGAAAGTTTCACCCTGTGGGCACATTAAAATGACACGTGGCTTGCTCTTATGTTTACCTTCTAAATCGTCCATTGCATCAAATATTGGTTGTGGCATCAACACCATGCCTGCTCCTCCACCATATGGATAATCATCAACTTTATGATGCTTATTAGTGGTATACTGACGGAAATCTACTGTTTGATACGAAAAAGCACCATTCTCTTGCGCTTTTTTTAATATAGAGTTATTCATGACACCTGTAAACATTTCAGGAAAAAGTGTTAATATATCAACATGCATTAGTCTAACAACCCTTCCATAAGCTCAACGATTACCTTTTTTTCGTTAACATCGATCAGTTTAACAACATCATCAATATAAGGTAAGAGAATATCTTTTTGGTTTGGACATTTCACCACCCATACATCATTCGCACCAGGTGAAAGAATTTCTTTAATTTCTCCTAGTAATTCTCCAGCAACAGTATATACCTTACAGCCAATAATCTCATGATAATAATAATCCCCTTCATCAAGAGGTTGAAGCTGATTTTCCTTGACAGTTAACAAACAGTCTTTCAGAGGCTCTACAGATTGAATCGAGTCATAGGATTCAAATTGTAGTAAATCAAATTGTTTATGTTTTCGGTGATGTTTTATCGTTAATGGAGTTAGTTCTCCATCTGCCTTTCCAAGTAAATACAGTATATTTCCTTTTTCAAATCGCTCTTCAAAATCTGTAATTCTGATAACTTTTACTTCGCCTTTAATCCCATGCGTATTAACGATTTTACCAACATTAAATAGTTTTATTTCACTCATTTTTTTCACCTACTTCGTCTATACGTATAATTTTATCATTCTTTACTACAATTACTTGATCGGTTACTACTTGGCTCCAATCCATTCCTATTTCAATATTGACAAGCGCTTGTACTTCTCTTTCTACTATTTCACTTTCTATCGGTAAATTATGTATCGTTTCTATTTGATTTTGTAATATCGCTTGTTTTTTCTTTCGTTCATTGATTTCTTTTTGAAATTTAGTGATGACTTTGTGTCTATTTAAAGGGTTATTACGTTCCATTCTTTTTTGCTCAAAAATTAATTGTTGATTTTCTTGTTCAAGTCGATCCAATCTTTGTTCGAATTTTGATATTAGTAGTGACCTGCTCTTTTCTGTTATAACTTGTTTTACTTTGACTTGTTTAATTATTTGCATGGACGCTACCTCTCTTTATTCTGATTTATCAAACTTGAACCTTCCGATCATGTCTAAATTCATTATACCTTTTTATTTGGTAAAGAAAAACAGGGAAAGGTATTTTGCTCCTCTCCCTGTTTTACATAATATCAAGAAAAATCCGTTTTTTGGAATCTGTATTTGCGGCATAAACAACGGTACGAATCGCTTTAGCAATCCGACCATTTTTACCGATTACCTTACCAACATCTTCAGAATGAATAGTAAGATGGTATATCATCTTATTAGATTCTTCCTTTACCTCTACTGAAATCTCACTTGGATTATCAACTAACGGTTCAACGATGCTTTTAATTAAGGCTTCCATATTATCACACTACTTTACTTTTTGTTTTTCGTGTCGTGGAATTTCTTCATGATGCCTTCATTAGAGAATAAATTACGAACGGTATCACTAGGTTTTGCACCTTTAGACATCCAGTCTAGCGCTTTATCTTCATCTAATTTTACTTCAACCGGGTTGGCAACCGGATTGTATGTGCCAATTTGCTCAATAATACGTCCATCACGAGGAGAACGAGAATCAGCTACTACTACACGATAAAAAGGATTACGTTTTGACCCCATACGTTTTAAGCGAATTTTTACTGCCATGTTTCGCACCTCCATATATAAATGTTTTACACAAGTTTAAATTTTATCAGAAGTTTGCAAGTCTGTAAAGTGTTTTTACATTACATGAAAGGAAAATTAAATCCTTTTCCCTTTTTTCCTTTCTTCCCTTTTTGCATATTTGTCATTTGCTTCATCATTTTTTTCATCTCTTCAAATTGTTTTAGCAAACGATTAACTTCTGATACCGGGCGTCCAGAGCCTTTTGCAATACGTTTTTTACGGCTTGCATTCATCAAGCTAGGATCTTCACGCTCTTTTTTAGTCATTGATTGAATAATTGCTTCAACGTGAACGAGCTGTTTTTCATCAAATTGAGCATTCTTCAACCCCTTCATTTTATTTGCTCCTGGTATCATGCTAATCAAATCTTCTAATGGTCCCATACTTTTCACTTGGTCCATTTGCTCAAGGAAATCATCAAAGGTAAACGAAGCAGAACGCATTTTCTCTTCCAATTCTTGCGCTTTTTTCTGGTCAACATTATCTTGGGCTTTTTCGATTAATGAAAGCACATCACCCATGCCTAAAATTCTAGAGGCCATACGTTCTGGATGGAACGCTTCTAATTCATCTAATTTTTCTCCCATACCAGCAAATTTGATCGGTTTATTCGTAACAGCTTTAATAGATAATGCAGCACCACCACGAGTGTCTCCATCTAATTTTGTTAAAATGACACCTGTTGTATCAAGTTGTTGATCAAAGCTCTCAGCAACATTAACTGCATCTTGACCGGTCATTGAATCTACTACAAGAAAAATTTCATCTGGATTTACGTTTTGTTTTATTTGTTGTAGTTCGTCCATTAAATGTTCGTCTACATGTAATCGACCAGCAGTATCAATAATAACATAATCTAAATGTTCTTCTTTCGCCTTGTCGATTGCTTGATTTGCAATGTCAATTGGACTTGCTTCTGTTCCTAATGAAAAAACAGGTAAATTCAGCTGTTTTCCTAACGTTTCTAATTGGTTAATCGCAGCAGGTCGGTATACGTCGGCAGCAACAAGTAATGGTTTTCTATTGTGCTTTTTACGAAGCAAATTGGCTAATTTACCAGTTGTTGTCGTTTTACCTGCACCTTGCAAACCAACCATCATGATCACTGTGGGAGGACGTTCACTCACGGCAATTTTGCTTTGTTCTCCACCCATTAACGTCGTTAGTTCCTCTTTTACTATTTTAATTACTTGTTGACCTGGTGTTAAACTTTCCATTACATCCTGACCAACCGCTCGCTCCTTGATGCGTTTAACAAGGTCTTTAACTACTTTAAAGTTAACGTCCGCTTCTAATAAAGCTAGACGCACCTCTCTAGTCATTTCTTTTACATCTTGTTCACTTACTTTCCCTTTTCCTGTCATCTTTCTTATCGTCTGCTGTAGACGCTCAGATAAACCTTCAAATGCCATAAAGAGTATCCTCCTACTCTAATTCTTTTAAAATAGATAATAAATCTAGCGCTTCTTCGTGATTTTGTAATTCTTCTGTCAATTGATCGACTACTTGCTGACGGCCAATAAACTTCTTGTATAATTGTAATTTCGTTTCATAACCCTCAAGCATTGTTTCTGTACGACGAATATTATCATATACCGCCTGTCTTGATACATCAAATGATTCAGATATTTCACCCAAAGAATAATCTTCCAAATAATACATCTCCATATAATTACGTTGTTTCGGCGTTAATAATGATTGATAAAAATCAAATAAAAAATTTATTCTTGTTGTTTTTTCTAGCATAACTAAACACTCCTCGTTAAGTGAAACATCTTTACATTTAATAGTAGGTGATGGATGAATTCACTGTCAAGCCATTATGCTTTATCTGAGTCAATCATATCAGCAAATAAGCCATAAACAAATGCATGTGCGTCAAAAGCTTCTAAGTCTGTTACTTTTTCGCCTAAACCTACAAATTTAACAGGAATGTTTAATTCTTTTCGAATAGCTAGAACAATTCCACCTTTTGCTGTCCCATCTAGTTTTGTTAAAACAATACCTGTTACATTTGTTGCTTGAGCGAATGTTTTAGCTTGGCTTAAAGCATTTTGACCTGTTGTTGCATCTAAAACTAATAATACTTCATGTGGTGCACCAGGGATTTCACGTTCAATTACTCGTTTCACCTTAGACAGCTCATTCATTAAATTCACTTTGTTCTGTAAACGACCTGCTGTATCACATAATAAAACATCTGCGTTTCTTGACTTTGCCGCCTGAATCCCGTCGTAGATAACAGCTGAAGGATCACTTCCTTCTCGATGTTTAATCACTTCTACACCAACTCTTTCTCCCCACACTTCTAACTGTTCAATTGCACCAGCACGAAAGGTATCACCAGCAACAAGCACGACCTTTTTACCTTGTTCTGTTAACTGATGAGCTAGCTTTCCAATCGAGGTTGTTTTTCCAACACCATTTACTCCTACAAATAAGTACACAGATAGATCATTTTCTTTAACAAAGAGATTTTCTTTCGTAATATCATCTTCTCCCGCATAAATTTCAACGAGTTTTTCAGAGATAACATCTTTTACACTCTCTGTATCCTTAATGTTTTGTCGCTTCACTTCCATTTTTAATTCATCAATCAAATCCATTACCGTTGTTACACCAACATCTGCTTGAATTAGTATTTCTTCCAAGTCCTCAAAAAAGTCCTCATCAACTTTACGATATCGCGCTACTAAATTATTAATTTTTGTTGAAAATGTATCTCTTGTTTTCGTTAAGCCTGACTTATATTTGTCAGACAAATCATGCTCTTCTTCAGAACCTGAAAATTTTTCTTTTAACTTCTTAAAAAAACTCATCCTAACTACTTCCTTTCCTGTTCATTACACACCTGTATGTATCATATCGTTTGTTTCCTCTAATTTGACAGAAACTAATCGTGATACGCCAGATTCTTGCATTGTTACACCATAAAGTACATCTGCTTCTTCCATTGTTCCTTTCCTATGTGTAATAACAATAAATTGTGTGTTACTACTATATTCTCTCAAATATCTAGCAAACCTGTGTACGTTAGCATCGTCCAATGCAGCTTCAACTTCATCTAACACACAAAACGGAACAGGACGAACACGTAAAATAGCAAATAATAATGCTATCGCCGTTAAAGCTCGTTCTCCACCAGATAATAAAGCTAACTGTTGTGCTTTTTTCCCTGGTGGCTGTGCTTTTATTTCAACACCAGTCTCTAATAGATCATTCGGATCTGTTAATTGTAATGCTGCATGTCCACCACCGAATAATTGTTGGAATACGTAAGAGAATTCCTCTTTAATTTGCATAAAGGTCTCTTCAAATCGGCGTTGCATTTCTTGATCCATTTCTGCAATCACCGTATAAAGCGTATCTTTTGCTTCGTTTAAGTCAGCTTGTTGTTCGGTTAAAAATTGATAACGCTCTTCAATTCTTTCGTATTCTTCAATTGCACCAATGTTTACCGTTCCTAATTCTTCAATCGACCTTTTTAATAATTTCACTTCACGACTAGCTTCTTCCATATTGTCAGCTTTTTGATACGTTTCCTGAGCTTTTTCAAAGGTGATTATATATTCTGATTGTAAGTGGTGTAATTTATTCTCTAATTCCACATCTAAACGGTTTGCTTTTACTTCGTTTGTTTGAATCTTTTCAAGAATAGCCTGCTTTTGATTCTGAATCGTTTTAATCTCTCTTTCAGCATCTTCTATCTGTTGTGTTTTAGCCATTCTTTGTTGTCTAAATTGTTGAATTTGAGTTGTTGTTTCTTGCTTCTCAAGTTCCTTATTCTTTATACTTGCTTCAATCTCCTGTTGCTTATTATTACTAGTTTGAAATGCCATCAATTCTTCTAGCTGTTTAGTAGTTTCCACTTTAGACTGATTCATTTCTTCAAGTACATCCGATAGATTCGTTACTTTCTCATTTTGGTGATAAACGTTTCTATCTTGTTTAGCTAACTGGATTCGAAGTTCGTGTAAATTATCTTGCAGTACTTGATGATTAACTTGATCTTCATTTTGCTTTTGAGTCAAATCCTCTATTTGATCTTTTAGCTTCGTTAAGTTACTATCCATTTGAGTCAACTGATCTTCGATATGTTGCTTTTGTTCTGTTAAACGCTGCATATCCTTCTTGATCTGTTCACTTTCTTGATCATAGACTGTCATATTGTCATTAATGTAACGAAGCTGTACAGTTCTTTCTGTATATTGTGCTTGTAATTCATTTTCCGTCTGTTGCAATACTTCTATTTTCCCGCGAACTTCTTCTAACTTCAATTCTTTACTTTCCACTTGTTTCTTTTGGTTTTTTACATTTTCTTCGAATGCTAATGTGCGTTTCTGATATGCTGTGATTTTCTCATTAAGCTCTTGTAAATCTTTTTCCCTTGTAAAAAGTGATTGACTGTTATTTTTCTTCGCACCACCTGACATGGACCCACCAGGATTGACCACATCACCATCTAACGTAACAACACGAAATCGACGTTCAGATAATCTTGCAAGTTCTGTCGCATCTTTTAATGTATTTGCAAAAATCGTATTTCCTAATAAATTGTGTATCACTGTGTAATATTTTTGATCAAATTCAATTAAATCAGCTGCTATTCCTACAAAACCAGCGTGATTCCTTAATTGTTTTATTAGGGTAGCAGGAATCACTTTAGGACGCATCGTTTGTAAAGGTAAAAATGTAGCTCTACCATTATTCGAACGCTTTAACCATTGAATAGCATGACGTGCAGATTGTTCATGGTCTATTACAATATGTTGTGATTGTGTGGTTAAAGCAGTCTCCATTGCAGTTAAATATTGTTTAGGTATATCAACAAGTTCAAGCACTGCACCATGTATGCCTTTTAATTGTCCTTTCTTCCTCGCTTTCAAGACGGCTTTTACCCCGTGAAAATATCCTTGAAAATCCTCCTTCATTTCAGCTAACATTTCTTGTCTAGATTTTAATTTTTCAATTTGCTGATAACCTTGCATTAATTTATCTTGAGACAGTTGATAATCTTTTTTCTTTTGCTGAATAGCTTCTTTCAGCCTTTCCAACTGTTCTTGTTGCTTGTTTATTTGTATATTGTATGCATTAAGCTCAGTTTTTACTTCGTTTAAGTTATCTGTTAATGCATCTCTAGAAGAGACTTGATCATCAAATTTCTGTTTGTGATTTTTTAATTTAAAAGCAATGTGTTCTAGCTGTTGCATAACCGATTGTTTTTCATTTCGTTTAGCTGCTTGCTGATTTAAGTCGTCAATATACTCTGCTTTTCGTTGTTCTATCTTCTCTTCGATATTTTCTTCCTTGTTTGCCAATTGGCTCTCTATTCTTTGTACTTTTTCTTGGATCTCATTTCGAGTATGTGTTAATTGCTCTAATTGATTTTTTTCTTTGTTATATTGCTCTGAAGAAACATTTATTTTCGCTTTAAGTGTTTCTAGGTTAGAGGATAGCTGTGCTTTATTCTCTTCAAAGTGGCGTGAACGTTCTTGCATTAGTTTTTTGTTACCTTCTAAACTCTCTAGCTCTTGTGTCAATGTCAATAAATAATCTTGTAAATGTTGAATCGACTCATCCATTTCTTGTATGACTTGCCGCTCTTTTTCAACAGCTGCTTCATTTTTTTGAATAGTAGTAGTCTTTTCTATGTCTTGATTTTTTTGTTGTTCAATTGCATTTAAATAAGCTTGCCAATCTTTATGCAATTGTTCTATTTCAGTAATTAATAAAGAAATTTCTTCTACTTTTAATGTCTCTTTTTTTTCAAGATATTCTTTTGCGACTGAGGCTTGTGCTTTTAAAGGGTCTAATTGCCCCTCTATTTCATAAATAATATCTTCTACTCGATTTAAATTTTCTTGTGTTTCAGCAAGTTTATATTCTGCTTTTTTCTTACGGTTTTTATATTTCAAAACACCTGCTGCCTCTTCAAAGATCGTACGACGTTCTTCCGCTTTAGAACTTAAAATTTCTTCTACTTTACCTTGACTAATAATAGAAAATGCTTCTTTTCCAAGTCCGGAATCCATGAATAGATCAATAATATCCTTTAATCGACAATTTTGTTTATTTAGTAAATACTCACTTTCCCCAGAACGATAGACGCGTCTTGTTACGCTTACTTCTTCATAATCAATCGGTAAAGTTTGATCTTTGTTATCTAAAACAAGGGTTACTTCTGCTACATTAAGTGGCTTTCTTGTATCGCTACCTTGAAAGATAATATCTTCCATCTTGGTGCCACGTAATGACTTAGCTGATTGTTCACCTAATACCCACCGGATCGCGTCTGTAACATTACTTTTCCCACTACCATTTGGTCCAACAACCGCTGTTACTCCAGGTACGAAATCAACCGAGATTCGCTCAGCAAAAGATTTAAAACCAACAGATTCAATTTTTTTTAGGAACATATGCATTCTCCTATTTAATCTAACAAAATAAGTATGTATTTTGAATGAATGTTTTCTTTTCAACTAATTTATTTTATCATAAAGAAGGAAGAGTTAGAAGATTAGTTTATTACGGAGGATGTTTGTAATAATCAATCTGACTAGTTACATTCTCGAAAAGTAGAAAGGGGCGATAGAGCATGAGTCAGTTAAATGAAGCAACGTCAGAAAATCTAGCATACTTGCTTGAAGAAATTGCAAAAAAATTAAAAGTAGTAAACCAAGCCATTTTAGATCCTGAAGATTATGATTTAAATAAATATAATCAGTTAAAGTTACTTTACGATGTTTTACGACAAAAAGGCCAACTCAGTGTTTCTGAAACACAAGCATTCATCGAAGAACTTGCATCCATTAGAAAATAGTTAGAATCGTTTAGCACTACTGCTAAACGGCGAGCTAATGTTATATGATTGTTGGCTTGTTTTTACGAATACACATTCATAAAAACGAGCCAACCATCACAAGTTAATGATAAGAATTAACTCTTATAATAATCCAAAGCTTTCTTTGCAGCTCTTTGCTCTGCTTCCTTCTTCGTTCGTCCATTCCCTTGACCGGAAACTTCTTTATTTACTTTCACTTGTGCTACAAATTCTCTGTCATGGGCAGGACCATTCTCTGCTACAATCTCGTATTCAATTTCTGCTGTTCCCTTTTGTTGAATCAATTCTTGCAGTTGGCTTTTATAATCCATTCCATGAAAAAAAGCACCTTGACTAATTTTAGGATACACATATCGCTCTAAAAATTGGATAACGACTTGAAATCCTTGATCTAAGTATAAAGCACCTATAAAAGCTTCAAATACATCGGCTAATAATGCTGGTCGATGTCGACCTCCAGTACGTTCTTCACCTTTTCCTAATAGTACAAATTGATGAAAGGTCAATTCTTTAGCAAAATCAACTAAAGCTGGCTCACAAACGATTGCAGCTCGTAACTTTGTTAAATCACCTTCAGCCATGTTGGGAAATGTTCGATATAAATACTGTGAAACACCTAACTCCAAGACAGCATCACCTAAAAACTCTAATCTTTCATTGTCACTTAATGGTTGTTTTTTATTTTCATTCACATAAGAAGAATGTGTGAATGCTTGCCGCAACAATCCTTCATTAAGAAACTGTATATTTATCTGATTTTGTAATGGCTGAAAATCCATAGACCTCTCCACCTTGACAAATATTTTAGATGTGGTAAAAGTCTCGCTTTTCAGCGAGACTTTTTTTCATAATATTAGTTTGTTACGATTGGTTATCTATGTAATTCACAGCATCACCAACTGTACCTATTTTTTCTGCATCTTCATCAGCAATTTCCATATCAAACTCATCTTCTAATTCCATAACAAGCTCAACTACATCTAATGAATCAGCTTCTAAATCATCTTTAAAAGAGGCTTCCATGGTTACTTTTTCCTCTTCTACATCTAAGCGATCAACTACAATTTTCTTTACACGATCAAAAGTCTCTGCCATCTTGCTGTCACCCCCTTTCAATATATTTATAATAAGTGCATACTTACATTACCATACCACCATCTACTTGTATAGTTTGTCCTGTAACATAAGAAGCATCATCGGAAGCAAGAAAACCAACGACATGCGCAACATCTTCTGCTTGACCTAAACGTGCTAATGGGATAAGTTCTGCCATCGCTTTTTGTTGCTCCTCTGTTAATTGATCTGTCATGTCTGTTTCAATAAATCCAGGTGCAACTGCATTTACTAAAATATTTCTACTAGCAAATTCCTTTGCTGCTGTTTTTGTCATGCCAATTACACCAGCTTTTGCAGCTACATAATTTGCTTGACCTGCATTACCACTAATACCGACTACTGAGGCAACATTAATAATACGACCATACCGTTGCTTCATCATTTGTCTTGTCACAGCTTTAGTAGTTAGAAAAACTCCTTTTAAATTCGTTTGAATGACATCATCGAATTCTGATTCTTTCATTCTCATGAGTAAATTATCTTTTGTAATACCAGCATTGTTGATTAAAATATCAAGACGACCAAATGTAGAAACTGCCTCTCGCACCATTTGTTTGACTTCTTCTTCTACCGACACATTTGCTTGAATTTTAATTGCTTTGGCACCCAGTTGTTTCACCTCATCAACAACTTCTTGAGCTTTTGCCTCATTACCTGCAAAATTTATGACGACATCAGCACCTTTTCGAGCTAGTTCTAATGCAATCGCTCGCCCAATACCTCTAGAAGCTCCAGTTACAAGTGCAACCTTTCCTTTAAACATTATGCTTCCTCCTTATACCACGTAACAAAATCATTCAAAGACTTTGAATCTTGAACTGTAAAAGTTTTCATTCGCCGATTAATTTTTTTAATTAATCCAGTCAATACTTTACCATTACCCACTTCTACAATTGCATCTATGTCAGATTTCATTATGTCATTCACTATTTCTTCAAATCGAACTGTGGAAAATAACTGTTCTACTAAAAGTTGCTTGATCTCCGTGTGATCCGTTACTCTTTCAGCAGTGACGTTTGCATAAGTAGGTAATGTTACATCCTCAATCATAATATTGTCCAGTGACTTAGCAAACGATTCAGCTGCTGACTTCATCAGTGATGAATGAAATGGTCCACTAACACTTAACGGTAATACACGTTTCGCTCCAGCTTCTTTTAGTTTCGTTATCGCCTGATCAATTGCATTTTTATCACCTGAGATAACAATTTGTCCAGGGCAATTCAAATTAGCAATCTCAATTATTTCATTTGTTTCTTGACCAATTACATCTAGTTCAGCTTGGAGCTGACTCTGACTTAAACCAAGTACTGCAGCCATTGTACCCTTTCCTTTTGGATAAGCTTGCTCCATTAACTTCCCTCTTGTTTGAACCAAGGATACAGCATCTTCAAAAGAGATAGATCCTGCTGCCACCAGTGCACTGTATTCTCCTAAACTATGTCCTGCTACCGCAACAGGAACTACTCCTTCTTCTTCTAACAACTTTGTAATAGCACTACTAACTAATAAAAGTGATGGCTGCGCATATTCCGTTTGTGTCAATGTTTCTATTGGACCTTCAAACATAAGTTTTGTAAGTTCTGTATCAAGGATTGAGTCAGCTTGCTTAAACATAGATTGAACAATAGGTGAGTTTTGAAATAATGTTTCACCCATTCCTACTTGTTGTGACCCTTGACCAGGATATACGAAAGCAACTTTCTTCATTCTATTCCTCCTCTGGGAGTGTTTCTATCGTAGCAACTGTTTTTTCTATCGTTTCTGTAACATTATTTTCAACCATATAACGCGCTTGTTTAATGGCACTATAAATTGCCCTTCCATCCGAAGATCCATGCGCTTTGATTACTGGTGCGGACAAGCCAAACAATCCAGCCCCACCATATTCAGCATAATCGAGCTGATTCTTTAGCTCTTTCAAACGATCTTTCATTAACATTGCAGCAAGTTTTGTTTTTAAATTGGATAAAAAGGATTGCTTTAGCATAGAGAACAAACTTAACGCTGTTCCTTCGATTGATTTCAATGCAACGTTGCCACTAAATCCATCAGTCACAATTACATCTGCTTTTCCTTCCAAGAGCTCTCTCGCTTCAATATTTCCAACAAAATTTATTGGCGCTTCCTTCAACATAGCAAATGCTTTCTTTGTTAATTCATTTCCTTTGCCATCTTCTGAACCAATATTTAACAAACCTATTTTAGGTGAAGTAACACCTCTGACTTTTTCCACGTAGACGCTACCCATTATCGCATATTGTAATAAATGCTTCGGCTTGGCATCAACATTAGCACCAACATCCAATAGTAAAAATCCCTTTTTATCAATTGTAGGTAGAGTAGGTGACAGTGCTGGTCGTTCTATTCCTTTAATTCTGCCAACATGAAACAGCCCAGCACTCATCAATGCACCAGTATTTCCGGCTGAAATACAAGCATCTGCTCTGTTTTCTTTCACTTCTTTTGCCATTAAAACAAGTGATGCATCTTTCTTTCTTCTTACCGCTCGAACCGGCTCGTCTTCACCAGTAATAACTGTATTTGTATGTATAATGGATATTCGTTCTGAAGATGTTAGCAATGGCTTTATTTTTTCTTCATCACCAATTAAAATAATTTCTATATCATTAAAGCCCTTTATAGCTTTCATTGCTCCTTCAACAATAACTTGCGGTGCATTGTCACCACCCATAGCGTCAATCGCTAGCTTCATTTCGACCTTCTCCTTTTTGTTCGTTTGATCGGTACATATCGAAAACGCCTGAGAAAACTATTTCATTATCGACATAACTATTAACTTCTACCTTGGTTCGCCTGTTATCTGTTGATGATGATACGACGTTCGCTTTTGCAACAACACGCTCTCCTTGCTTTACTTGGCGAGTAAATCTTATATCAGCTTTTATCGTTAAAGCTAACTGATCATTAATAACAGCCACGGCTAGCGAATTAGCTTGCGCAAACAAATGATGCCCACGTGCAATATTATTACGTGAAAAAACATGTTCTAATCCAATATCTAATATAGAAATTGCTCGTTCATCTAATTCTAAATCAATCACTTCACCAATAACCTCATCGATCGGCAATGCTTTAACCGTTTCGTTCCATTGATCTGTCGCTACCGATTTAATACGTTCTCTAAGTTCAGGTATAGCTAATTCCATCCGATCTAACCGAATCGTTTGAATGCTAACATAAAATTGATTAGCTAATGCTTCATCCGTAATAAATGGCATTTCTTCTATTGTTTGACGAAGTTTTTCCTGTCTTTGTTTCTTTGGCAACTTCATTACTTCACCATCCTAGTAGGTATATTAACTGTTTTTTATGACTAGGTACTAATAGTAATATATAACACCTATAATCTTCTTGCAAGTCATTTATTAATCAAAAGTGACTCCAGCCTCTTCAAATGTCTGTTTTACATAATTATTTAAAGCTTGGTACTCTGAATCATTGGTTAGCAAATGGTTATAAACGATCGACTGTGCATCATTTCTAGCTGTCTCAAGTGCACGATAATCCTGTGCAATATCAGCAACTTTAAATTCTGGAAGCCCACTTTGTTTCTTTCCAAAAAAATCTCCTGGCCCTCTTAATTGTAAATCTTGTTCTGCTAATTCAAATCCGTTTGTTGTTTCTGTCATGATCTTCATACGTTCTTTTCCTACATCACCTTTAGGATCTGCAATTAAAACACAATAACTTTGCGCTTCACCTCGTCCTACGCGCCCTCTTAGCTGATGAAGTTGCGATAATCCAAAACGCTCTGCATCATAAATCACCATTACAGTCGCGTTAGGCACATTTACTCCTACTTCTACCACGGTTGTGGATACTAACACTTGCACTTGGTTCGATGCAAACTGTTGCATGACTGCTTCTTTTTCATCGTTATGTAGTCGACCATGTAGTAATCCTACTTCAATTTGTTGAGAATTGTACATTTCTTGCAATTGTTGGTACAAATCTACCGCATTTTGAATATCTAATTTGTCCGATTCTTCAATAAGTGGGCATATGACATATGCTTGATAACCTTGCTTTACTTCTTTTTGAATAAATTGCAACACTCTTGTTAACATGTTGTCTTTTACCCAATAAGTTTCAACTGGCTTTCTTCCCACTGGCATTTCGTCAATTTGACTTACATCCATATCTCCAAAGCTTGTAATTGCTAAAGTTCTTGGAATTGGAGTTGCTGTCATAAACAAAACGTCTGGATCAATCCCTTTATCTCGCAACGCTTTTCGTTGGTTTACCCCAAAACGATGCTGTTCATCAACAATAACCGTACCAAGGTTAGCAAAATGAACATCCTCTTGTATTAACGCATGTGTCCCAACAATAATATCGATAGCTTGTTGTTCTATCAGAGATAAAATTTCTTTTCGCTTCTTCCCTTTGATTGATCCGGTCAACAGAGCAACGGAAACATTCTCTCCAAATAATGCTTGTAACGATGACATATGTTGCTCTGCTAAAATCTCGGTCGGTACCATCATAGCACCTTGTTTCCCTGCGACAATCGAAGCATACAAACTAATAGCAGCTACAGCTGTCTTTCCAGAACCTACATCTCCTTGTAGCAAGCGATTCATTCGATACGGTGAACGCATATCTTGAAGAATTTCCTGTAAAGATCTATTTTGTGCCTTGGTTAACTGAAATGGAAGTCTGTCAATAAATCGATTAACAAGTGAAAAATCAAATAGCTGACTATTCCCCTGTGTCCTTTCTCGATTTCTTTTTCTTAACAACTGCATTTTTAATTGGAACAACAACAATTCTTCATATATAAACCTTCGTTTTGCTTGCTTTAGTGCTTGAAAACTAGTAGGAAAATGTATTTCTTTCAATGCTTTCGCACGTGTTAACAGTTTATAGCTAGTCAAATAAGCAGAAGGTAATAATTCAACAATTTGCTCTTCATACTGTTCTAATGCTTTTTTTATAATCTTTTTTAGTTGAATCGATTTGAGCGGCTGTTTTACATAATATACAGGTTGTATTGGTTGATCGGTTTTCGCCTTCCCTTTTTTGTATTGTTCAATAGTAATCTGTAGACGGTGCTGATCCCATTTTCCTGTACATGTCACAATAGCTCCAGGTACTAATTGTTTCTTAGCAAATGGGCGATTAAACATCACACCTTTTACAACTGCATGTTCTACTTGCAAACGTACGATAAGCCTAGATTTTTTTCTACCGTAATAAGTTACAGTTGGTTCTCCAAGCACTTCTCCTTCAATGGTAACTTTATCATCATGAATCAGTTCGCTTAACGGTTTGATTTCATAATTCTCATAACGATTAGGGAAATAAAACAATAGATCATTCACTGTGCTAATACCTATTGCTTCTAACTGTTCTTTTAGCCTATTCCCTACACCACCAATTGTTTCAATCGGCCAATTCATCAATCCAATCACTCTTTCATAACATTATTTCCAGCAATTTTTGCTGCTAATGCCCTTCCAGTAGGCGTTGCTGCTAGTCCACCTTCAGCAGTTTCTCGCAATGCACTAGGCATTTGTTTACCCACTCGATACATTGCACCGATTACTTCATCACATGGAATTTTACTCGTTATTCCTGCAAGTGCCATATCAGCAGAAACAATGGCGTTAGAAGCCCCCGCCGCATTTCGTTTTACACAAGGAACTTCAACTAAACCTGCAACCGGATCACAAACAAGACCTAACATGTTTTTTAAGGTAATCGCAAAAGCTTCTGCACTTTGCTGTGGCGTCCCACCTGCCATTTCAACAACAGCAGCAGAAGCCATCGCTGCTGCTGAACCAACTTCAGCTTGACACCCACCTGCAGCACCCGAAATGAATGCATTGTTAGCAACAACGAAACCAAAAGCACCTGAAGTGAATAAAAAGTTAATCATTTGTTCTCTCGTAGGATTTAAACGCTCTTTGACAGCGAACAAAGCTCCAGGAACACAGCCAGCACTACCAGCAGTAGGGGTTGCGCAGATCACACCCATTGCAGCATTCACTTCATTTGTTGCTACTGCTTTACTTACGGCATCAAGAACTAACTCTCCAGATAGAGAATTTCCTTTTTTTAAGTATGCTTGTAATAATAATGCGTCACCCCCGACTAGTCCAGATTGGGACTTCACTCCCTTTAAACCATCTGCTACTGCTTTTTCCATAACAGAAAGGTTCTGCTCCATTTGTTTAATAATTTCATTTCTAGGCTTATCGTGAATCTCTATCTCTTGTCTGATCATTGCTTCTGCAATGGATATATTTTCATTTTCCGTAATGGAAATTAATTCTGCAACTGTACGAAACATGATTTCTTCCTCCTTACTTCTAAATAACAACTGTATACCGCAGCATTTTTAAAGCTTACAATATTTTAAGAATCGATTATATGAAATATAAGACTTATTACTTAATATTCATATAAAAGTTCTTCTAACAAACGATCAATCAACAATTTTTGATACATGTAAAATATGTTTAGCATCAGCTAATTCTTGTTCAATCAATGGATCTATATTTTGATCCAGTTCAATAACCATTAAAGCTTCTTTACCTATATCTTTTCTTGATACTTCCATTCTACCAATGTTGATTTCATGTTTTGCTAAAATTTGTGTTACTGAAGCAATCGCTCCAAATCGATCATTGTGCATAATAAGAATGGACGGATGATTTCCAGATAAATGCAAATCAAATCCGTTTAATTCCGTGATTTCAACTTTTCCTCCACCAATAGATACGCCTACCAGTTCCATACTTTCTAATCCATTCCCCATCTTTATTCTAACTGTATTCGGATGATCCACTGCAGCATCTTCTTCAAAGAAGCTAACCTTTATTCCTTTTTCTTTAGCAATGTTGATTGCGTGTCGAATATTTTCGTTTGCTGTATCAAAATCTAATATGCCTCCAACAACAGCAACGTCGGTTCCATGTCCTTGATATGTTTTGGCAAATGAACCATAAAAAATAATCTCAGCATAAGTCGGTTGTTTTCCAAACAGGTTACGAGCTGCTCTGCCAATGCGTGCAGCACCAGCTGTATGTGAACTGGAAGGGCCAACCATAACCGGACCAATAATATCAAATACAGATTTGAACTTCATAGATATACCTCATTTCAAATATTCTACTAATATAAACAATAATATATAATATAGTATAACTTTTTCACTGTTATATGAAAAGCTAGACCGTGCTTCATTTCTAAGTATATTTAGATCATTTTTTGTCAAATGTGATCATGTGATTTTTTACCTAATCTCATTATAACAAGATGGAAGTTCCAAAATTTGATATCGATTAAACATGCCTCTAATTATTTTCTGTCTGTTAATCGCTTTTTTGAAGCCATGATAGAAAAAAATACACCACCACATTTAGTATAGAGCTTTTTAACATAGAAAAAGCCCAGGAATTAACCTGAGCTAGAGCGATTATTCGATTGAAAAGATAAATGAGTAAATTGGCTGTTGTCCATTATGAACTTCTACCTCAATATCTTGATAGTTTTCCGCTAAGAAATCTTCTATTTCTTCGATTTCTTTGTCTGTCGCCTCTTCCCCTTGTAAAATAGTAATAATTTCATCATCTTCAGTAATTAACTCAGTCAAGAGTTGCTTGGTAACCTTTAGTTTATCTTTAGCTGTTGCCTTAATTGCTCCATCAGCTAATCCCATAAAATTACCATTGTCGATTGTCATACCATCAATTTTTGTATCTCTCACTGCATAAGTAACTTGTCCTGTTTTTACTTGCTCACTAGCTTCTAACATCGTTGTATGATTTACGTTTAGCGCTGCCTCTTGATGAAATGCTAGTAACGCACTCATACCTTGAGGAATCGTTTTTGTCGGTACAACGACTACCTCATCTTCACTTAATTGTGCAGCTTGTTCTGCGGCCATAACAATATTTTTATTATTTGGTAAAATAATAACTTGTTTAGCGTTTGCTTGTTTTATTGCTTCAGCAAGGTCTTGTGTACTCGGATTCATCGTTTGTCCACCTTGAATAACGACTGAAGCTCCCAAACTTTCAAAAAGCTCTTTAATTCCCTCTCCCATTGCAACAGAAATAATACCATACTCTTTCTTTTGTTTTGGTTCTTCTTTATTAATAGATTTTTCACCTACAATAGAAGTATGTTGTTGACGCATGTTCTCTACTTTTATACTAATAAAACTTCCGAAGCGTTGACCTAAGTTAAGTGCTTTACCAGGATATTCGACATGAACATGGACTTTCACAATGTCATCATCAGATACAACGAGTAAAGAGTCTCCCAATTGACTTAATTCATTACGGAAGACTTCTTCATCATATGGGCTTTCCTTTAATTTATCCGCTTCAAATTTAACCATAAACTCTGTGCAATATCCAAACTCAATATCTTCGGTCTGCATATAATCTTGTGCTAATTTATGATGTTCTGCATTCACCATATCATCCATATTAGCAGTAGCAAGGTTTGCTTCAGGTAAAGATTCTCCTTTTAGTGAGGCAAGAAAACCTTCATATATGACAACTAATCCTTGTCCTCCACTATCAACAACACCTACTTCCTTCAACACTGGCAGTAAATCTGGAGTAGACGCTAAGGACTTTTTCGATGCTTTTAATACTTCTTCCATAAATACAATAAAATCATCTGTTTCTTTAGCTAATTGTTCAGCTTGTTTAGCTGTATCTTTAGCAACAGTTAAAATGGTTCCTTCTACTGGTTTCATTACGGCTTTATATGCAGTATTAACACCAGCTGTCAATGCCTTTGCAAAATCTTCTGGCGTAAGAGATGTAGCACCATTAACGCCTTTAGCAAAGCCTCGGAATAACTGTGATAAAATAACTCCTGAGTTTCCTCGAGCCCCCATCAAAAGCCCCTTTGCTAATGCATCAGCAATTTCTCCTACACTATTTGCAGGTAGATCTCTCACTTCGTTTGCACCAGATGTCATCGACAAATTCATATTTGTACCTGTGTCTCCGTCGGGAACAGGAAATACATTTAATGCATCAATCATTTGAGCATTGTTCGTTAAGTGATTTGCACCAAGAAGTACCATCTGCTGAAATGCAGAACCTTCTAACTTTTGTAACACCACTACAACTTCCTCCTTCATAAGCTAAACATTACTAAATACCTAGTATCTATTAACTGATTCCTCGTTTATAATCATGATCTTTTTTATTATTCTGCTTGTACGCGTACACCTTGAATAAAGACATTCACTGAATGCATAGAAAGACCTAATGTTTTTTCAAGTGTATATTTCACTTGTGATTGCACATTATGAGCCACTTCAGAAATCTTTGTTCCATAACTCACAATAATATACATATCGATACTAATTAACTCTTCTTCCTGACGAACAACCACACCTTTTGCAAAGTTTTCTTTACGTAAAATCTCTGCAATTCCATCTTTCAGTTGGTTTTTTGAAGCCATTCCAACAATACCGTAACATTCAATAGCAGCTCCACCAGCTACTGTTGCAACTACTTCATTAGTAATGGTAACTTGTCCATCTTTTGTTTTCAGCTCAATAGCCATTCTAATAATCCTCCTCTAATATCTAGGAAATATATTTAAGTTTAACGTTTTAAGAGTTCTCTTGACTATTTTCATATTTTTTTTCATAAGGCTTACTCATCCTAAACTCATTCTACAATAATCGCCTCAACCATGAAAGCAATTTCATCGGTTGTTTATATTTGTGTTAATCCATGTATGCTACATATATAACTGTATTTAACCAAGACAAACCCCTTTATACAATGAACTAAACTTTAAAATCTGTCAAGTGTATATGCTTTATAACCAACCTCTTCCATTCGTTGTAGACACAATTTTTCTCACACGATCTATCCTAATAAACTTACACTTCCAAGATTGCAAAATTAAAAAAGGTATGATAAATTATAAAAGTATGTAATGAGATAGATGTATGTAGGAGGGATAATTATGGGACGTAAATGTATCGTTACTGGTCGTAAAACAACTACTGGAAATAACCGTTCTCACGCATTAAATGCAAATAAACGTAAGTGGAAAGCGAATGTTCAAAAAGTACGCATTATGGTTGATGGTAAACCGAAACGTGTTTATGTATCTACTCGTGCGCTAAAATCCGGAAAAGTAGAACGTGTTTAATTAAATAATGATCTGGGATAACAAAAAGCACCCTTTCACAAGGTGCTTTTTGTTGTTTTGGTAGGCTAAAACTAACTTTTCTTAAATGTACCGATAACGACACGTACAAAGCCACCAATGAACCTCGGGAGTTTAATAGTATAAAACTTCATGAGAAACCCTCCTCTTTTCCATATGACAAAGAAACGACTTATCGTATTATATGAACCTGCTACTTAAGAAGTACATCACAGCTCTTTATCATTATTAATATGCCTCTATCAAATGAAAAAGTACCTTTTTTCGAAAGAAGCTTGTTAGAAAGACATCTAGTAGATCCCCATGAAAGTGAGTGTTTATTTAACGGATAATAAAATCCTTCTAAACTCAGTCCCTCTATTGTTTGCGTAAAAGAAAGAAACGAGATATTCGTAAAAGGGTATGTTTCTTCAAGACAGTATGTCCCTGGCTCATATAACTGAATAACATTATATTTATCAATAATAATCGCTTCTATCTTTTCTTCCACTAACGGCAATAGCTGTTGAACGTTTGCAAGGGCATGATCCATCCTTCCGCCAGTTACACCATATAAATATATTTGATCTGGAAAAAGTGTCTTTGCATTATTAATCGCTAACTCTAAATCTGTTTGATCCTTTTCAATTGAATATCGAACTGTCTGCTTCGCACTTTTTTTTACATTTGCAAATGCATATGCATCCATTGAATCAAAATCTCCAATCGCAAGATCAATTGATACATTTTGATTTAGTAAAGTGATACAACCATAATCTGCTCCAATCCAATAGTCAACGACATCCATATCTTTTGATAAATCGGCAATATATTCATCTGGTCCACCTGCAACGATACCAACTGTCTTCACCTGTTGAGTCATCTATTTTTACTCTCCCTGTGTATCATTATTCAGCAGCTTGACGTATCACTTTAATTGCTTCTTTTCTATCCTCTTTACCAAAAATAGCACTTCCAGCTACTAATACGTCTACACCTGCATCTGTGCACTGTTTTGCAGTTTGTTCATTTATACCACCATCGACTTCAAATTCAACGTGTGGAGCAAACGCTTGACGCCATTCATTTACTTGTTTAATTTTTTCAACGACATTTGCGATAAATTTTTGACCACCAAAGCCAGGGTTTACGGTCATAAACAAAACAAGATCTACATCTTTTAAAATAGGATATAGAGCATTGGCTGGTGTTGCTGGATTTATAACAACACCCGCTTTTACTCCTTTTTCCTTAATCGCGTGAATCGTACGATGTAAGTGAGTACAAGCTTCAACATGAACAGTGATGATGTCAGCACCCGCTGATGCAAATGCATCAATGTATTGATCTGGATTATCAATCATTAAGTGTACATCTAAAGGCAAATTTGTAATTGGACGAATCGCTTCAACTATTAATGGTCCAATCGTAATATTAGGTACGAAGTGGCCATCCATCACATCCACATGAATATAATCCGCACCTGCCTGTTCAACCTCCATAATTTCTTTTTTTAGTTGTGAAAAATCAGCTGATAAAATAGATGGTGCAATTTTTGTCATTGTCTAATACCTCGGCTTTCTGCTTTGGATTTCTTGATAAAATTGAAGGTAATGTTCATACCTAAACAAAGCAATTTCATTCACATCAACAGCTTGCTTAACTGCGCATTTGGGTTCATTTACGTGCATGCAACCACGAAATTTACAATCATGTTGCCTTTTTGTTATTTCAGGAAAACATACGGGTAATGATTGGAGATCAAGCGTATCAAATTCTAATGAACTAAATCCTGGTGTATCAGCAACTAGTCCGTTGTATATCTCTACTAACTCCACATGTCTGGTTGTATGTTTTCCTCTTCCTAAGCTAGTTGAAATCTCATTTGTATCAATTTCTAGCGTAGGATTCAAACGATTTAGCAATGAAGATTTTCCAACACCAGATTGTCCAGCTATGACCGAAATTTTATTTGCAAAATAGTTACTTAATTGATCGTATTCTTTATTTTCTTGAGCTGATATTAATTCAACTTGATAACCGATTTTCTGATAGATCGATTGGTAGGATTGAATCTCTGCAAGCTCCGTATCGATCAGTTTATCTATTTTTGAAATAAAAATAATTGGCCGAATATCATTTGCCTCAACAAGAACTAAGAAACGATCTAATAGTAGTGTGCTAAAATCAGGCTCCTTGGCAGACACTACAATAATGGCTTGGTCAATATTGGCAACTGCAGGTCTTTTTAATTCATTTCGACGTTCTTTTATTGCGGTAATATACCCTTCGTTATCCTCTTGTATATCAAAATTGACATTATCCCCGACTAACGGGGTTAATTTTTTTTTTCGAAAAAGCCCTCTTCCCCTGCATTGATATAGACCCCGCTCTGTTTTCACATAGTAAAAACCACTAAGTGCCTTCATGATTTTTCCATCAGGCATGTACTTAGTCTCCTTCCACTTCATCATAAGTGATTGTTTTTTGTAAAATAACCTCGTCATCACGCTCTACTTTATAAGTAGCCACTTCCCCAGGGGCAATAGTTAACCGAATGGAAAAGTCGGTATCTTCATAAATTGTTTGTGTCTCATGTAGCGATGTTAACTCATTGTTCATATCTCCAATATATATACGTACATATTGAGGTGATTGCTTATTGTTCTCTGATTCACCTTGTCCAACAGTTTTACCTGTGTAAGGTACAGTAAAAGATACATTATGTGTGATTGGTGGTTTTTCTTTTTGACCAAGAGAAATAATTAAATGCACCGTTTCTTCTTCCTCTAATTGAGCACCTGCTTTTGGAGAATGAGAAATAACTGCTCCTTTTTTCACACTTTCGGAATATTGCTCGGATGTATCATAAGACAGATTATTGTTCGATAGATAGTCTTTTGCTTCTGATTCACTCATTCCTTTTAAATTAACTAATTCTACCGTATTCTTCCCTTTACTAATCTCAAATTGCACAATTGTTTCAGAAGGAATCACTTCCGTATTCACTTGAGGTGCTACTTGTGTAACAATTTGCCCGGCAGGTTTATCAGAGTGAACTTCTATATATTCCACATCTTTATAGCCTTTTTCTAGTAGAATTTTTTTTACTTGATTGTAGTCTCTACCTTCGTAATCTGCAAATTCTTCCTTTTCTTCTCCTAAACTAACATAAACAATTATTTCTTTTCCTTCTTTTGTTTTTGTTTCCGCACTAGGATTTGTTCGAATAACATGGTCCTCTGCAATTTGATCGGAATAAGTTTCTTCCTTTACTACCTTTAACCCGAGATCTGATAAGGTTTGTTCTGCATCGGCAAATGTTTCTTCTGTTACATCTGGGACAGTTACATCATCTGGCTGTAACCAATTGGGTAAAACAAATAATGCGAATAACCCTGATGCAATAAGAATGAAAAATGAAGCAATCATCCAAATCATTAATTTCTTTTTTGATTTCTTGTTCTTTTTCTTTGATTTATCACCTTTAGAACTATTTTTTTTACCTACTGGAACAGTATTTGACTTTGCATGAATAAGTGTATCTTGATTTTTCGTATGAGACGCATACGTTTGATCATCAATAACAGGGATAGCTTTCGTTGCTTCTCCTTCTTCTTCTGGTGAAACATACGGTGCTTCATTTAATCGACTTGGGTTTAATGCAGAGACCAAATCTTCTTCTAATCCTCGCACTGTTTCATATCGATAAAATGGATCTTTAGTAGTTGCCTTTAATACGACATTCTCTATACTTTGAGGAATTTCTGCATTCCATCGCCTCACCGATGGTGTATTTGTTTGTAAATGTTTTAGCGCTATCGATACAGCTGATTGCCCTGAGAAAGGTATATGACCGGTAAGCATTTCAAAAAAAACAATTCCTAATGAATAAATATCTGACTTATTTGTGGCTACTCCACCTCTTGCCTGTTCTGGCGATAAATAGTGCACAGAGCCTAAGACAGAATTTGTTTGTGTTAAAGATGTTGCACTTAAAGCCAACGCAATACCAAAATCAGTAATTTTCGCTTGACCATAGTCATTAATTAGTATGTTTTGCGGTTTAATATCTCTATGAACGATATTATTTTCATGGGCATGTTCAATAGCTGCTGTTAATTGCTTCATAATTTCAATCGATTCCTGAACAGGAATAGGCCCATATAATTGGATATATTTTTTTAATGTTACACCTTCAACATGCTCCATTACCATATAATAAATATTATCTTCTTCTCCAACGTCATAAATATTCACAATATTTGGATGAGATAAACTCGTTGCAGATTGAGCTTCTCGGTGAAAACGAGTAATAAATTCTTCATCATTTGCATATTCTAAGCGGAGTACTTTAATCGCTACATCACGATCTAATATCGTATCATGACCTAAATATACGTTGGCCATGCCGCCTCCACCTATCATTTTTATGACGTTGTAACGTTCATTTAACAAGTGACCTTCTAACAAGACGAATCACCTGCTTTTTCCGCACAATAATCAGATAAAACCAAAGTGATGTTATCCTCTCCACCACGTTCATTTGCCACTTCTACTAATGTTTTTGCTTTATCTTCTAACGGTTTATCATCAGTTAAAAAGGATAACAATTCACTGTTATCAATCTTATTAGATAAACCATCTGAACAAAGTAATAATTTATTTTCAGGTTGCCATGGCTTAGTAATAATATCTGGTTGAATATACTTTTCGGTTCCCAATGCCTTTGTTATCACATTTTTTCTCGGGTGAACTTCCGCATCTTCTTTTGATATTTGGCCGGAACGAACAAGCTCATTAACTAGTGAATGATCTTCAGTAACTTGGGAAAGCACACCAGATGTTAATAAATAACATCTGCTATCACCAATATGCGCCACACTAATAAAATCCTCTCCATAAATGACAGCTACTACAGTGGTACCCATTCCATAACACGTTTCATTTTCTTGTGCTTTTTGATAGACAGTTGTATTTGCCGTTTCAATGGCAGATTTTAACCAATTTCCGGCAGAAAGCTTGTCATGGAATTTTTCAGAGCGCCTCCATTCCTCTTGTAAGTGTTCAACAACAAGTCGGCTCGCTACATCGCCTGCTTTATGTCCTCCCATACCATCAGCTACTACAGATAAATATTGGTGTGACTTATTTTGAAAGACCCCACCATTATCTTCGTTATGCGGTCGGACTTTGCCTCGGTTTGTTAAAAAATAATGCATTCCATTCACCTCATACATCCATTTTGCTTCTATTATATTAATTATACTATTTCAAACACAATCTAGTTAGAAAAAAACCATCTGTGTGAAAGTCATCAGGGAAAATTTGCAATCCAACATCTGATATACCATACGAATCTTGAATTACATTTGGTAATGATTTAAAAAACATTGGGTCTACTTGATAATCTGGATTATCTTTTAAAAATGCGCGTACCACTTGTTCATTTTCTTCTCGATCTACCGTACAAGTACTATATAGAATTTTACCATCTTTTTTAACTAAAGGGGAAATATTTTCTAATAATTCTTTTTGTATTGCAGCTAAATTAGCAATATCTTTTTCCGTCTTTTGATACTTAATGTCAGGCTTGCCTCTTATTACACCTAAACCAGAACAAGGCGCATCAATTAGTATGCGATCAAACGTATTTTCGTTATGGAGATTAGCTAATTTACGTGAATCAGCACTTTTTGTAGTAATATTTGTTAAACCTAACTCTTTCGCTTTTTTATCTACAAGTTTTGCTTTCTTTTCATGTAAATCATAGGAAAAAATTTGACCGGTGTTGTTTAATTTCTCACCAATATGAGTTGCCTTCCCCCCAGGTGCACTACAAGCATCTAAAACAGTCATGTTATCGTTTAAGTCCATCATTTCTGCTACAAGCATTGAACTTTGATCTTGGATAGTTAATGCATGCGTTTGAAATAGAGAGCTTTTTAATACATTTCCTTTTACAATAATTCCTTGATTCGAAAACATAGATGGCGCAACCTCGTAACCTTCCTGTTGCAGCTGATACAACGCTTGCTCTCGAGTTATTTTGAGTGGCTGAACACGCACGGAAAATTGTTTTGTTATTAGGTTCTCCTCACACATTGCAGCTGCTTTATCATAACCATATTGTTCAACCCAACGATTTACCATCCATTTCGGGTGACTAGTAATGATACTTAACTTTTCTACACCACTTGATATGTTTTCAAAATTAGGGAAACCTGTTCTTTGTGCTTGACGTAATACACCATTTACAAAAGAAGCAATACCTTTATGCCCACGGTCTTTTGCGATACCTACAGCTTCATGGATAACTGCATGATCAGGTACTCTATCCAAGTAATGCATTTGATAAAAAGAGAGGTACAATAACCATTTCACCCAAGCATCCAGCTTCGCATTATTCTTTACAAAGTGTTTGACAAAATAGGCTAGTGTTAACTTTCTTTGTATTGACCCATAAACAATTTCTGTTAATAAACCATGGTCCTTCTCTGATACACGATTAGACTTTATCATTTGATCGATTAATAAATGACTATATGCTCCACCTTTATCAATTCTAAGTAAAATGTCTAATGCACTGGAACGCAATTTAAATTTTGTCATATTACTCTCCTAGTCTATCCCCTATTTGCAGATTTTTTCCTTTCCCTCTTAGAAAATCTTCCACTGTCATTTGCTTTTTCCCTGCAGGTTGCACTTGTTTTATTTTGATAGACCGTTTATCACCACAGCAAACGAGCATACCATTAGCATTTAAGTCTACAATTTCACCTGGATGTGCATCTATCTGTTTATCCACTAATTCTCCCCACCAAATTTTCATATTTTCTCCGTTCAAAGTAGTACTCGCGACTGGCCACGGATGCAGTCCACGAATGTGATTATAAACGGAAGCACTTGACTGACTCCAATCAATTTTTTCTTGTTCACGAGTAATATTAGGTGCATATGTCGCTTGTTGATCATCTTGTTCTATCGGATTAATGTCCCCACTAAATATTTTAGGTAACGTTTCATGTAGCAATGCTGCCCCCACACTAGCCAATTTATCGTGTAACGTACCGACATGGTCTGTTGATTCTATTAGTATACTGGCTTGAGATATAATTGCTCCAGCATCTAGTTTTTCTACCATATACATAATAGTAATACCTGTTTCTTTTTTTCCTTGTAAAAGCGCGTAATGGATCGGTGCACCACCACGTAGCTCTGGTAATAATGAAGCATGCACATTGATACATCCATCAGTTGGTGCTTCTAATAGGGCCTTTGGTAAAATTTGTCCAAAGGCGGCTGTTACAATTAAATCCGGATTATAAGCCAATATTTCTTCATATGTATCTTTTACTTTTTCTGGTTGGTAAATAGGGATATGATGCTTTTCAGCTTCTATCTTCACTGGAGGTGGTGTTAAGACACGCTTTCTTCCTTTTGGTCGATCTGGTTGTGTGACCACAAGAACGACTTCGTATTGATCTTTAATTAATTGCTGTAAAACTGGAACTGCGAAATCTGGCGTTCCCATAAATACAATTTTTTTCATTATAAAGTTCACTCCTACATTAATTGATACGGTTGAAGGTCGATTTGAATAAATAAATCATCTTTTCTCATATCGCCTTCAAAATAGGCTAATATTTTTTTTAATATATTGCGTTGATTCGGTTCATTTTTGTATTTTATCATGCATTGATAACGATATCTATCTTTTATCTTAGCAATTGGAGAAGGAGTTGGTCCAAGTATACGGGCTTGATCAGATAAGTGTTTTCTTAATAATAAACTAATTGTTTTCGTAATCTCCATCACTTTTAATTGATTTGGATGCGAGACAGTAATTAACGTTAAGTAGTAATAAGGTGGATATTGATATGTCTTTCTTATTAACATTTCTTTTTTAAAAAAAGAATCATAATCATACATAGCGGCAAGCTCAATGCTATAGTGTTCTGGTGTGTATGTTTGAACAATAACTTCCCCTGGTAATTGATGCCTTCCAGCTCTACCACTTACTTGTGTTAGTAATTGAAACGTTTTTTCAGAGGCACGAAAATCAGGTATATGTAACATGCTATCCGCAGCTAACACTCCAACTAAAGTTACATTCGCAAAATCCAAACCTTTTGCAATCATTTGTGTTCCTAATAATATATCAGCTTGATGATTACTAAATTTGTTTAATAATTTTTCGTGCGACCCTTTCCTTCTTGTTGTATCTACATCCATTCGAATAATGTTGGCCTCAGGTATCATTTCTTGCAATGCTTCTTCTACTTTCTGTGTTCCGGTTCCAAAATAACGAATCGTATCACTATCACATTTCGGACAATTACTAGGTTTTTTTTCCTCATAATTACAATAATGGCATTTCAAACTTTGATTGTTGCGATGGTAGGTTAATGCAATATCACAATGCGGACAATTATTTACGTGACCACAATCTCTACACATCACAAAAGTAGAATAACCGCGTCGGTTCAAAAATAAAACCATTTGCTCTTTTCTTTTCATTCGTTCTTCCATTGCTTGTTTTAATTGTCTTGAAAACATCGTTCGATTTCCTGCATGAAGTTCATCACGCATATCTACTAATTGAACAGTTGGCATTTCTGCTTCATTCATTCGTTGCGGCATGGATAACAACTGATAAATTCCTTTTTTAGCACGTGCAAACGATTCAAGTGAAGGAGTTGCACTGCCTAATACAACTGGGCAGTTATGATATTTCGCCCGATGAATAGCTACATCTCGCGCATGATACCTAGGGTGCTCTTCTTGTTTGTAGCTTGTTTCATGTTCTTCATCAATAATTAATAGACCTAAATTTTCAAATGGAGCAAATATAGCTGAACGGGCTCCCACTACAACTTGGACTTCTTTTCGATGTATTTTTCGCCATTCATCATATCGTTCGCCTTTCGATAATGCGCTATGCATTACCGCAACTTTTGCACCAAACCTCGCTTTAAACCGCTGAACCATCTGTGGAGTCAATGATATTTCCGGAACTAACACAATTGCTTCTTTATTTTTCTTCATCGCATGTTGAATAGCTTGTAAATAAACTTCTGTTTTACCACTACCAGTCACCCCTTGTAATAAAAAGACGTGATGCTGACTATAATCTAACGCTTCACAGATCGGAGCCATCGCTTGTTTTTGTTGATTCATTAAAGGTAGAGGTCTTGATCTTTCTTCCTCTTTGTTTTGATAAGGATCACGATAAATTTCTATTTTTTTTTCTTTTAATAAACCGTCATCTATTAATTGTTTTACCGTAGCATGCGTTGTATTTAACTTCATATACAATTGCTTTTTCTTAATAGGTTCTCTGTTTTCTTGGAAGAATTGTAAAATCGCCCTCTTCTTCTTGGCTTGTTTAGGTAGGTTTGCAATTGCTTCTTCTAATTGTAGTGGCTCTACTTGTGAGTAAATCATTGTTTGTTTTTTCGTTGTTTCTTTCGAGTGAACATGGTAAATAACTTCTATTTCACCAGCTTGAATTGCTTGCTGTAAACTATAATATGAACCTCCTTCATCAATAAATGATTGGTAGGTAATATAATCTCTCCCACAAAAAAAAGTCTCTAAGCTATGAGGCAACGTATCACTTAAACGATGTATTTCTTTTTCGTACGATGCTTTTAATGCTTGAGGTAGCATTGCTTGAAACGTTGAAATGTAAAAACTCAATGTGTAATCCGCTAACCATTTCCCTAATTGTAATAACTCCGACGTTAGTATTGGTGTAATATCCATCAAATCATCGATTGGCTTTATTTTTTCTACTTCAGAATGATCGGTCACTTCAAGTACATAACCCATGATTTTTCTTGGACCAAATGGAACAATTACACGCATACCAGGAAAAACAGACTTTGCCATATGTGTCGGTATTTTATAATCAAATATACGATTGGTTTGCGCGACTGGCACATCGACAACAACTTTTGCAACATTCACCACTAATCAACCTTTATATCTTTATTTATTTGCATTAAAATTTGTTTTGCTATTTCTTGTTTTGTCGCTAGACTAAAGTGATTGGTTTCACCAGATTGATGTAAATAAATAACCTCATTTGTATCTGATTGAAACCCAATACCTGGTGTTTTTATATTATTTATAATAATCGCATCTAACTGTTTGCTTTTTAGTTTTTTCTCGCCAAATGATAGCGGATGATTCGTTTCTGCAGCAAAACCGACTAAAAATTGATGCATTTTCCTTTGGCCTAGCTCTTTTAAAATATCTTTTGTACGTTCGAACTCAATAGTTAAATCTCCATCTTTTTTCTTCATTTTATCCTCATAAGTAACTTTTGGACGATAATCAGCTACAGCAGCGGCTTTAATAACAATGTCACTTTGATCAAAATGTGTGTGGATTGCCTGATACATTTCTTCTGCTGTTGAAACATCTATTCTTTTAACATTAGCTGGTGTTTTAAGAGAAACTGGACCAGCAACTAACGTCACTTTAGCCCCCCATTTAGCTGCCACTTCTGCTAATGCAAATCCCATTTTACCAGATGAATGGTTCGTAAAGAAACGAACAGGATCGATTTTTTCCTGCGTTGGTCCAGCAGATATTAGCATCCTTTTCCCTGCCAGTAATTGCTTCTTATCTTGGTCTTTTTTTATAACATCAACAATTGTTTCTGGTTCTTCTAACCTACCCTTGCCAACGTAACCACAAGCTAAATACCCTTCACCTGGTTCAATAAATCGATAACCCCATTCTTCTATTGTTTTCATATTTCTTTTTACTGCGGGGTGGGCATACATATGAACATTCATAGCAGGTGCAATATATACATCTGCTTCCGTAGCTAATATAGTAGTAGATAGCATGTCATCCGCGATGCCATTAGCAATCTTTCCAATGATATTAGCTGTTGCCGGAGCAATAATGAATATATCAGCCCAATCAGCTAAGTCTATATGTGCTATTTTACTTGGATCTTTCTCATCAAATGTATCTGTATATACTGGATTTCTAGCAATAGCTTGAAAGGTTAAAGGAGTAACGAATTCTTGTGCACTTTGTGTCATAATCACTTTTACTTCTGCACCTTGTTGCACTAATTTACTTGTTAGCGCGCATGCCTTATATGCAGCAATACCACCTGACACACCTAATACAACACGCAAACCGTTTAA
Organism: Paraliobacillus sp. JSM ZJ581; assembly: GCF_044383835.1. Taxonomy (NCBI): domain Bacteria; kingdom Bacillati; phylum Bacillota; class Bacilli; order Caryophanales; family Bacillaceae; genus Paraliobacillus; species Paraliobacillus sp. JSM ZJ581. Next base: position 290,226 of record NZ_JBISEP010000001.1, read on the forward strand.
CATATTTATCACCTCTTTATTAAGTTAAGACTGACTATTTCATGTTATAGAAGAAACCCTCGTCTACATAAGGTAAACGAGGGAACAATGAAAAAGAAAGTGGTCATCTTCTTTCTTTAACATCTGCAGGAATATAAGTAAGCTTTTTCGCTTCAATCTCTTCTAGTGCGATGCCTACATTTTTTGCAGACAAAGGATGTTCAATTTGGTACCTTTTCACTTCTTGGATTTGACGTGCTCGCTTTGCAGCTAAGGATACCAAAGTATATTTCGAATTAATTATTGTTTGTAATTTATCAATAGATGGCTCTAACATCATTTTTCTTCTACCTCCAACACTTTTTTGTATTGATTTGCCACACGTTCACGTTTGCAATGCTCACTTTTTACAATTGCTTGAACTTTCTCAACCGCTTTATTGATTTGATCATTAACGACAACATAGTCATATGCATCCATCATTTTTATTTCTTGTTTAGCTGCACGTAAGCGATTAGCTACAAGATCTTCACTTTCTGTACCACGATTGACAATTCGATTTTTTAATTCCTCTAGATTGGGCGGTGACAAGAATATGAAAACACCTTCCGGAAAATTCTTTTTCACTTGTAATGCACCTTGTACTTCAATTTCTAAAAACACATCTTTTCCGGATTCTAACGTTTCTTTTACATATTTACGAGGGGTTCCATAATAATTCCCGACATATTCTGCATACTCAAGTAACTGGTTGTCTTGAATCATTTGTTCAAATTCTTCTCTTGAGCGATAAAAATAATCAACAGCTTCCGTCTCCCCTACCCTTTTGTTTCTCGTTGTCATAGAGATTGAATATTGCAAATCTGTAGCTTTGTCAAATAGCGCCTTACGAACTGTCCCCTTTCCTACACCAGAGGGGCCTGATAATACAAATAAAATACCCTTTTCTTCAATCAAAATAGATCCTCCTGTTTTTCAAACACAATAATTGATATCTGCGTGTTCATCTTATTCTTCAGTTATTTCTTCATGACTCAACACACGTTGCCCTACCGTTTCAGGTTGGACAGCAGAAAGAATGACATGATCACTATCACTTATGATTACAGCTCTTGTTCTACGTCCATATGTAGCATCTACTAGTTTATTATTCTCTCTTGCTACCGTAATAATACGTTTTATTGGCGCGGATTCCGGTGATACAATCGAAATAATTCGATTAGCTGACACAACGTTACCAAAGCCAATATTAATCAACTTTATGCTCAATCTTGTTCCTCCTCTAAATAAAAATCATAATATATCAAGATATGTTCCTTAAGTAAAATAAATTATTTTCGTTTGTAATCTTTTTTATTATAGTACAAACTTGAATCAGATGAAAATCATTATTCAATATTTTGAATTTGTTCTTTTATTTTTTCCATTTCAGTTTTTAAGGTTACTACCCAACGACTGATTAGCGTATCATTTGATTTTGATCCGATTGTGTTCACTTCGCGCTGCATTTCTTGTAAAATAAACGATAACTTCTTTCCAATCATTTGTTCTTCACGCACTGTTTTATAAAATTGTTTTACATGACTATGTAATCGAGTGATTTCTTCCGTGATATCACCCTTTTCCGCTAATAAAGCTACCTCTTGGTCAATTTGTGTGGAGTTTTCCATTTGATTGTTGCTTAGAGTGAAAATTCTATCTAAAATTCTATCCCGATAATCCATTATAACAGTTTCCCTTCGATCACCCAACTGATTTATTGTCTTCTTCACTATTTCTAAACGATTCATCACATCTTCAGCAATTAACTGACCTTCTTCTATTCGCATGTTAATTACTTTATCACAAGTAATTTGAACCGTTTCAAGGATATGATTTATCAGATTTTTATCTAAAGAATTTTTTTGCATGGAAACAATATCTGGTATCTCAGATAATAAAGACACTGCTTCTCCTACAGAAATATTGTATCTTGCTTGAATAGCTTGAATAGCATCCATATGAGATGCCAATAGATCCCAGTTTATCGAATAACCTGATTGATTTTTCTCTTTATTTTCGAGAGTTATTGTGCAATCTATTCTTCCTCTTTTTAAATTTTTTTGGATTATTTTTTTTATATCATGCTCAAAACGATAAAGATTAGTCGGAGCGTGAATAGAAATATCGAGAAATCGATGGTTAACTGTTTTTATTTCTACAGCAATCACTTTTTCGTTTGTAGTTAAAGAGGTTTCCCCAAAACCTGTCATACTTTTTGTCATTTCATCACATCCATTATAAAAGGATTTTTCTTACTCACTTTGCTATCCCTTTATTTTAACAAAATAAAAAGAAAGTAGATAGGACAATCCCGTCTACTTTCCTATTCACTATTTTTTTGATGGGATAAAACCGAATAATACAGTTGGTATTGCAGCCATACTTACTACATAAATCCAATCATTTGAACGAATTGGCAGTGTTTCAAAAATTATTTGTAGCGGAGGATAATAAATAACGAGTAATAATAAAAGAATGGAAGATATCACCGCTGCGATTAAATATAGATTCTGCAATGGGTTTCTAGCAAAAACAGAACGTTCACTCCGACAGTCAAACACGTGAATTAATTGCGCCATTACTAATGTCGTAAATGCGATCGTTCTTGCATATGTTAAGTGGGTCGGATCATTCTGATAAGCGGTTATAAAAGCAAACAAAGTAACTAACCCTATCATTAAACCTCTTGTAATAATTTTAACACCTAAGCCTCTAGAGAAAACACCTTCTTTCACTGGTCGAGGCGGCATTTTCATTACATTCTGTTCTGGTTGATCTAAACCTAATGCCATCGCCGGTAATCCATCGGTGACTAAGTTAACCCATAAGATTTGGACAGGTATTAGAGGTAAAGGATAGGATAACATAATCGCAAAGAGCATTACTAATATTTCACCTACATTGGACGCTAATAAATAACGGATAAACTTACGGATGTTTTCATAAATATTTCTTCCTTCTTTAATTGCTGCTTCGATAGTAATAAAATTATCGTCTAACAGCACTAATGATGATGCTTCTTTAGCTACATCAGTACCAGCAATCCCCATACTAATACCAATATCACTAGCTTTCAATGCCGGTGCATCATTGACACCATCACCAGTCATCGCTACAATATGTCCTTTTTGTTGTAACGCTTGAACAATACGCAATTTATGAGTAGGCGTCACACGTGCAAATACGTGAATGTCATCAATTTTCTCGGATAAGGATTGATCAGACATTTGATTTAATTGATACCCAGTTAAAACAGCATCTTCTCGTGTAATTAGATTTAGTTGCTTGGCAATAGCGGTTGCAGTCTTGGCATGATCCCCTGTAATCATTACTGTTTTTATACCAGCATCCTTACATGCCTTGATCGCTTGTTTCACTTCTTTTCTTGGCGGATCGATAATACCTGCTAGACCAACGAAAGTTAAATTATTTTCAATCGAATGATTATCAAACGTGGTTTCTGTTGAAAGTGGTTTAATACATATCGCAATTGTTCGCAATGCACTAGCAGCCATATGATCAACCTGTTGATTTATGTTGTTGTTGTCTTTACTTGTAATTGGTCTTTTCCCCTTGTCATCAAGGATATAATTCGATCGAGGTAATAGAACATCTGGTGCTCCTTTAGTAATTGCAAATCGTCGATTCAAACTATCTTCGACAATGACCGTCATTCGCTTTCGATCTGAATCAAACGCAATTTCATCTATATTTTTGTACGATTCAAGCGATTGTTCATTTAGGTCAGCTTTATATGCCGCTACTAATAATGCGATTTCAGTAGGATCACCATCCATTAACCATTTATTGTTTTGTTTTTTTATTGATGCGTGACTGCATAGCATACCATACAACAAGGCTTCTTTTATTAATCTATCTTGTGTTTTTTGTTGATTAACATAAAAGCTTCCCTTTAACTCATGACCATCTCCAGTAACATCTATTAACTGATGATTAACATACAATTGTTTCACCGTCATTTTATTCTCTGTTAATGTGCCTGTCTTATCTGAACAAATAACAGTTGTATTCCCTAACGTTTCAACTGCAGATAACCTTCGAACAATCGCCTTCTTTTTGATCATTCGTTGCACACCTAATGAAAGTGCAACAGTAACTATCGCCGGTAATCCTTCTGGAATTGCAGCAACCGCTAAAGATATCCCCGAAAGAAACATGTCATATAATGGATGACCTTGCCAAATACCAACCCCTACTACCATCACTGTCAAAAGCAAAGCAATCACAATTAATATTTTCCCTAAATTCTCTAATCGTCTTTCTAATGGCGTTGGTTGGGCTTTCGTTTGTACTAGTAGATCTGCAATTTGTCCCATGACCGTTTGCATACCAGTAGCGACAACAACCGCTAGTCCAGTTCCTTTCGTCACTAGAGTACCCATGTAAGCCATATTGTGTTGGTCAGCAAATTCAATATTATCTTGAGAGATTTTATTAGACGTTTTATTTACTGGAACAGATTCACCAGTCAATGCGGACTCCTCGATTTCTAAGCTTTTCTCTTTGATTATCCGCATATCAGCAACAATTCTATCACCACTTGATAATTTAACGATATCTCCAACTACTATATCTGTAGAAGGAATAGTCAGCCATTCCCCCCCCCTTAACACATGTGCAACCGGGGCAGATAATTCTTTCAATTTCGCCAATGATTTCTCCGCTTTTTGCTCTTGAAAAAAACCTAATATACTATTCATTAATACAATAACGATAATTGCAATTGCATCTACATATTCTCCTAATAAACCTGACAATAAAGTTGCAGCCAATAACACTAACACCATAAAGTCTTGAAATTGCTTCAAAAATAAAAAAAGAAGCGAAGAACGTTGTCGCTGATTTAGTTGATTTAAGCCAAATTTCTTTAACCGAGCTGCGGCTACCTCATTCGTTATCCCTTTCATTCGGTTGGTCGAAAGCTTGTCCATTAATTCACGCTCACCTAATTGATACCATTTCACTTCACATTCCTCCATTACATTCGCTCCTAATCAAATCTATGCAGAAAAGGAATAAAAAATGTATAATATGAACATGAGGTGATGAAAGTGACATTCGATGGTGTTGTAACACGTGCAATAACAAATGAATTACAAGAAAATTTAGTAACAGGCCGAGTACTTAAAATATACCAACCAACCAAGACAGAATTACTTTTGACTATACGTGCACAAGGAACAAACAAATCTTTACTGCTATCCGCACATCCTAGTTATGCACGATTCCACTTAACAGAAGATGCTTACCAAAATCCAACAGAGCCACCAATGTTTTGTATGCTTCTTCGTAAACATTTAGTCGGTGGATTTATTGAAGCAATCGAACAGTATGAAAATGAACGTGTTGTGTACTTTTCTTTTAAAGGAAAAAATGAAATTGGTGACGAAACTAGAAAGACGTTAGTTATAGAGATCATGGGAAAGCATAGTAACATCATACTGATCGATCAAGAAAAGGGACATGTGCTAGATAGTATTAAGCATGTATCTCCTTCTCAGAGCAGGCATCGAACCGTTTTACCTGGCCAACCTTACATTTTGCCACCTAATCAAGGGAAAGTAAATCCATTGAAAGCTGAAGCGGATGCATTTCGTAAAAAACTAGACCTTAATGCAGGAAAAATCGATCAACAAATTGTCCAAGCTTTCATGGGGGTTTCTCCTTTATTAGCCAAAGAAATTGTTCATCTTGCTAAGTTAGGATCTTTCACTGCTTATGAAACAGCCTTTAATCAATTAATGACAAGTATAGGCGAAAATGTTTATGAGCCTTGTATCTATCAAAGTAAAAAAGAAGATTTCTATGTATTACCTTTAACGCACATCACGACGGAAAGAAATGTATTTACTAGTACAAGTAGTATGCTTGATGCTTTCTATTCTGGCAAAGCAGAGCGTGATAGGGTCAAGCAACAAGCCGGTGATTTACTACGCTTATTGAAAAATGAAATAGATAAAAATAAGCGAAAAATAAAAAAACAAAAACAGACGCTCAAGAAAGCTGAAAAAGCAGATGATTATCAACGATATGGTGAGTTATTAACGGCTCACATGCACACTATTTCAACTGGCGATGACCAAGCAACTGTATTAAATTACTATGATCCTGAGCAAAAAGAAATCACCATTCCGCTAGACCCAAACAAAACACCTAGTCAAAATACACAAGTTTATTTTAAAACGTATCAAAAATTAAAAACATCAAAAATAAAGGTAGAAATTGAAATTCAAAAGGCTAATCAAGAAATTTTATATCTAGAAGAAATTATTCAACAAATTGAAGCTGCAAGGGAGCAAGATATTGAAGAAATACGTGATGAACTAAAAGAACAAGGATATGTTAGAAAGCGATCTAAAACTCGTAAGAAGAACAATAGGCCTAAAAAACCTGAACCTGAGAAATTCATCTCCAGTGATGGTACACCCATCTATGTTGGTAGAAATAATAAACAAAACGAATATCTTACTACTCGATTAGCATCGAGAACTGATATCTGGCTTCACACAAAGGATATTCCCGGTTCGCATGTCGTTATTCGTGGAAATACACCATCTGAAGAAACGCTAGCTGAAGCGTGTCAATTAGCAGCTCTATTTAGTAAAGCAAAATCTTCTTCTTCTGTACCGGTTGATTATACTGAAATACGTCATGTAAAAAAACCAAGTGGAGCGAAACCTGGTTATGTTACTTATGATAATCAAAAGACATTATTTGTAACCCCTGACGAAACATTTATAGAAAACTTAAGAAAATCAAATCATTCACATTAACTCCATCCAAAAATGTTTTTGTTTGTATAAATTAATACCTTATATAAAATAAAACTAAAACAAAGCTAAATAATGATGTACTCTCCTTAGAGTAGACAAATCTTTTTAAAAAATGTGTTTCTATACTAAGGAGAGCTTTTATGTCTCATAGATCCTATTCAGCATATTTGAAAATATATTGAATCGTAAGTTCACGGCAGAAAAGCCGAATGAAACGGGTAACGGAATTTAAATATAATAATGTAAAAAAGTTTATTTAAACGCTATTATCAATGTATATAAGCGTTCGATCGTGAGTTATGTTTTAGGGAATTCAAATAATAGTAATCAGCTATCTACCTGACTGGGGTTTTAAACCATTTCTCCAATCAATTAAACTTTGATATTCTTCAGCAGTAATCGTACCTTCATCTGACAAAAGTGTAATTAACGTATCAAAATTAGTTAACGTACGCAATAAAAGGTCGTGTTGCTCAAAAGATCTCATCGTCTGAGGCAGTCCATAAGTGAAAATAGCAAGAACAGCTAATACTTCTATTCCATCTTGGCGTAATACTTCAGCTGTTTCAATTGCAGATCCACCTGTTGAAATGAGATCTTCGATGACAACGACTTTTTGTCCTTTCATTACTTTCCCTTCGATTTGATTTCCTTTTCCATGTCCTTTTGGCTTCGATCGAACATAAGCCATTGGTAAATTTAACTTATCAGCTAACCATGCAGCATGAGGAATTCCAGCGGTTGCACAACCCGCAATACAATCAGGCTGTTCTTCTAATTGCTTTACTTCCTTAACAAAAGCAGCTGCAATTCGGTTTCGAATGTCAGGGTAAGATAACGTTAATCGATTATCACAATATATCGGAGACTTTATTCCAGATGTCCACGTAAATGAACGATCCGGTTTAATTTGAACTGCTTTTATTTGATACAAGTCGTTTGCTAACTGTTTATTTATTGACATTGTCCCACTCCTTCAATGCTTGTTCATACCTTTGTTTCGGGTTATCCGATTCAGTAATACTTCTACCGATAACTAAATAATCTGCCCCATTTTGTTTAGCTAATTCAGGCGTTGCAATTCGTTGTTGATCATTACTACTTGTATCTTTTAAGCGTATTCCTGGCGTTACAGTTAAAAAACCATCTCCACACACATTTTTAATTTTAGCAGCTTCATGTGCAGAACAAACAACACCATCAGCACCTTGATCTTTCCCCATTTTCGAAAAATGCATGGCCATATCAGCTAAAGGATATGCAATTCCTAATTGACTAGATAGCATGTTTTGATTCATCGATGTCAATATCGTAACTACTAATAACTTAGCTTGATTTTTATCACTCGGTGTGCCTTCAACTAATCCTTGTTTAGCCGCTTTAATCATATCCGCTCCACCAAATCCATGCACATTTACAAAATTGACTCCTAACTTTGCTAAATTACGCATCGATTTATAGATTGTTGTCGGTATGTCATGTAATTTCAAGTCTAGAAAGATAGAATGGTTTTTTTCTTGTAATTTTTTTATTACATCTATACCTTCACGATAAAATAATTCCATTCCTACTTTAACTGGAATACCTTCTAAATTATTTTTTTGTAAAAAATGACTTGTTTGTTCCCAAGTCGGAAAATCAAGAGCTAAGTATATTGGTTGATTCATCGATATGCCCCTTCCCAATTGCATCTTCTACAGAAGAAAAACCGTATTTATTAAGTACTTCAGGTAAAGCCGTAATAATTTCCGGACAAATAAATGGATTTTCAAAATTAGCCGTTCCTACTGCAACAGCGTTTGCTCCAGCTAATAAAAACTCTAATACATCTTCAGCGCAAGTGATACCACCCATACCAATAATCGGTATATCTATCGCTTGCTTCACTTGGTAAATCATTCGAATGGCAACCGGTTTAATAGCAGGACCAGATAAACCTCCAATTTTATTTGCTAAGATGGGTTTTCTTGTTTGAAGGTCTATTCTCATCCCTGTTAATGTATTAATCATTGATAACCCATCTGCACCAGCTTTTGCTACAGTATCGGCTATTTCTACAATATTTGTTACATTTGGCGACAACTTTACATATAAAGGAACATCACTTTGCGCTTTCACTCTTTTAGTTACTTCTGAGGCTAGGTAAGGATCTGTACCGAATTGCACACCACCCTCTTTCACATTTGGACACGAAATGTTTAACTCAAGGGCTGCGACCTGCTCTGTATTTCTGAAAGCTTTGGCTACCATTTCATATTCCTCAATTGTACTACCTGCAACGTTAGCTATAATTGGCGTATCATATGCTTGTAATTCTGATAATTCATTAGCTATAATATTAGCTACGCCCGGATTTTGGAGCCCAATCGCATTTAACATTCCAGCAGTAGTTTCCGCAACACGTGGAGTCGAATTTCCATATCTAGCTTCAGCTGTTGCTGCTTTGATAATGATTGCACCTAATTGATTCAAATCATAAAAGTTACTATATTCTGCTCCAAATCCAAAACAGCCAGAAGCAGGCATAATTGGATTTTTTAACGTTAGTCCAGGTAAAGAAACGGATAGGTTCATGCTAAAATCACCTCATTTGCATTGAATACTGGACCTTGTTGACAAATTTTCTTATAACCACCATCTGAACTCGGAATGACACAAGCAAAACATGCACCTACACCACACCCCATTCTCTCTTCCAAAGAGATATAACCTTTATGTTCTTTTAAGTCTCTTGTTATCCCCTTTAGCATTGGCGTTGGCCCACAAGAAAAATAATAATCAAAACTTGGTTTTATCGCTTGATACACATCTGTTACAAATCCACCATGACCATAACTTCCATCATTTGTTGCAACACAAACCTCTCCTAATGCTTTAAATTCTTGCTCAAAGAAAACATGAGAAGCAGTTTGGAATCCTAAAATTGACGTAACCGATACCCCTTTATTCACTAATTGTTTTGCTAAGTAGTAAAGCGGTGGTACACCGATTCCTCCTCCAATTAACAATGCACGATTCATTGTTAGATTATCAATTGGATAAGATGATCCACAAGGTAATAATGCGTCGATTTTTTCGCCCACTTTTTGCTGACTTAAATAACTGGTACCTTCACCTACCGTTTTAAAAATAATTTTTATTATTTTATTGGCATGATCCACATCAGCTATAGAAATAGGTCGACGCAACACATGTGTGTGATCCTGGCCAATTTTTATATGAATAAATTGGCCAGGCTTAATGTCTAATGTTGATTCTTCACTTAAAACATGGAGTAAAAATGTTGATTCAGCTATTTTTTCATTATCAATAATGGTCAGATTAGCTTTTCTAATCATCTGATCACCTCTTGATTCATCACTGCTGGCTGTGCAGAAAATGTCGTTGAATCAATTACATTTAAAATTGCAGTAGCTGTATCTAAGCTAGTTAAACATGCAATTCCGTGCTCCACCGCTTCTCGACGAATACGAAATCCATCGGATCTAGGACGCTTACCAGAATTGAGTGTATTAATTACAAATTGTACTTCTCCATTCTCGATAATAGACAGTACATTTTTTTCTTCTGTTCCTATCTTACCAACGGTAGTCACTGGTAATTGATTGTCCGATAGATAAGTTGCTGTCCCCTCTGTTGCGAACAATTGAAAACCTAGTTGATGAAATCTTTTTGCTATTTCAGCTGCCTCTTCTTTATCTTTATCTGCAACAGTCAATAATACTGATCCTTCCATTGGAATATTTAATCCAGATGCGATTAACCCTTTGTAAAGTGCTTTTTCTAAAGTTTTATCTCTTCCAATTGCTTCACCAGTCGATTTCATTTCAGGGCCCAAAGTTATATCCACACTTCTTAATTTATTAAAAGAGAATACAGGTACTTTTACCGAAACATGTTCTGGTTCGTCTAGCAAACCATCTTGATAGCCCATCTCCTTTAATGATTTACCCATAATACATTTTGTTGCTATTCTAGCCATAGTAACGCCTGTTATTTTACTAAGAAACGGAATTGTTCTACTTGCACGAGGATTTACCTCTAGCACATAAACGGCATCATGATGCACAACAAATTGAATATTAATTAATCCTTTTACATGCAGTTCTTTGGCAATTTTTATCGTTATATCAATAATTTCTTGCTTAATTTCTTGTTTAAGACGTTGTGATGGATATACAGCGATGGAATCTCCAGAATGAACGCCAGCTCGTTCGATGTGTTCCATTATTCCAGGAATCACCGTCGTCTCTCCATCACTAATCGCATCAACCTCTACTTCAATTCCAGTTAAATATTTATCTATAAGTACTGGATGCTTATGTTTCATTTTTGTATTTTTATCTAAGTAAGCAAAAAGCTCCTGATCATTATAAACAATCTCCATTTGGCTTCCACCGATAACATAAGAAGGTCTTACTAACACTGGATAACCAATCTCGTTTGCAGCTTCTTTCGCTTGATCTAGCTGCTTTACACTTTTCCCTTTGGGTTGAGGTACATTGATACGTGATAGCATTTGCTCAAACTTATCTCGATCCTCCGCAACATCAATTGCTTCTAGTGCAGACCCTAAAATAGTTACCCCTCTGCGTTCTAATCCTTCTGCTAGATTAATAGCTGTTTGTCCACCAAATTGCACAATAACACCAAGTGGTTTCTCTAATTCTACTACATGCATGACATCTTCTAATGTTAACGGTTCAAAATAGAGTTTATCGGATACACTAAAATCGGTCGATACTGTTTCTGGATTATTATTTAAAATAATTGCTTCATATCCTGCCTCTTTTAATGCTAATACAGAATGAACAGTTGCATAATCAAATTCAATACCCTGTCCTATTCTGATTGGCCCTGAACCTAGTACCAATACTTTTTTACGATTAGAAATAATGGACTCTTGTTCATCTTCATACGTACTATAGTAATATGGTGTAGCAGACTCAAATTCGGCGGCACAAGTATCTACCATTTTGTATACAGGTAAGATCTTTTCATTGATACGTTGTTGATAAATTCCGTCTATCTCCGCCTTCCACATTCTAGCAATCTGTTCATCTGAGAATCCTATTTCTTTCGCTTCTCTCAAAATTTCTATAGAATGTGGAGCTTTAGTTAATTTCCTTTCGATGGAAATAATATTGTTCAATTTCCATAAAAAATAATAATCAATTTTTGTTAAGCTATGAATTTTCTCTACCGACACGTCACGTCGCATAAGTTCAGCAATAACATACACACGTTCGTCATCTATTTGCAGTAATTTTTCTAATAACTGATCGGTCGATTTATCCGTTAGATAAGGTAGATTAAAGTCTTCTTCACTAATATCAAGGGAACGAATGGCTTTCAGGAAAGATTCTTCAAAAGTTCTGCCAATTGCCATTACTTCACCTGTAGCTTTCATCTGTGTACCTAGTGTTCTGTTTCCTGTAGTAAACTTATCAAACGGAAATCTAGGAAACTTTGTTACTACGTAATCTAAAGCTGGTTCAAACGCTGCAAAGGTTGTTTTTGTAATTGGGTTTTTTATTTCATCTAGTGTTAAACCAATGGCTATTTTTGCTGCTATTTTTGCAATTGGGTAACCAGTAGCTTTAGAAGCAAGCGCAGATGAACGACTAACTCTTGGATTAACTTCGATAATGTAATAATCAAAGCTATTTGGATCTAGCGCTAATTGAACATTACATCCACCTTGGATTTCTAGAGCTCGAATAATTTTTAAAGATGCATTGCGCAAGAGTTGATACTCTCTATCACTTAATGTTTGTGAAGGAGCAACTACGATAGAATCACCTGTATGTACACCTACTGGATCAATATTTTCCATATTACAAACAACAATTGCTTGATCATTTTTATCTCGCATCACTTCGTATTCTATTTCTTTAAAACCAGCAATATTTCGTTCAATCAAACATTGATTTACAGGTGACAATGCTAAGCCATTTCGAGTGATCGATTTTAGTTCTTCTAGGTTGTAACACATACCTCCACCAGTTCCGCCTAACGTATAAGCAGGTCTAACAATTAACGGAAAGCCAATTTCACTTGCAAACTGAACAGCTTGCTCCACGCTTGTTACGATTTGACTTTCTGGAACAGGTTCATTTAATTGATGCATTAGATTTCGGAACTTCTCGCGGTCTTCTGCTAGTTGGATAGCTTCTAATGACGTACCAAGTAATGCTGTGTTATGTGCTGCTAGAATTCCCTTTTCTTCAAGTTCAACAGCTAAGTTAAGACCTGTTTGTCCTCCTAGTGTTGGTAGTATGGCATCTGGTTTCTCTTTACGAATAATTTTCGCTAAAAAGTCAACAGTCAACGGTTCCATATATACGGTATCTGCTACAGTAGCATCTGTCATAATTGTTGCAGGATTAGAGTTAGCAAGAATAACTGTGTATCCTTCTTCTTTTAACGCTTGACAAGCTTGTGTGCCTGAATAATCAAATTCAGCAGCTTGACCAATAATAATTGGCCCTGATCCAATAACAAGTATTTTCTTTATATCTGTACGTTTTGGCATGTGATCGACTCCTTTACCGTTAATTTATACGTATCAATTTCAGTTAAAAACTGATCAAACAAATAACTAGTGTCTTCTGGGCCTGGTGAACTTTCAGGATGATATTGCACCGAAAATGCAGGGTATTTCTTATGAGAAATCCCTTCTACTGTTTCGTCATTCAATGCAACCTGTGTTAAAGATAAATCTGTTTTTGCTAGTGAATCTACAGTTACTGCATAACCGTGATTTTGAGAGGTAATATATGTTTTTCCAGAAGTTAAATCTTTGACCGGATGATTTGAACCTCGGTGTCCAAACACCATTTTTTCTGTGTCCGCACCACACGCCAATGCTAATAGTTGATGCCCTAAGCAAATACCAAAGATAGGTATATCATTTATCACTGTAGCAATCATTTCAATTGCTTCTGGTACATCTTTTGGATCACCAGGACCATTTGTTAAAACAATTCCGTCTGGCTTTAATCGAAGAATTTCTTCTGCACTATAATGGTAAGGAACAACAGTAACATGACAGTTCCTTTTCGTTAATTCTCTTAAAATACCATGTTTCATACCAAAATCAATTAAAACAATGCGTTTTCCTCTACCTGGAACAACATATGGTTTTACTGTTGAAACATTACTCACTTGATTGTGCATTAATTTTGTATCTTTTAATCTATTTTCATAACCTTTATCAAAAAACTCTAGATAAGCTTCTGTCAAAATCCCTTTCATTGTGCCATATTTCCGAATGATTTTCGTTAACTTTCTTGTGTCTATGTTTGAAATAGCAGGAATACCTTTTGCTTTCAAAAAACGATCTAGTGATTCTTCGCTTCTGAAATTAGATGGTTGTTGACAAGACTCTTTTACTACAAATCCATAAATAGAAGGGGTAATCGTTTCAAAGTCTTCTCTATTGATCCCATAATTTCCTATTAACGGATAAGTCATAGTGACAATTTGACCACAGTAAGAAGGATCTGAGAGTATCTCTTGGTAGCCAGTCATCCCAGTATTAAAAACAACTTCACCGACACTTTCTTCTAAACTACCGAACGCTTTTCCCGTAAAAATAGTACCATCTTCAAGAATTAATTGACGCTTATACATAGTAATCCTCCTCAAAAACGATTTCACCTTCGACAATGGTTAACACAGGTTTACCCGTTACTTTCCATTTATCAAATGGTGTATTTCTCCCTTTTGATAGAAAAGTAGTTTTATCAATATGCCACTCTTTTGTTATATCTAGTAAAGTAAGATTAGCTTTAGCTCCAATCTTCAAGCTTCCCACTTCCATTCCAAAAACTTGTGCAGGTTTGAAGGATAGCCAATCAAGCAACTGCCTTAAAGTCACAATATTGGTTTGTACAAAATGTGTATACAAAAGCGAGAATGCTGTCTCTAAACCAACGATACCAAACGGTGCCTCTTTCATTCCTCTCCCCTTTTCTTCCTCTGTATGTGGAGCATGGTCGGTCGCAATGAAATCAATTGTGCCATCAAGTAGTCCCGTCAACAGTGCCTGCTGGTCTGCTTTAGTACGAAGCGGGGGGTTCATTTTATAATTTGAATTCGATTCTTTAATATCAGACTCATTTAACAATAGATGATGTGGTGTCACTTCTGCAGTCACACGAATACCCGCACGTTTGGCATCACGTATTACTCGAACAGATTCTTTTGTACTAACATGGCAAACATGATAATGACAACCAGTTGCTTCTGCTAATAACACATCTCTAGCAATCTGTACTGATTCACAAACAGAAGGTATTCCTTTAAGATGCATTCGTTTACTAGTTACCCCTTCGTGCATTACGCCACTATGTATCAATGAATTGTCTTCACAATGTGCAACCAGAGCCAAATCTAAAGATGCTGCGTCCTCCATCGCTTGAAGCATTTGGTCAGCTGTTTGTATACCAACCCCGTCATCTGTAAATGCAAATGCTCCTGCATCTTTTAATTCCTTCATATTAGAAAGCTCTTCACCTTTTAAACCTTTTGTAATGGATGCATAAGGTAATACGTTTACTTTTGCTGTTTGATTCATTCGCTCGTATATCGCTTCTAAAGTCTTTTTATTATCAGGAACTGGGTTCGTATTTGGCATCGCACAGATCGTTGTATAACCACCTTTAGCTGCCGCATTTGTTCCTGTTTCAATTGTTTCTTTTGCCTCTCCACCTGGTTCACGTAAATGAACATGTACATCAATAAACCCAGGAGAAATGATATGTTCTTTTCCATCAATAATCACGTCTTCATTACTTTGCCTTACTTTTTGACCAATTTCAGATATTACACCATTTGAAATCCGTATTTGACACAATTGTAGTTCATTATTGAACAATACTCGGTTGACATTTTTGATTATAATTCCCATAACTAATCCCCCTTGATTGAAATAAGTGATAAATAACAGCCATCCTTGCTTTTACACCATTTTCCATTTGTTTAAAAATACGTGATTGCTTGCATTCGACTAGTTCGCTATCAATTTCTACTCCTCTATTTACTGGTGCAGGATGCATGATGATGGCATGATTTAACATATTATTAGCTCTTTCTTTTGTTAAACCGTATTGAGATAAATAACTTGTTTTATTAAGGCGGTCATGTTGCTTATGCCTTTCTTCTTGCACACGTAATAGCATAATGACATCACATGTTTTTACTGCTTGATCTAGTTCCATATAGGTGAAATCAAGACTCTTATCTTGCCATTCTTTTTTGCAAGATAGAAACACATTTGCGCCAAGTGTTTGTAATGCATATGCATTAGAACGAGCTACACGACTATGTTTAATATCGCCTGCTATTGCAATATTCAATCCTTGAAATTCTTGAAATTCTTGATAAATGGTATACAAATCAAGTAAGCATTGGGTCGGATGTTCACCAGTTCCATCTCCTGCGTTAATAATTGGAATATTGATTTGTTCAGCTAATTGTTGTGCCATATTGTTTACAGGGTGACGTATAACTAAAAAGGAAGCACCAATTGATTCAAATGTTTTAGCTGTATCATACACACTTTCTCCCTTTTTTGTACTGGAAGTCTCATTATGGAAATCGAGCACCTCTATGCCCAACTTTCTTTCAGCAACAAGAAAACTCATTTTCGTTCGTGTACTTGGTTCAAAAAACAAATTCCCCGCAAAAAGTTGCTCTTTAAAAGGTGCATCACCGTTATTATCCATTTTGTCGCTAAGCTTAATTAGGTGCATTAGCTCATAGTCTGTAAGATCTTTTATCGAAACAAAATGATCCACACTGACTCCCTCCCTTAATATAAGGGACTGTTCTTCTTTAGAAGACAGTCCCTACTCTTTAATTAATTCCCATCTGATTTGAACATATTTCCATTGCCGTAACCAGATTCTTTTCCTGGTAAGATAAGATTTAGAACTACACCTATGATCGCAGCTAATGCCATACCTGCTATTTCTATATTTACTCCGGAAATATTAATTCTTACTAGTGCGCCACCAATACCAATGACTAAAATAACAGAAGATATAATTAGGTTTCTATTATTCCCAAGATCAATCTGGTTATCAACGAGCATACGGAGTCCACTAGATGCAATAATACCAAACAAAAGAATAGATACACCGCCCATTACCGCTGTAGGTATGGAGTTAATTATATCTGGGATAATTCCAATAAATCCAAACGTAATTGCTAGTACTGCAGCTCCACCGATAACAAACACGCTAAATACTCTTGTGATAGCAAGTACACCAATATTTTCACCATAAGTCGTGTTAGGTGGTCCACCTAACACGGAGGCAATTATTGTTGCCACACCGTCTCCTAAAATAGAACGATGTAGCCCTGGTTCTTTTATAAAGTTTTTTCCTGCTACTTTTGACAGCACCATTTGATCACCAATATGCTCAGCAATTGTTACAATAGCTACTGGTACCATAATCCAGAAAATACTCCAACTAAAAACATCAAATGGATTAAAGTCTTTAAACGGAATAACAAACTCAGGTAGTACAAACACAGCCCCGAAGAATGCTCCGATTGAATCTGCATGAATAATCGATTCCCATGTTGCACGTATGGTAGAAGTGTCTACAATGCCTTGTATTAAGGCAAAGATATATCCACAAACAATACCTATCAAGATTGGAATAAGTCCGAAAAATCCTTTAAAAAATAATGATCCTATAATTGTAATTGCAAGTGTTACTACAGCAACTAAAAAGTGTTTTCCGCTATAGGTTCCATCCACATTCATCGCCATATCTACTGCTGTTGGCGCCAATCCTAATCCAATTACAATGATCACTGGTCCTACTACAACTGGTGGTAAAATTTTCATTAACCAATCTAACCCAAAAGACCCAATTAACAGGGCTAATATACCATATACTAAACCTGCTAAAAAACTTCCTATCATCGCTCCAGGAATCCCGCTTTCTCCAATGGCAGCGCCAATTGGCGCAATGAATGCAAAGCTTGACCCCAAATAGGCTGGTATCCTTCCTTTTGTAATGAACAAATACGCTAACGTACCTGATCCACTTGAAATCAATGCAACAGCAGGTGGTAAACCTGTTAAAAACGGAACTAATATTGTAGAGCCAAACATCGCGAATAAGTGCTGTAAACTTAACATAAACCATTTTGATTTTGGTGGGACATCTCGTATATCCATTACCATATCTAATTTTGCCATAATCTAATTCCTCCTCTGTTTCTCTCCATAAAAAAACCTCTTTGCAAATGTTGCAAAGAGGTACACATGTAATTTGAGCCTACACGTATCCTATAGCAACCTTGCAAGTCTCTCTGGACTTAATTAAAGGTTAATTATCTTTTTCAAAAATACTTACTTTGTCTTCTTGATCTGTTTCATCTAACGCTACCATGATGACTTCATTTTGTGATGTAGGAATGTTTTTCCCTATATAATCTGCACGGATTGGTAACTCTCGATGCCCCCTATCAATTAGTACAGCTAATTGAATTTGGGACGGTCTGCCTTGATCAATGATTGCATCCATTGCAGCTCTAACCGTTCTACCTGTATACAATACATCATCAACTAGAATTACCTTTTTACTGGCGATTTTTTCTTGAAAATCCGTGTGATGTAGTTCCGGTTCTTCATTTTCGACAGCATGGCTTAAATCATCTCGATACAATGTAATATCAATTTCTCCTATTGGTATCTTTACATCTTCAATCGAGATAATTTTTTCTTGTAGCCTTTTAGCTAATGGTGCTCCTCTTGTTTTGATTCCAACAAGCATAAGGTTATCTACACCTTTATTTCGTTCCAATATTTCGTGTGCGATTCGTGTAAGCGCACGATTAATAGCTGCTTGATCTAATAGAATTGCTTTTTGTTTCATTACACTATCGCTCCTTTTGTAATAATCAACCTTTACGATGCAAACAGTAGAAAACCCTTTTCTCCGTAAGAAGAAAAGGGTTAAAACATACGCATATAATCGTAATATTCACCGTTTCCTTTTCAGCCTCACGGGACTGTTATTAAAGGTCGTTTAATTACTAATGATTATTACATTAATTGTTTCTTTTGTCAATGTAATTCTTTCACTTTTGCTAATGTATCCAAGAATATTTTTGGTGGCTCTACTTGAAAATGCATCCATTCTTTTGTTGTAGGATGCTCAAATCCTAATTCTCTTGCATGTAATGCTTGACCACCGATTTTTAATGTCTTTCTTGGTCCATACTTTGGATCACCGACTAATGGAAAACCAATATATTTCATATGCACACGAATTTGGTGTGTTCTGCCCGTTTCTAACACACATTTCACATAGGAAAATCGATCACTAATACGTTCAATTACTTCAAAATGGGTAACAGCTTCTTTACCACCTGACATAACAGCCATTTTCTGACGATCTTTTGTATCTCGACTAATTGGCGCTTCAATTGTCCCATATTCATGAGGTACAGCACCATGTACAATTGCTTCGTAAGAACGTTTAACTGTTTTTGCTTGTAATTGTTTTGCTAACTGCTGATGTACTTGATCGTTTTTAGCTATCATTAGCAAACCACTTGTATCACGATCGATTCGATGAACTATCCCTGGTCGAGTGACTCCATTTATCCCTGATAACTCTTTACAATGATATATTAAAGCATTTGCAAGCGTACCATTAGAATGACCTGCTGAAGGATGAACTACCATTCCTCTTGGTTTATTTACAACAAGAACATCTTCATCCTGATAAATAATCTCTAGTGGAATATTTTCTGGTATAATATGAATTGGCTCTGATTCCGGAACTTCCCAGTTAATTACATCATTTGTTAAACAATTATAATTAGCCTTTACTTGCTTTTGATTAACTAAACAATAACCTTCTTTAATCCATGTCTGAATTTGTGATCGAGAAGTATCTGGCAACACGTTTGATAATACTTTATCAATCCGCATACCTTGATCCTCTTCTTTAACGATATATTCTTTTTTTGTCATGCCTGTTTATTTCCTTTCTTTTTTTCATCAATAAATGTGGCAATAAAAACAAGTATTACACCAATAACTAATGTCGAATCTGCTATATTAAAAATCGGATAATCATAGCTACCAATATACACATCAAAGAAGTCAACTACCTCTTTACGAAAAAGTCGATCAATAAAGTTACCAATTGCTCCCCCTAAAATAAAAGCAAGCGAAATTCCCGTTAGCAAACTATCCTTTGCATATTTCTGTATATAATATACAATAACAACAATAACAATAGAAGTTATTATGTAGAAAAAGCCCATTTGTCCTGCAAGAATTCCCCAAGCAGCTCCGGTATTACGGTGTGATGTAATATAAAAGAAATTTTCTATAATTGATATACTTTCACTTAATTCCATATTCGCAACTACCCACCACTTTGTGAGTTGATCAATCGTAATAATGATCAATGCGATGATGTAATAACGCATCTGTCTCCCCCGTCTCCTGATTAAATTTACTCTTATGCATTTTACCATAAAGTAAATCTTCATTCCATTGCACAATACACTAGTGATCAATATATTTTCTTTTCGATCAGGTTTTTTCTGTTGAAATTTTGTTATATTGTAGGGTATGAGATAATATCCGACCAGAGACTGTATTATCCAGATAATTATTAATATATGCTATAAAACAGTATTACCCATTGAATGATTGCTAAGTTGAAAAAGGAGAAAAAATTATGCATGTTTTTCGTAATTATCATAGAAATATAAAAATTAGAATCGGTCAAATCTTTCTAACAGATATGGTAGCAGGTGCAATCTTTCCTTTTATCGCTATTTATTTTGCAAACTATTTTGGTGCTACAATAACCGGGATCCTACTAATTACAAACGTACTGATTAGTTTAGTTGTAGGTTTATACGGTGGCTATTATTCTGATTTGATTGGACGTAAGAAATTAATGGTTTTAGCTAGTACTATCCGTATGATTGCTTTTGCAATTATGACAATCGCTAACTCTTCGATTTGGCTTTCTCCTGAAATCACATTTTTTATGGCTATTTTAATCACAGCATCTTTTGGTTTAGATGGGCCTGCTAGTGACGCTATGATTATTGATATTACTAAGCCGAACGAACGAAAAGGTGTCTATGCGTTGCTATATTGGAGTTTCAATCTTGCCTTTGCAGTAGGAGGAATACTAGGTGCATTAACTTTTAATGATTACTTATTTGAATTATTATTAACGATGACCTTAACAAGCGTTGCATCCAACATACTCATTATCTTTTTTATTTCCGAAACGATGGAAAAATCTGAAACGATCGACAATAAAAACGTGCTAAAACAAATGTTTAATAGTTACAAAAATGTCGCAGGAGATAAACTATTTATTCTATTTGTGATTGCTGGTCTTCTTATCCAGTCGATCGAAAATCAATTAGAAAATTATATTGCTATTCGGTTAAATAATGATATGCCTGTACAAGAGATATTTGGTTTTGGAGTATCAGGCGTTGAAATGGTAGGTTTCTTAAAATCTGAAAATACAATTATCGTTGTTGTTTTAACTGTTTTTATTACAAAATTTATATCTCGTTTCAACGAAGGAAACACGTTCTTATGGTCTATTGCCATTTTCACAGCTGGATATGTTGGTATAAGCTTTTTTGATAATGTTTGGTTATTATTTGGATTTATGATACTCGCTACCGTTGGAGAGCTAATGCGTGTGCCAATCCAATCTGATTTCCTCGCAAGTATACCAACAGATGATAAACGAAGTTCTTATATGGCTGTGTATGGTTTAGTTTTTAATGGTTCCATGATGATTAGTTCATTTTTCGTTACGCTAGGCGGAATTTTTTCTAAAGAAACGATGTCTATATTAATTATGCTTTGCGGCTTAACTGGATTTATTATTATGAAGTACATTATGAATGACTTAAAAGCCAGAAGAGATGCATAGGCAACATAAAAACGTCCAGCCCCTATCTATTAAGATGGAGCTGGACGTTTTTATTTTATATAGATTTTTCAAACGATTAATAGCAGCTGTTGCTTACAATTAATCTTGATAGTGTTCTCTGACAATGGAAGCACAACGAACACATAAACTTGGATGCTCAGCTACTTCTCCAACAGAATCAGCAGCTACCCAGCAACGTTCACATTTTTCACCTTCATGCTTTTCAACCTTAACTGTCACATATTCATAAGCTTTTCCGTCAGTTAATTCAGAGGATAACTCCACTTCAGAAACAATAAATAATTGGTGTAAATGTGCAATGTTTTCTAAAAGATTTTTTGTTTGTTCATTATTAGCAACAATTTTTAATTTTGCTTCTAAAGATTTTCCAATGATCTTTTCAACACGTGCTTCTTCTAAAGCTTTTAATACATCATCACGCACATTCATAAATAGATCCCATTTTTCTTGTAGATCCGCTTGGTTAGCAATATCACGAGCTACTGGCATATCAGTTAATTGTGCACTATCTTCTTCTACACCTGGAATAAAGCCCCATGTTTCTTCAGCAGTATGTGTAAGAATTGGTGTTAGTAATTTCACCAAGCTGGTAATCATTTCATAATATACCGTTTGGATGCTTCGACGTCTAACATTATCTTCAGCTTCAATGTACAGTATATCTTTTGCAAAATCTAAATAGAATGCACTTAATTCAATCGAACAGAAATGATGAATGGCGTGATAAACAGTAGAGAAATCATACGCATCATAAGCTTTTGTAACCTTTTTAATTAATTGTTGTAATCGAAGTAGCATATAGCGATCTACTTCTTGCAACTGATTATCCTCTACTACATGGTTCTTCGGGTCAAAATCTGCTAAGTTTCCAAGTAAAAAGCGGAATGTGTTTCTGATTTTACGGTACCCTTCCGAAGTTTGCTTGATTATCTCATCAGAGATTCGTACATCTGCTTGATAGTCTACAGATGCAACCCATAGACGAAGAATATCTGCACCATATTGCTTCATAATCTTAGACGGTACAACTACATTACCGACAGATTTACTCATTTTACGACCTTTACCATCTAAAGCAAATCCATGACTGATTACTGTTTCATATGGCGATTTTCCTGTCACTGCAACTGCAGTTGAAATAGATGAATTAAACCAACCACGGTATTGGTCAGACCCTTCTAAATAAACATCTGCAGGACGACGTAATTCTGACCTTTCTTCTAGTACACCTTGATGCGAGGAACCAGAATCAAACCATACATCCATAATATCCATTTCTTTCGTGAATGTACCGTTAGGACTATGCTCTGATGTGAAACCTTCTGGCAATAAATCTTTTGCATCCCATTCAAACCAAATATTAGAACCATGCTCTCTAAATAATTTAGACACATGTTGAATTGTTTCATCTGTAATGATTGGTGTTCTGTCTTCGCCATAGAATACTGGAATAGGTACACCCCATGTACGTTGACGAGAAATACACCAATCTGCTCGATCACGAACCATATTATACAGGCGTGTTTCGCCCCACTTTGGCAACCAGTTAATTCGGTTGATTTCAGCTAAAATATCTTCTCTAAAGTCTTTAATTGATGCGAACCACTGATTTGTCGCACGGAAAATAGTTGGTTTTTTTGTGCGCCAATCATGTGGATAAGAGTGTGTAATGAAGTTAAGGTGTAGTAATGCACCTAATTCTTCAAGCTTTTGTGTAATCTCTTTATTTGCTGCATCATAAAACAAACCTTCGAATCCTGGTGCTTCGTCTGTAAACACACCTTTTTCATCTACTGGACATAGCACATCCAACCCATATTGCTTAGCGATATTAAAGTCATCTTCCCCGTGTCCTGGTGCAGTATGAACCAGACCGGTACCACTTTCTGTTGTTACATGGTCACCTAAAATAACAAGAGAATCACGATCATATAATGGATGCTTAGCAACTAACTTCTCCGCATCTTTACCTTTAAACGTTTTTACAGTTTCAGGATTTTCCCAAGTTAATACTTCCGCAATCTGATCAATCATATCTTCTGCAACAATATACTTCTGATCAGCTACTTTTACAACTGCATAAGAAAGATCGGGATGAAGCGCAATTGCCAAGTTCGCTGGTATTGTCCATGGTGTCGTCGTCCAAATAATGAACTTCTCATCACCATCTAGTAATGTACCAGGTTCTTTCACATCAAACGCTACATAAATAGAAGCAGAGCGCTTATCTTGATATTCAATTTCAGCTTCTGCAAGCGCTGATTCAGATGAAGGTGACCAGTAAACAGGTTTTAATCCCTTATAAATGTAACCTTTTTTAGCCATTTCACCAAACACTTCAATTTGTGCTGCTTCATATTCTTTATTTAAGGTAATGTACGGATGTTCCCAATCACCACGAACACCCAGTTGCTTAAATTGTGTTCGTTGATTATCTACCTGTTTCAACGCATACTCTTCACATTTAGTTCTAAATTCTGCTGTAGTCATTTTTTTGCGATTTACTTTTTTCTTCGCTAAAGCTTGCTCAATTGGTAGTCCATGTGTATCCCATCCTGGTACATACGGTGCATGGAAACCACTCATTGATTTATATTTTACGATAAAGTCTTTTAAAACTTTATTTAGCGCGTGCCCCATGTGAATGTCACCATTCGCGTAAGGTGGTCCATCATGTAAGACAAATAAAGGTCTTCCTTCTGTACGCTTTTGTACTTGTTGATATAGATTGCTCTCTTCCCATTCTCCTTGCATTTTCGGTTCTTTATTTGGCAAATTCCCTCTCATTGGGAATGCTGTTTTTGGCATTAATAACGTATCTTTATAATCCATTTTGTTTCCTCCTGTTTACTTTTAAAATTAGATTTTTTATGGGTACACTTGCCACTTGCTTTCAAGTATAAACGGTGACGGAATCATCATTTTGCACTTTCGATTACACTTAGATAAAGATAAATCACTCACTTAATCACTGAATCAATGCTATTACTACAATTTTAAAAATAAAAAAAGTCCTCTACATCCCTGTAAGGGACGAGAAGACTCGTGGTACCACCCTTCATAAATGAAGATAGTTATCTACCTTCATCCACTCAGCATCGTAACGTGATGTAGACGTCTCATTTTACTCTAATTTTCAAATAAGAAGCTTCAGGGTGATCTTCAAATAAGAAACTGTATTAGGCTTTCACCAATTCCTAACTCGCTTAAACAGCATTTCTTACTTTACTCTCCCTTTCATTGCTATTCAATATATTAATTCTATTATCACCTTATGTGAATGAATTATATGTAAAAATACGAAAAACGTCAAGGACTAATAATGATTTGTTTTCGACTCTTCTTGATCGAGATATACATCATCCATCTCTGTATCGAGTAATCCATCCCAATCATCGTTTTCAATTAACTCTAACTGAGCTTCAACAAGCATTTTCAAACGCATACGGAATACTTTTGCTTGTTTTTTTAATTCCTCAACTTCAATAGCAATACGGCGAGACTTTTGTAATGCTTCATTGATAATTCGATCAGCATTTTTTTCAGCCTCTTTAATGATCAATTTCGATTCCTTTGTAGCATTTCCTTTCACTTCTTCAGCTGCTTCTTGAGCAATTAAAATCGATTTATTTAATGTTTCTTCGATAGTTGAGAAATGTCCTAATCTTTCTTTCATATCCTCTACTTGCTGTTTTAATTCCTTTTTTTCTCGCATCACTAATTCGTAATCTTTAATTACCTGATCTAAAAATTCATTAACTTCATCTTCGTCGTAACCTCTAAAACCACGTGTAAACTCTTTGTTATGGATATCCAATGGTGTCAATGGCACAATGGCCACCTCCTTATGAAGTGTTGTGTATTTTTCATCGTTATAGTTACATTTCGACATTTATAGAGAAATTCCTGCTTGATTAATTTAAAATATGATATCTAATCATCCATTTACCTTTTTTTGATTGACCTAATAATTCGATTAATCTACTACGCCCTTTCCCTCTAAAAGAAAAGGTATCACCAGATTGAACATGAAAAGCAGGGTTTTCAACTTTTTTAAAATTGACCTTAATTAACCCTCTTGTTATCGCTTGTACTGCTGCTTGTCTAGAAACACGATAAATTTCTTTTATTAATACGTCTAACCGCAAACTACTTACTGCGGCTTGTCGTTCATACCATTGCTCTTTACTTATTATCGCTTGATCAAATGATACGTTAACCCATTGTACTGATGCATTTTTTATCGTTTTTAAATTCAATTCGACAAAAGAAGCAACATCCTCAGCTATTGCAATTTGAATATTATGTTCATCAATGACAATATCTCCTAATTTGCGCCTTGCTAACCCTTGGGATACAAATGCACCTAAAACATCTCGATGTTTTATTGTAACAAATTTATTCGGATAACTAGCTTGTAACAATACAATTGGGAAATCAGATAAGTTAATTGATTGGTAATAAGGAGATAATATCGCTTGTTGTCTTTCCGATTGCTCTCCCCCACCAAAAAATTCAAGAACAAATTGTTCATCATTTCCAATTAGACTCTTTAAAATCTGTTGTTCCCTTGGATCTAAAAAATCACTGTACTTGGTTCTATGTTGTATCTCAACTTGTTCTTTCCACGTTAGCATTTGATCAATAAACGGTTGTTCATCTTTTCTGAAATGTTGGTATATATCCATTTACTCACCTACATCATCTTCACCTATAATACCAATTGTTATTACCAAATAAACCAGCTAAACAACACTCTGACACCATTTGGAATAAGATAAGTCAATACTAAAATAGCTACAATTGGTGAAATATCTAGCATACCAATTGGAGGGATTATTTTACGAAATGGCTCCAAATAAGGTTCGCAAATTTTTGCTAAAAATTCTCCTATTGATGATTCTCTTGCTCCAGGAAACCATGACATAAGTATATAGATGACTAATGCCATACTATATAAGTTAATCAAACTCATAATAATACTATACAAACCCATATAATTTACCACCTTTGTTCAAAATCTTCTTCCTCACTTACTAATTGTGTAATACTTCCAGAAACATCTACATTATCTGGCGTACAAAGAAAAGTATGCGGACCTAATTTTTGCATTTCTCCTGAAACAGCATATACTGTTCCGCCTAAAAAATCAACAATTCGTTTTGCTTGCTGATAATCTACTCTTTGTAAATTGATTACTACTGAGCGTCGATTAACAATATGATCCGCAATTTCTTGTGTCTCATCATAAGACCTAGGTTCACACAGTACTACTTTTGCAGTTGCTTTTACTGATTTCAAACTTACTACATTTTGTGGTTGACGCTTTTCACTACGAGACATACTTTCTATCCCTTCTTGTTCTTCTTCTACGTATTCATACTCATATTCATCTTCAACAGAAAATAACGTTTTTAGTTTATTTTTAAAACTCATTTTTTCACCTCTTTAGCCAACAAGATTTGAGCCAACTCGAATATATGTTGCACCTTCTTCAACAGCGATGGCGTAATCATTGCTCATCCCCATTGATAACTCAGAACAAGGCGCATAGCTTAGATGCAATTTTTGAACGTCATCCCGTAATAATCGTAACTGACGGAACGTGCTTCGTAGTAACGATTCGTCATTAGTTAAAGGTGCCATCGTCATCAAACCAACCACACGAATCTGCGGATAAGCTTGCAATTTTTGAACAAAATCAATCACTTCTGTTGAGGCTAGTCCATGCTTAGATTGCTCTCCGCTTGTGTTTACTTGTATAAAACATGAAATTGGCTGATCGGCCCGTTTATTTATTTCTTTTGCTAAAGATAAACGATCAAGCGAGTGAATAAAATCAACTTCTTTTATTACATGCTTCACTTTCTTTGATTGCAAAGATCCAATAAAATGCCATACAACATTGTTCAATGATAAACGATTAGATTTTTCTTTTAAGCCTTCTAATCTGTTCTCTCCTAAGTGACTAACTCCGGTTTCAACTGCTTCAGCCGCACGTTCTATGCTGACATACTTCGTTACACCGATAATCGTCACTTCTTTCGTATCTCTATTAACTTTCGCACATGCGTCACTTATATTTTTTTGTATCTCTTTTAAGTTAGCTTGCACACTCAATTAACACTACTCCTTCTGTTGGTTCAATTACACCTTTTACCTATATAGCCTAACATTCTACCTGTTTGTCCTTTTTCATAACGATATGAAAAAAATAATGGATCACTATATGTGCAAAGATGTGATTGATATATATTTTCTGGTTGAATACCATGTTCAATCAACATATAATAGTTTAACGATGAAAGATTTAATAAATAATTCATATCACTTACTTTTTTGGTTACTTGTTCACGAAATCTTATAGGAATATGATTGAATACATGATTATTAATTTCATAATTCGTTTGTGAAATTGATGGACCGATACCAACATAGAGCGTATCTATATTCGCTCCATGTGCTTTCAGTTTTTTAATCATATTGACAGCCATCTGTTTTACTGTACCTTTCCATCCTGCATGTGCAATACCTATCCATCCCGTAGATGTATCCCAAAAATAAAGAGGTACACAATCAGCAAACATAGCTACTAATAATATGTTTTTTTCTTTAGTAATTAAACCATCTGTATTTGGAATGGCTGTTGCAACATCTAATGCACCGCTTCCTCTATCCGCTGATGTAACCAGATGAATTTTTGTACCATGTGTCTGTTCGGCCATCACCCAATTGTTAAGCGGATAAGCTAATAGTTGACTTAACACATTTCTATTAGCTAAAACATCTTGTTGGTTATCATTTACATGCAATCCTAAATTAAAGGAATCATATGGTGATTTACTAACACCGCCATGTCGTGTAGTAAATCCAACAACTAAATTAGGATCGACCTCATGCCATGCATTCAATCCAACGATTGATGAATGAATTTGAATAAAAGGTTCCAAATCATTTGCTCCTTCGTATTTTTAACTATTTTATCATATAATTGAATTAAATTCTTATAAAAATCGAAATATGTGTAAATTGCGCATTTTTTCCCGTTTATTCAATTGCGCTTATGTTTATTTGTTCGAATCAAAATAACATCCGACCCGACAGTAACGATATCTTCCCACGGAATAACCAGTTCATCTTGCTTTCCAAACAAAGGAATAACTTTGTTCTTAGTACCTACCACCAGCTGTATTATTCTCCCTTTTTCCTCATCGATATCCAAATCAACAATCATTCCTATTTTCTCACCATTTTCCACTAATATAATTTCTTTTAACTGCATATTTGTTAACGTAACCATAATCACACCCCCACCTTTTTATTAGTGATTATATGCATCGCAACGTACTAATTTATCTTTTTTTCAAAAATTGTTTGTGTAAAAAAAGAAAACAGATACACGCTTAAAATAAGGTAGTGTATCTGATTCGTAATAAATCATATGCGTTAAAAAAGCTTAATTATGCTATTTATTATTCAAACATTTCTTTGTTCATTTCTTGCATTGCTGCTTTTTCTAATCGTGAAACTTGCGCTTGCGAAATACCAATTTCTTCGGCAACCTCCATTTGTGTTTTCCCTTGAAAAAAACGTTTTGTTAAAATCATTTTTTCGCGTTCATTAAGACGATGCATCCCCTCTTTTAAAGATATTTGATCCAGCCAATTCGATTCTTTATCTTTATCATCACTAATTTGATCCATGACAAAAATAGGATCGCCACCATCATTATATATCGGTTCAAACAATGATACAGGGTCTTGAATGGCGTCCATTGCAAAAACGATATCGGCATGTGGCACGTCCATTTCCTTAGCGATCTCCATAGGCGTTGGTTCTTTTAATGATTTACTCATTAATTTCTCTTTCACTTGTAGCGCTTTATACGCTGTATCACGTAATGATCTAGATACCCGAATCGGATTATTATCTCTTAAGTAACGACGAATCTCGCCAATAATCATTGGCACTGCATACGTAGAAAACCTAACATTCTGACTCAAATCAAAATTATCAATGGATTTCATTAAGCCGATGCAACCTACCTGAAATAGATCATCACCATATTCACCACGGTTTTGAAATCTCTGGATAATACTTAATACTAATCGTAGATTCCCATTGACTAATTTTTCACGTGCGCTCAAGTCACCACTTTGCAATTCTTTAAATAATTTTCTCATTTCCTCATTTTTAAGTACTGGTAAAGTAGAGGTGTCAACACCGCAAATTTCAACTTTATGTTTTGTCATGATATATCCTCCCGTTTGGAGATGCTGTTCATGGAACAGTATCACCACCAGGAAGACCTTTTATGCAGGAAAAATTTCCTTATATCAATTGAAAAATCTTTTAATACTACAGTAATAAGGTTTACACCATTTTATTAAATTCTTTTTGAAGTCTCCGAATAATTTTTTTCTCTAAACGAGAAATATATGATTGAGATATGCCTAACATATCGGCAACATCTTTTTGTGTCTTTTCTTGATTTCCTACTAAACCAAATCGTAGTTCCATAATTTGCTTTTCACGCTCATTTAATTGTTCTAAAGCATTTTGTAATAACTTTTTATCAACGTCTGCATCTAATTCTTTAATTGTTATATCCTCATCTGTACCAAGAATATCAGATAGTAATAATTCATTCCCATCCCAGTCTATATTTAGAGGCTCATCAAAGGATACTTCTGATTTCAACTTATTATTTTTCCTTAAATACATTAAAATTTCATTTTCAATACATCTAGATGCATATGTTGCTAACTTAATTTTTTTATCAAGGTTAAATGTATTAATTGCTTTAATTAAACCAATTGTTCCAATACTAATTAAATCTTCAATGTTTATCCCTGTATTCTCGAATTTCCTTGCTATGTATACAACTAAACGTAGGTTTCGTTCGATTAACATAGCTCTTGCTGCTTTATCACCATCAGGTAATTTTTTTAATAATATTTGCTCTTCTTCTTTTGATAAAGGAGGTGGTAATGCTTCACTCCCACCAATATAATAGATTGCTTTTGGTTTCAATCCTAATTTTATTCGAATCTTATACCAACGTAGTTTGACAGAAAACAGCCATTTTTTAAACATTTCCTCTTCCCCCTTAAGCTAATTGTAAAGTAGTTTGATTGAATAATGCTGGATGTAGCAAACAATGATAACTTCCATCTGTAGCCAATTGACTAAATTGAAGCCCTACAATGACATTAGAAACTAGAATTTTTTGTTTTTCATAGTAAATAGTAAATTTTTCAGGTTTAAAAGCTAACATAAATTGTGGCTCTCCTGAAACACCATGGTAAGGAACAATATCAATTGGCTTAGTAAAATAGGCTCCCAATTTTTCGAATTGATAGCTAGCTTGAGCTTTTTTCATTTCTTTAATTTGTTCTTCTGAAAAAAGCTGCTTAATAATTGAATAATCACAAACTACAATGTACTTTTTAGTAAATGGATCAATTAATTGGTTCCCACTATCAACATACCCGGTTGTTGAGATAACAGTATTGTTATAATGAAATGACACACGCATGATTTGTTCTGCTTCAAATTGTGTTAAAGTGTGCTTGTCCAAGCGATTTTTAGTAAATATCCACACAACGGGAAACCCGATAATAACGAATGACCAACTTATTGGGTCGCCTAAGCCGCTGCTCCACGTTACTATACCAGTCGGTGCTAATTGAGCTGGACTCGATAGAAAAAAATGTATGGCAGTAAGTGATCCACCTAATGCAAACGTAACGAAATAAAATGTAAACAATAAGCGAAGTGTTATTTTAATGTGTTTTATGCCAAACCCTATTACAATAATTAAAATAGACATAGCTAATTTTCCTATCGGATGAAGTAAAATAGAGGTAGGGTAAAATATTGTTATAGGTACAAAAAGTGATGCGACTAATGCAGCTACAAAAATAGTCCAATGTTTCGTACTTACTTTACTCATATGTTTTGTTAACAACAATATCATCCAGTCTAACAAAATATTAAGTAACCAAACTGCATCTAAGTAGATAATTATCTATTCCCCCTCTTTCACTTATTCACTGTGATTAGTATAACGAAAATTAATTCCAATGTCTGTCAAATATTGTCTTTTACTATTAACATTTTTTAAGAAATTACGTGTGAAATTGTCAAAAGAAAAAGATTATTACGTTATTTATCTCATCTAGATATTAAAGGTATATTTTTAATTCTTATGTAAGTAAGAGAAATGAACAACATTTAAAAATAATCAAAAAAAGGTTTCGATCAAAGTTTAATAACTGATCGAAACCTTTTTTAATTTAGTTGATATAATTAAATTTATCTACGTCGATTTCTATTGCGTAAGAAAGTAGGAATATCTAATGTATCCTCTTCTTCTTTAAATTTTTGTTGTTCTTGTGACTCTTGCTGAACCGTTTCACGTCTTTTTTCGCCTGTAACTGTATTTTTATTAGCAATTGGACGTTTCTTTGGTTGGGCAGTCTCGATTTGAGACTCATCAAATCCTGTTGCAATTACCGTAACAACAATTTCTTCTTTTAGATTTTCGTTTATTACTGAACCAAATATTACATTTACTTCTTGATCTGCTGCTGATGTTACAATATCTGCCGCTTCTTGGACTTCATACAAGCTTAGGTTTGTGCCACCAGTTATATTCATAAGCACACCATGTGCTCCATCAATGGACGTTTCTAATAGTGGAGAAGAGATTGCTTTTTTAGCAGCCTCTGTTGCTCTACTTTCCCCAGTAGCTACTCCAATTCCCATTAACGCTGAACCTTTGTCAGACATAATCGTTTTCACATCAGCAAAGTCAACGTTAATTAAACCTGGTGTAGCTATCAAATCAGAAATACCTTGAACACCTTGGCGTAAAACATTGTCCGCTTCACGGAAAGCTTCAAGCATCGGTGTATTCTTATCAATAATTTCTAATAAACGGTCGTTTGGAATGACAATAAGTGTGTCTACACTTGATTTTAATCCATCTATCCCTGAAACCGCTTGAGTAGATCGTTTTCTTCCTTCAAATGTAAACGGACGTGTTACTACACCTACCGTTAAAGCACCTAATTCTTTTGCAACTTGCGCAATAACTGGAGCGGCACCAGTACCGGTTCCACCACCCATTCCTGCAGTGACAAAAATCATATCGGCACCTTGTAGTACCTCTTCTAATTGCTCTTTACTCTCCTCAGCAGCTTTTCTACCTACTTCTGGGTTTGCACCGGCACCTAGACCTCTAGTTAATTTCGTACCTATTTGAATTTTCACTTCAGCTTTTGATAAATTCAATGCTTGTGAATCCGTATTTACAGCAATAAATTCTACACCTTGTACACCATGTTCAATCATTCGGTTTACAGCGTTATTTCCACCGCCTCCAACACCTATTACTTTTATTGTTGCAAGCTGATCCATTTCCGTATCAAACTCTAACATGTTTGTTCCTCCTAATCTGCAAGTTTACTAGTTTTCTTGATGTATTTTTATCTTTATGAGGGGGTTTTTGTCCAAACAATTATATATAAAAAGCTTGAACACCTAATTTTTACATTTAATCAAAAAAGTATTTAAATAAATTAGCAATTCCTGAGTCTTTTTTCTTCGCTGGTTGTTTATTTTCTTCTGCTTTTGCTGCTGTTTTCGCCGCTCTTTTTTGCTTCACTGGCTTCTTATCGGAATATTCGGTAAAGGATACCGCGCCAGATAATTGCTTTCCTTGAATTTTTGCATTATGGTAAGAAAATCTCAAAATCCCTACTCCTGAAGTAAATTGTGGTTCTCTAACACCTATATAATCAGGAATTGCAATACGCACATTAGCATGAAATAAATCCTGAGCCAATTCTAATACACCAGGCATTCTCATGCAACCACCTGTAAGTACAAAACCACCAGGCAATTCAGAATACCCCATTCTTTTTATTTCTCTGGCAGCAAAAGTATAAATTTCTTCCAATCTTGCTTCAATCATATCAGAAATGTCTAATTGATTAAATATTTGCTTTTGATCACTTCCGATAATAGAAGTTTCAAAAGTTTCTTCTTCACGTGCTTCTTCATAAAAAGCATGTCCATGTTTCATTTTTATTTCTTCTGCATCTTCTGAAGTAGTTCTTAATCCGATAGAAATATCTTTTGTTATGTTATCTCCACCTAATGGGATTACACTAGTTGCAGTTAGATGATCATCCTCAAATACAGCTACTGTTGTATTCCCTCCACCTACATCAACTAGAGCTACCCCTAGGTTTTTTTCATCTTTTGATAGTGCAATAGCTCCTGCTGCTAGTGATTGCAGACATATGTCAATTACTTCTAAACCAGCTCTTTCAACACATTTTAATACATTATGTAACATAGTTCTGGAGCAAGTTATAATCGTTCCTTCCATTTCTAACCGGACACCAATCATCCCTCTTGGATCAGTAATTTCATCTAAACCGTCCACTATAAATTGTTTTGGTACAACATCGATTATTTCTCTTTCTGGCGGAATGGAAATAACTTGAGCTGCATCAATTACTCTTGTTACATCTTCATTACCAATTTCACGATTCTCACTAGAAACAGCAACTACTCCATGACAAGGTTGAAGTTGTACATGATTACCATTCACACCAACAATCACACGATCGATTTGCATATCAACCATTCTCTCCGCTTGCTCTACAGCATTTTTAATAGATTGAACAGTTTGATCAATGTCTACTATGGCGCCCTTTTTCATTCCATTGGAATTGGCTGTACCAACGCCAATAATATTTAAAGAATCATTTAACACTTCACCAATAATCACTTTAATTTTTGATGTACCTATATCCAAGCTGACTAAAATTTCGTTATTGTTCACAAACAAGGCACCTCCTACATTAAGGTTACAAATTATAAAATTATGAATCAATTATTAATTATCATTTCACATCTACCATGTTTGATAGTTGTTTGTTAATATATGTAACTATCATTTTAACATGTTTTTGAAAAATTAGTAGATTAGTTTTATTATAAATTATAATTGAAACATAATAAACCCAGAAAATATGGATTTAAATATTTCACTAAATTTCTAATACCGGATAAAATCAGAGGCATTAGAGCTCTTCTTTAAACTTTACTACATTATTCTACATTTAGCGAACATTTTCCTGTCTAGAAACAATTAAATATCATGTTTTTTTGTTTTTTTTTGTAGAAATAAATATCTGCGAATGATTGCAATATTTTGAAATAACCTTACACCAAAAGCAAACACAGCAGCTAAATATAAGTCAATTCCTAATTTCACACCAATAAAAGTTAATAAAACAGCCAGCCCAATATTGAATGAAAATCCTGACACTAAAATTTTCGGATCAAACGTTTGATCTAGATGGGCACGGACGCCTCCAAATAAAGTATCCAACGATGCGAGTATAGCGATAGATAAATAATCTGAGTATTGATCAGGAATTGTAATGTCTGTTAATAGACCTAGTGCCACACCAACAACTAAAAAAATAGCTGGTAACCACATTATTCTTCACCTATTTCTTCATTGACTTCAACTGAGTCAAAGTTAATCGTTTCCTGATAGGCTGGAAGTGTTATTTCTTCTTTTAACGTAAACGCCATCGACATATCTTCAATAGAAAATTCATCTTGAGATTGGCTCACTTCCATATAATCAATTAATCTTTGAGGTTTATCTGATAAGACAAATATGTTAATTGGTAAATCAGGCAAAGCGTGATTATTGACATACGTTTTACCATTAACATATCGAATTGGTGAGGTATTGACAATCCGTTCATTCTCAATAGCAATATCTTTGGCTCCATAAGCATTTAGTTCGTTGATCAACCGATTTAATAATTCTGGAGAAATTGTTGGATATTCTTGAGCATGTGGTGATTCTATAAATATACCATCAATTGTTATCTTTACACCACGATCTGTTCTTTCTAACAATCCTGCTTTTTTCTTCAGTTCTTTAATTGATTTTTTTAATGCATCCATCTGTTCTTGTTCTGATTGTTTTTCGTATTCTTTAAAGACAGATTCTAGTTTGTCCAATTTTTCATTTAACGATTGCTGTTCTTGTTGTTCTTCTTGCAATTGTGCTCTTACTTGCCACATATCTCTTGTTTCACGTTGATCAGAACTATTTGTTGTTTGAAATTGAATGGCTAACATAAATCCAACAAA
Organism: Paraliobacillus sp. JSM ZJ581; assembly: GCF_044383835.1. NCBI lineage: Bacteria > Bacillati > Bacillota > Bacilli > Caryophanales > Bacillaceae > Paraliobacillus > Paraliobacillus sp. JSM ZJ581. The sequence goes on from NZ_JBISEP010000001.1 coordinate 326,212, forward strand.
CATCGTTAGAATGGATACAATAATTTTACTTTTTAATGACAATACAATCACCTTACTTAACTTATTTTAGCATCCATTTGTATGCGCTCAATTGCTTCTAATTTAACTTCAATATTATCGTTTACTAAAATATCAATCACACCATTTGTTAATTCTAAACTCGTTCGTAACACTTCTGGATCGCCAATAGATTCAATCACAAATGGTGCAGGATATTGATTTCCATCTACAGATATAACCGGACCGACGCAATTGACAAAACTATCTTTGTAAATTCGTTGCCCATTAATTGCAATTGCCTTTGCACCTGCACTATATAATTCATTAATAACTAATTGAACATGTCGGTCGTGAACAATGTATTGGTTTGCATTTTCCTCAGATGGAATATAATCAGCGTCTTTTAACGATATTTTCACACCTGAACCTTGAATTGGTAAATCCCCAGTAATCATCTGGAGTTTCTTTTTCTCTTCTACATAATTTTTAATTGCAGCTTCTTCATTGCCAAATTTTTGTTCTAATTGATTAATGTCTTTCCTATAGGTATCCACTTGATCTTGTAACTCTCTATTTTTTTCCTCAAGTTGAATTAATTGTTGACGATAAAAGAAATCTTTTTCCCATTCCTGTTCTGACATTTGCACGATCTGAGGGTGCTCTTTTGTCAATTGATAGCTATAAGCAGCAAGAAAGCCCAAAACAAAAAGCACAAGTGACAAGACAATATGTCTACCTCGTAGCTTCATTTTCACCCTCCTGATTTTCGGACTTAACTTTAATTGGATTGAATACTGCTCCACCTTCTCCAAGTGTTATAACTCCTTGTTGGTTTTCTTCCAACTGATTCACAATTGAGGGGTATGTCTTCATATATCTCGAAAAATGACGGATAGTTGTTTCAACTTCAAACCCATCATTCATTAATAAAGTCACCTTATTCTCATTTGATTCTGTAGGACTCCAATAAATTTCGGAGATTAACGAAGCAATAGCATTAGATAATAGCTTTAATTCTTTAGCTATTTCTTTTATGTACACATCTTTTGAAAAATTAACAAGTAATGGTGCGTCACCTTGCCAAGATTTTAGAGAAATAGTATTTAATAATTCTCCATTTTCCAAAAGTGGATAATGTCGATTTTTTTTGTTAACATAAGCAACTTTTTCTAATTCTTCTACCTCTATTACGACAGTATTCAGAAATTTTCTATTAACGGAAACATCTTTTATTTCATCGTGTGCTAGGATTAACTTTTCTTGAGTCTTTGTAGAAAAACTCCAAAAATTAACTTCATTGGTTAATTCGCTTAATTCAATCAAAACACTGTCATCAATGTATTTATTTCCTTTAACAATAATTTCTTTCACCTGACTAAGCGGAGATTGTAAATACACAATGATCGATATTAAAATAAAAAATAGCGATAAATAAAATATTAATCGTCTGTTTGTTTTCTTTTTTCTCGCCTCTTTTAATTTAGGAATTCGATCTTCAATAGAAACAACTTTTTTTTCTGCCATCTCCTCATTCTTCCTTTAACTAGTTAAGTAAATTAAAATCAATTTTATTACTGTAAATTATGTTACAGTAAGAGTATATCACAATTTAGTGCAATACGTTGAACGATTATATGATACAATAGATGGATTTTTAACTAAAAAGTAACACTAATTTATATATGCCTAATAAATATTCAAATATAATACAAATAACTTAAAAACTATTGACAATTTTCACTTATAATATAAAAAGGTTGTACAATAAATGACGTTGGTGAGTAAAAAAACTCACAAACGTCATTTTTAAATTTAACATTGAAGTGATGGTGTAATTTTTACTTAACATCTATCAAAGACGAGGAATAATGTTTATTCCGCTGCGGAAATAGGCTTGCTTTCCGCGGGCACGGCCTCAGCTAACTTGGTAAAGAAAGTCACTTTACCAAGTGGATCTTCGGACGCGTGCTGTTCCCGCAGGAGTCGCGCCTATTTCCTCCGCTCTGCGTCTTTCAACAGTAGATGTTTACTATAAGAATATTATTATCACATAAATGTCTTTTAAAAATAGAAAACAAGTGCGTTTCCCTGTAGAATAAAAGTCGACGAAAACCAATCCTAGGAGGGAACTCACTTGTCTATTACAAACTTTACAAGAAAACTGTTAGATATTCAAGATAAAAATATTTATATCGATGGAGAGGGCATTACGATAGAGGAATATAAAGGGCGTACGTGTAAGTTCATCCATGCTACATTAACGTATGAAGCAGTACATTGTCCGCATTGTCATATTAAAAAAGAAGGAGCTTCTATCTATAAAAACGGCACGCAACAATCTCGAATCACCATACCTACAATGGGCGTTCATCCGGTGTACTTATTATTAAAAAAGCAACGATTCGTGTGTAAACCGTGTGGCCGTAGCTTTACAGCGGAAACACCGATCGTGAAGCGTCATTGTTTCATTTCATCCAACACCAAGGCACAGATTCTAGTGAAAACGGCAGAAGCACAATCGATTAAAAGTATCTCGAGAGACTGCGGTGTATCTGGCGCTACGGTACAACGCATCTTGATTGATGGAGCCAAAGCTTTCAAACCATATCACAAAACGTTACCAAGCCATCTATCTTTTGATGAATTTAAATACGCGAAAAGGCAGCTGGCTTTTAAATATATCAATGCAGAGACTGGAGATATCCTAGATATTCTAAATAGGCGGGATAGTCGAACGCTAAAAAATCATTTCATCACGCACTATAGTTTGAAGGATAGAAAAAACGTTCAAACCGTCACGATTGATATGAACGCTGGCTACGTTACTGTCATCAAAGAGCTATTTCCCAATGCAAAAATTATCATTGATCGCTTTCATCTTGTCCAACTCATTTCTAGAGCGATGAACAAAACACGCGTCATGATCATGAA